>NZ_CP098812.1:3150879-3465967 GCF_036825535.1 Parasalinivibrio latis
ACCCAGCACGCCGAGGCGGATAAAGTCAGTCTTCTGGCCTTCAACCTGCTCAGCCGCATACTTACGGCACTCTTCACGGAACTCTGCAGCAGACACTTTCTGACCTGGCTTACCTACTTTCTGCTCTACTTTCAGTTCGATAGGCAGACCATGGCAGTCCCAACCCGGCACATACGGTGCGTCGAAGTCAGACAGGGTCTTGGATTTAACAATAATGTCTTTCAGAATTTTGTTTACAGAGTGACCAATGTGAATGCTGCCGTTCGCATACGGAGGACCGTCATGCAAAATGAAGGATTTTTTGCCTTTTTTGGCTTTGCGGATCTCGCCGTACAGATCTTCATCGTACCAGCGCTTGAGCATTTCAGGCTCACGCTTGGCGAGGTTACCTCGCATCGGAAACTCGGTTTCCGGCAGATTCAGTGTATCTTTAAAGTCACTCATCGATGCTTGTTCCGTATGAAGGAATTACTCTAGACATTATTCATGCTCAGCCAGCCAATCTCTGGCCGCCTGAGCATCCAATTCAATTTGCGCTTTGAGAGCGTCAAAAGATGCGAACTTCACTTCGTTTCGCAATTTGTGCAATAACTGCACTTCGATTTGTTTACCGTATAAATCGGCACTGTAATCGAACAGGTGCACTTCCAGTTGCTGGCGTACTCCATCGACAGTAGGGCGGTTCCCTACATTTGCCACCCCACCTTTGATCCCTTCCGGCAAGCCCAGAACCCTAACAGCATATACGCCGGAAACCGGCGAAACCAGACGTTTCAATTGGACATTTGCAGTTGGAAAGCCAATAGTGCGCCCCAGTTTGTTTCCGTGGGCCACACGTCCGGCAATACTGTAAGGCCGCCCCAACATTGACTCGGCTTGTCCAAGCTCATCATTTGCCAGAGCATTTCGGATAAGCGTACTGCTCACCCGCTGCGCAGAAAGACAGAATGAATGGGTACTGACCACTTCAAATCCGAGTTTCTGCCCCTGTTCCTCAAGGTAAGCAAAGTCACCGCTTCGTTTCTGGCCAAACCGGAAATCATCACCGACCACCAGAAACTTAACACCCAGCTTTTCTACCAACAAGCGTTCTACAAACGCCTGGGGAGTCATTGCTGCGAATGCCGGGTTAAACCGGACGCAAAGCAAGCGCTCTACCCCGAGTTCAGCTAAGTGGACATACTTGTCACGAAGCCGGGTCAGGCGTGCCGGAGCGGTATCCGGGGAAAACACTTCCAGAGGTTGTGGTTCGAATGTCATCACGGTGGCGGGATAACCCAACGCCTTGGCTTTCGCAATGACCTGCTTTAACACAGCCTGGTGCCCAAGATGCACTCCATCAAAATTACCGATGGTCAGCACACATCCCTTATGCTCCTGGCGAATGTTATGAATACCCCGAATTAACTCCATAACCTCTACTTTCTGGCCGGTGGATGGTCAAAAACCGACGAATTATATACCGAAGGGACTCCCAGTTTAAATGACCATCAAAAAACAGGATCGATTTCCCCTACAAATAGCTCACTCATAAATCATTTTGGTACTACGCGCGAACCTTGATATGGCGCGGTCGAACACCGGTTGTAACCAGCACAAACAGATAAACGACAGCCCCTGCACCGATCAGCCCACATAACCACCATGCCCGGTGAAGTGTGCTGGTTGCGAGCCAGTTATCAAATCCTGGCATTAAACGGTCAATGGCGAACAGCATACAGGCTGTGGCCAGCAACAACTTTACAAAAAACACCACGGTTTCACGGGAAATACGGTAAACACCCTGTTTATGGAGTCCACGGTACAAAAGGCCCGCGTTTATCAGCGCTGACAGTGATGTTGCCATCGCCAGTCCCACATAGCCGAAGAACCAAGCAAAAATCGCGTTAAACACCATGTTGGTGACCATTGCGACAATACCGAACTTAACCGGGGTTTTTGTATCCTGACGAGCAAAATAGCCCGGGGCCAGTACTTTGATCAGCATAAAGTTAAGTAGCCCGGCTCCGTAGGCCACCAGTGACAGGGACGCTGCATTCACGTCGGCGACATTAAACTCACCGCGCATAAAGAGCACCATCAGCATGGGCTTGGCCAGAAACATTAAACCAGCCATCGCAGGGATGCCCAACAGGAGCACCATGCGGACCCCCCAATCCATGGTTGCAGCAAACTGCTCAGGGGATTTGTCGACATGTTTACGAGAAAGAGCGGGCAAAATAACTGTCGCGATAGCGATACCAAACAGTCCCAGAGGGAATTCCAGCAAACGATCAGAATAATAAAGCCAACTGATAGAGCCGGTTGCCAGGAAACTGGCAATGAAGGTATCAAACAGAAGGTTAATCTGGCTGACTGATACCCCAAACATTGCAGGAAGCATCAGGGTACGGATTTTCTTAACCCCTGGATCATTCCATCCCCACTGAGGGCGAACCAGCATTTTTTCCCGCATCAGGAATGGAATCTGGAAAGCGAACTGCACCAGACCACCGATGAAAACCCCCAGAGCCAGGCCAATCTCGGGCTGCTCCAGACGAGGCGACACGTAAATTGCACACGCAATAATGGCAACATTGAGAAAAGCCGGGGTAAATGAAGATACCGCAAACTTGCCAATGGTGTTAAGTATCGCCCCAGAGAGCGCAACAAAGGTAATAAACCAAAGGTAAGGGAAGGTGATTTTCAGCAGCAAAGAGGCCAGTTCAAACTTTTCTGCTGACGGACCACCATGAACCCAGTCAAGAAACCAGCCTGTACCGAACAGCGCAGCTACCAGCGGCGAACCTATCACACCAACCAGTGTGACGACAGAAACCAGAACACCTAAGGTACCGGATGCCTTTGCAATTAACTGGCGGGTTTTATCCATATCGCCTGTCGCATGGTACTCTGTCAGAACCGGTACGAAAGCCTGTGAGAAAGCACCTTCGGCAAACAAGCGCCGCAGGAAATTAGGAATCTTATTGGCAAAAAAGAATACGTCCGCAGCAGCACCCGCCCCCATCAGGTTGGCCACCACCACATCGCGGACCAGTCCCAGCACACGGGAGACCAGTGTCATAGCACTGACCACCAGGCCAGAACGCAGGAGTCGCTTACTCACAGAAAACCTCATTGTTACGGCCAGAAAAGGGTTACCTCCTGGCACAAATACTGGTAGAATTCGCTGCCATATTATCCGTGATATTCAGTCGCTGCCAAGGCTATTGCCTGTGCGGCTGATATTTGCACAAATGAATTGACAATGCGGGTGAAAAGAGGCATAGTCCTCGGCCTTAAATTGTCACCGATACGAAGATTTGGGAGTTAGACCCTTGGCAAATATCAAATCTGCTAAGAAGCGCGCCATCCAATCTGAAAAGCGCCGCCAGCACAACGCTAGCCGCCGCTCAATGATGCGCACTTACATCAAGAAAACCATCGCTGCTATCTCTGCTGGCGATAAAGAAGCTGCGCAGAAAGCATTCGCTGACATGCAGCCTATTCTGGATCGCCAGGCTACTAAAGGCCTGATCCACAAGAACAAAGCCGCTCGCCACAAGGCTAGCCTGGCTGCTCAAATCAAAGCAATGTAATTTGCTGCGATTGAAGCTAAAAAAACCGGCTATTTGCCGGTTTTTTTATATCTATAATTGCTTCATGCGCAATATAAACTGTGAAGCGTTTCCATAACTTTTCGCGCTTCGTCACTTTTTAGTGAGTAATAGACAGTTTGTGCTTCTTTTCTTGTTTTAACCAGGCCATCACGCCTGAGCCAAGCAAGGTGTTGTGATAGAGCGGATTGACTCAACCCCACTTTCTCACTCATTACCCCAACGGACAATTCCCCTTCCAACAAGTAACACAATATAAACAACCGTCTCTCATTAGCCATCGCTTTAAGCAGCGTCACTGCTTGAGGAGCATTTTGCTCCATCAGTTCTTGATCCATAGTCTTCACCGGAAACAACGTTAAATAGACAACAGCAAAATCGTATTTTTTTTATTCACACGGCGTATTGTTATACATATTTACAATTATAACAATAGGCTATACATGTGGCTGTTGTCTCGATTATGATACTGAGTGCTTTGCATAAGTCTTTGTCAATTAAGACCTATTTAAATAAGTGTGAGAAATCAGCTTCACAAATCCGTTTCACTGCGGGATGTTGTATCATTCGCTCGGCAAATATCACGTAGTACTCTTCCTTCAGCTCTTTGATTTTCAAAAGCTCTCTGACCTGTGTACCAGCAACTTCCTCAGAATAGAAATGTGGTGCTACAAACACCGCGTTCAGGTAAGACCCAAATGCTTTCATCAGTGCCGCATCATCAAATTCACCCAGAATATTTGGTGTGATACCTCGCTGGTCAAACCATTGCAGCAACTTCCGTCCCATCGCAGTACGGCTTCCTGGAATCAGCACTTTTTGCTGCTCCAGGGCTTCAGGGAAGTCAGTCCGCTTTAAGTCCACAGAACCAAAGAAACTCATAGCGCACTCTCCCAGCCTCACACTGTAGAGCCCTGGGCTTTGGGCGCTGTCTACCGGGCAATCAGACAGAATCATGTCCAGTTTGTGCTGGGATAGCTGCTCAAGAAGAAGTTCATGGGTCGATTCAAAGCAGCGAAGGTGAATGGTGTTGTCTTCCGGGAGCACGGCGCCAAGTAACTTACAGACCAAGCGTTTAGAGAGGGCATCAGCCACCCCGACATCAAACAGGATGTTTTCCCGGCTGCTGTAATTGACGATATCAAGCATCTCATAGCTCAGGCCAAACATGCGGTCAGCATATTTGAAGACCATCTGTCCTAAGTCTGTTGGCTCTACATTTCTCCCGGAACGGCGTGTCAGCTTACCATTCAGACGTTCCTCCAGAGCCCGTATCTGCCCGGTTACCGTTTGGGGGGTTAGAAACAGAGCTTCTGCCGCCTTACTGATGGAGCCCTTCTTGCAGACCATCCAGAAATAATAGAGATGGTTGTAGTTGAGATGTGACATGCCCAATCCAAATAAAAACACCGGATCGCAGAATACGCTGCGGATCCGGTGCCTGCAAGTTATCGATTTTGCGGAATATTATGGCGTCACATTTGCGACCTTAACCGGCTTGCGATATCGCTCTCCTGCCCGTTGTTCCAATGCTCGGGACAGAAAGCTGTTTTGCTTGGCTGCGTTTTCAAGTTCCTCAGAGACCGGAGAGCTTTGCTTCAAGCCAGCCATATAGGCTTCGCATACGGCAGATTCTTTACCTTCCAGACAGGCGCTGTAATCCGTCTCTGCAGCAAAAGCCACAGCAGAGAAAAGCAGCCCGCTAGTAACTAATGTTATTGAGCTTTTTTTCATCTTCCTCTCCTTCAACAGCAGCTGTTTTTGGCAGCGACATATTCAGCACCACATATCCAATTACCGCAGACAGTGTCGAGCCAATCAGAATTCCCAATCGGGAATAGGTCATGAATTCATCACTCAGGCCCACAAAGGCCAGGGACGAAATAAATATCGACATCGTAAACCCGATACCACACAGCAGAGACACAGAGAAAATATGGCGCTTGGTGATCCCATCCGGCAACTTGGCAATCCCCATCTTCACTGACAGCCAGCTGAAGAAGAACACACCAATAGGCTTACCAATCAGAAGTCCCAGGGCAATACCCAGTGGCAGGGTATCAGTCAGGTTTGAGAGGGAAACTCCTTCCAGGGAAATACCTGCATTGGCAAATGCAAATACCGGCAAAATCAGGAATGCGACGTAAGGGTGCAGCAAATGCTCCAGCTTTTTAAGCGGGGACTTGCCATCTTTCCCGTCAGCACCACGCAGAGGGATAGCAAATCCAAGCACAACACCCGCCAATGTCGCGTGAACACCCGACTTCAGCACGGACACCCAGAGGATAATGCCCACCAACAGATACCAATTCAGATTGGTGACATTCCGGCTGTTCATAAAGAACAGGAGCGCTGTCGCCGCAAAGGCAATGGTCAGGGCCGTGACAGACAAGTCACTGCTGTAAAACAGCGCGATGATAACGATTACGCCCAGGTCATCGATAATCGCCAGCGCCAGCAGGAAAACCTTGAGCGCGACAGGGACCCGGTTGCCCAGCAGCGCCATCACACCCAAAGCAAATGCAATATCTGTGGCCGCAGGAATTGCCCAGCCACCTCTTGCAACAGGATCAGCAAAATTGAAAAACAGGTAAACCAACGCCGGCACAATCATACCGCCAAGCGCAGCAACAGCTGGGAAGATTGCTTTCTCTTTAGTGTTAAGCGCACCTTCGATCAGCTCACGCTTTACTTCCAGGCCAATAACCAGGAAGAAAATCACCATCAGGCCGTCGTTTATCCAGTGAGAAACTGAGAGTCCCAATACATAGGTGTGGAGTGTCGACTCATACACGCCCTGTAGCGGAGTGTTGGCAATCATCATTGCCAGTGCTGCCGCAATAATTAGAACGATACCGCCAGCAGATTCCAGCTTCAGGAACTGGCGAATTGCATCAGTCATAAAAATGAAACTCCTTCAAAAATATTCTTCATTAAGTGTAGCCAGCGAAATAACTAATATAAAAATCGGTTGTGCTGACCATTTAATTCGGAATTTCCGAAACCAGAGTTCTTTCACAGTGATTTTTTGCGTCGCGAATTGCTTTATCACAGTTAAAAACTCCACCAATAAGAAATTAGGCTCATTATGGAATTCAAATGTGCAACAATACGTATAATTTTAAATTCAATACCAATATATAGACTACTAGATGACCAATATTCGATCTAAATCGACTATTTAATAGTCACTTGAGCAATTATTTCTTCTGTGACACCGCGTGTCATATTTCTGAAATATTAGCTTCCTAACATTCGCCTCGTTGACACAAAACCGACATATTTCTGTCACGGAGCAAATTCATGACTACCCAAACTTCAACGGCTACTGCCCCAGTTTCTATCTCTAACAACTGGGTTCGTTGGGCAGGCCTTGTTGCAATGCTTTACCTGCTGCTGGTTGCAGTGTCTATGGTGGGCAGCGGCTTCAAATGGGCTGTTGGTGAGCAAGCGAAAGAACTGTTTGCATTCGCGTCTCATCCCGTTGCTGGTCTGATGATTGGTATCGTTGCTACTGCACTGATCCAGTCTTCAAGTACCGTTACCTCTATTATTGTAGGTCTGGTAGCCGGCGGACTTCCTGTGGAAACCGCTATTCCTATGGTGATGGGTGCCAACATTGGTACAACTGTAACCAATACGCTGGTCAGCATGGGCCATGCGCGCTGCAAGGACGAGTTCCGCCGTGCGTTCACCTGTGCAACCGTACACGATTTCTTTAACCTCATTGCCGTGGCTATCTTCCTGCCACTGGAAATGATGTTTGGCCTGTTGGACAAGATCTCTGCATGGCTGGTTGCCCCTCTGATGTTTGACGGCAGCCTGAGCATGAAAGGGCTTGATTTCATGGGCCCGTTAACTAAGCCGGTTGTAAGTGGCACCAAAGACGTACTGTCAGTCCTGCCTGGTAACTGGGGCGGTGCGGCACTGATTGTTCTGGGTATCGGCCTTATCTTCCTGTCTATCACTCTGATGGGATCGCTGATGCGCTCACTGATGGTAGGCCGTGCCAAGGAAATGCTGCACAAGGCTATTGGCCGCGGCCCAATCCACGGCATTATGTCTGGTACGCTGGTTACTATCCTGGTTCAGTCTTCTTCAACGACCACCAGCCTGATGGTTCCACTGGTTGGTACCAACGTGCTCAAAGTACGTGATGTTTACCCATTCACTCTGGGTGCAAACATCGGTACCTGTATCACTGCATTGCTGGCTGCTACCGCAGTTACAGGTTCAAACGCTGTGTTTGCCCTGCAAATTGCACTGGTACACCTGAGCTTCAACATTCTGGCTACCCTGCTTATCTTCGGTCTGCCGTTCATGCGTGAACTGCCTTTGAAGTGTGCAGAGATGCTGGGTAACGCGGCGGCAAAATCCAAGATGGCGGTGGTTGCCTACCTGGGGCTGGTATTTATCGTAATGCCGACTGTTGTCCTGCTGATTACCCAGTAAAGCCAACCAAACTGTCAACAGAACGCCCGCACAATGCGGGCGTTTTTGATCGAGAAGACTGAGCAGTCACAGGACAGGCAAACATCACATATACAAAAGCCGGGTCAGTTCATATCGACCCGGCTTTTGTCATCAAAACGGATGCAGCAGAAACGGTTAAATGGCGATAGGTGCTTTGATGGTTTCCGCTGGTTCATAACCTACAATCTCGAAGTCTTCGAGCTTGTAGTCAAAAATAGAGTCTGGCTTGCGTTTGATGACCAGTTTTGGCAGTTCACGTGGTTCACGCTTCAGTTGCTCAAACACGATGTCATCATTGAGGTGGTTGTGGTAGAGGTGAACGTCACCAAATGTATGGACGAAATCCCCAACATCCAAACCACATTGCTGAGCAACCATATGGGTAAACAGTGCGTAGCTTGCAATGTTAAATGGCACGCCCAGGAAGTAATCGGCACTGCGCTGGTACAGCTGGCATGACAGCTTCCCGTCAGCAACATAGAACTGGAACAGGCAGTGACAAGGTGCCAGTGCCATCCGGCCCTCTTCCACGTTAGCCTGCGGGGAAATGCTCTCGTCCGGCAAATCCGCCGGGTTCCATGCCGTGATTATATGGCGGCGGGAATTTGGCTTGGTTTTGATTTGTTCAACCAACTGGCTGATCTGATCCACAGTGGAACCGTCAGGGCATGCCCAAGAACGCCATTGTGCGCCATAAACCGGGCCCAGGTCGCCTCCCTCGGTAGCCCATTCATCCCAGATTGAGACACGGTTGTCCTGCAGGTACTTGATATTGGTGTCACCGTTCAGGAACCACAGCAGTTCGTGGATGATTGCACGGGTGTAGAGTTTCTTTGTGGTCAACAGGGGAAAGCCTTCACTGAGGTCAAACCGCATCTGACGGCCAAATACAGAACGGGTGCCCACACCGGTACGGTCGCCACGGTCACTGCCGTTGTCGACGATATCCTGCATCAAGTCCAGGTATTGTTTCATCTCACGAATTCCATCTATAAAAAATGCGCCTAATAAGGCGCACTTTAACATAATTGCCCCACCATGTGAGTGGGCCATGTCAAGGAGACATTAGTCTGCCACTGGCAATCAGCCCTGAATTTTCTGCGGCTGGCGGTATGCCCAGACCATCATACCCACACCGACTAAAATCATCGGGGTCGACAGGATTTGTCCCATACTGATCCAGTTGTCAAACAGACCAAGTTGCGCATCCGGCTGACGCACAAACTCCACCAGAAAACGGAAGCTACCGTACCCAAGCAGGAACAAGCCAGATACCGCGCCTGCAGGGCGGGGCTTTTTGATAAACCAGTTCAGGATCAGGAACAGGGCAACGCCTTCAAGAATAAACTCGTAAAGCTGTGACGGGTGGCGAGGGAAGGGGCCACCGGACGGGAAAATCATCGCCCACGGCACATCAGTTACCCGCCCCCACAACTCTCCATTGATGAAGTTCCCCAGACGCCCTGCTCCGAGGCCAAATGGCACTAACGGCGCAATAAAGTCTGAGACAGTGAAGAAAGTCCGGTTTGTTTTACGCGCAAACCAGAGCATCGCGGTAATGACCCCCAGCAAGCCGCCGTGGAATGACATTCCGCCGGTCCAGATCTTGAACAGGTACAGCGGATCGTGGATAAAGGTATCAAACTGGTAAAACAGCACATAGCCAATGCGGCCGCCGAGAACCACCCCCATGAAGCCGGCAAACAACAGGTCCCCCACTTCATCTTTTGTCCAGCCACTGCCCGGTTTTTCTGCCCTGCGGTTTGCCAGCCACATGGCAAACAGGAAACCCACCAAATACATCAAACCATACCAACGCACAGCCAGAGGCCCTATCTGTACAAGTACAGGATCAATATGCGGAAATGTCAGAAATCCTTCTGTCATGGATCCAAACCTCGTTTAGAACAGCATTTCGATGCTGACAATCATTAAAAACAGGGCAAATATCTTTTTCACCCAATGTGTGGGGAGTTTGATTGCCAAATGGACGCCAAGTTTCGTTGCCACGACAGAAGTCAGGATTATTCCTGTCAATGCGGGCAAATAAACGTAACCGATACTCCACTTAGGTAAAACCTGCTCACTGTGAAGACCAAGGATAATGAAGCCGGTCATTGCTGAAACGGACAGTACCGCACCAGACAGTGAAGAACAGCCAATAGCCTGGCGCATCGGAACGCCATGGTAACTTAAATAGGGTACGGTCAATGCGCCGCCGCCTATGCCTGCCAGGCTGGCAATCATACCTATAAACCCACCAGCTGCTGCCTGGCCTAACGGGCTGGGCAGGGGGCGGTGACTTTGAACTCTCAATGATACCAGCATCTGAAGGGCCAGGATCAAAACGATGCCACCAAATATTCGCGGCAACCAGGCTGTCGGCAGTAAATCTGCCAGGGTACTGCCGCAGAGCCCTCCGATCAGGACTCCGGGAACCAGAGAGCGAACAACACTGAAACTGACGTTGCCCCTTTTGTAGTGGTTCCGGGCTGATGCAGCAGAGGTCATTACAATACTGGCGAGGGACGTTGCCAGCGCCATAGGCATCACCAGTTGGGGCTCTATGCCGGCATCCGGCAACAACAGGTGCAAGGCGGGAACCACAATAAGGCCCCCTCCAATGCCCAGCAGCCCTGCAAGCACACCAACAATGCCTCCCAGAGCCAAACACTGGAAAAACAGAAAAACTACAGCTTCAGACATGAGAATTATCCGGTCCGTGCACCAGCCCGGACAAAGCCTGACAACGTGTGTCGGTTGAAGAAAGATACCAGAAGCTCCCGAATGCCCTCTGGCGAGTCGCATTGCATGATATCAGAAACCACTGCGTTTACATCCTGAAGACTTAAGTGTCTGAGGATGAACTTGATTCTGGCAACGCTGCGGGTATTCATACTCAATGCCCGGTAGCCCAGGCCAGTCAACACCACTGACCCCATAGGATCACCCGCCAGCTCTCCGCAAACACATACAGGTATCCCCTGTCTTGCAGCCGTTTGCTGTACAGTTTGGAGAGCGGATAAGACGGCAGGATGAAAGGAGTCGTACACATTTGCGACGCGGGCATTGTTACGGTCTACGGCAAGCAAGTATTGAGTCAAATCATTGGTACCGACGGAGAGGAAATCCGCCAGGGGCTTAACCCGGTCAAGCTGGTAAACAATCGAGGGCACCTCAACCATGATACCAATTCTCGGACGTTTGAGGATCTTACCCTGTTGTGCGACAAGCTCCGTTACTTCATCAAATGCCCGGTCGATTAATGCCCTGGCCTCACGAAGCTCGCTAATCCCCGAGATCATTGGCAATAGTATGTCCAGGTTGTCCAGCCCAACACTGGCACGGAGCATCGCCCGGATTTGAATAAGGAAAATCTCAGGGTGATCCAGGGTAAACCGAATTCCCCGCCAGCCAAGGAAAGGGTTATCTTCTTCAATAGCCAGGTAAGGGAGAGGTTTATCCCCGCCAATATCCAAGGTCCGCATTACTACCGGCTTGCCATTGTAGCTGCGAAGGATACTTCGGTAGTGGTGCATTTGCTCATCTTCGGATGGGAAGCTTCGCTGGAGCAAAAATGGGACTTCCGTGCGGTAAAGGCCAACTCCATCAACACCTTCATTGATTGCAATACTGCTGTCTGCACTCAAACCGGCATTCAGGTGTACCTCAATGGTGGTTCCGTCTGACGTACAGGTTTTGCCGGCGAGTGTTTTTTCAACCTGGGAGGTCAGGGAGTCCTCTTCACGCTGGAGCTCTTCGTACTCAGAAACCACATGGGTATTGGGTTTGATAAGCAATTGGCCACTGTATGCGTCAAGGACAGCAGGCTGGCCCATCACCATTTTATGGCGAAACTCCACCCCCATTACAGCCGGAATACCAAGTGCACGGGCCAAAATCGCGGCATGGGAGTTTACCGCACCTTCCTGGGCAACGATCCCGGCAAGTTTATCTCTGGGTATAGACGCCAGCATTGCAGCGTTGATTTCCCGGGCTGCTAAAATAATCGGCTCTTCAAGGTCAAGCTGGTCGTAGTGCTGCTCATCCAGGAAATAAATAAGGCGCTGTCCCAGTTCACGGATATCCGATGCCCTTTCTTTGAGGTAGTCATCTTCCATGCGGGCAAACTGCCTGGCAAAAGTTTCGACCGTATCCCGTACTGCCCATTCAGCGGTCGCCCTGCTATCCACCTTGGCATCGAGTTCCTTACGCAAAAGGGGATCATGGAGCAGGTGGGAGAACAGTTCAAAAATGGCCAGGGTATCCTGCTGCAGATCAGAGTCAAAACGCTTACGGAGCTGGCGGAACTCCGCACTGGCTTTTTCTATTGCCGCCTCAAGGCGATCACGTTCATTGGCAATATTCAGGCAGCTTGAGGGGGCTACATCTTCAAGCTTGGGCTGGGAGTTGTCACACCACACCCGTGCAATTGCAATACCCGGTGAAGCTGGTGCCCCTTTAAGCTGAAGGCTCTGGCCCTGTTTATCCGGCCACAGCCCCTGCGCCCTGGCGTGGGCCAGTACCATAGCAAGCTGAGCCGCAAGCGTAACCAGGAAAGATTCCTCCCCTTCATTGAACTGGCGCGCAACCCGTTGCTGGACAACCAACACACCGAGAATTTCTTTACGGTAAATAATTGGCGCACCGAGGAAGGAGCAAAAATCATCCTCGCCAATACCGGGGAAATGTTTGAATGATTCGTGCGAGCTGGCATTGGCAACGTTCACCAATTCAGCCCGGCGGGCGATAAGGCCAACAAGGCCTTCATCAAACCCGAGGGATATGTGTTCTGAGGTATCCAGCCCCTGACTCGCCATCAGGGTTAAACGCTGGCTGTTCTGGTCTGTAATATAAACAGAGCAACACTCAGTGACCATCGCAACACAGGTGCGGTTAACCAAAGTACCCAGGGCATCCATCAGTGTTGATGAAGATGCGACGCTCTGTACTATGTCCCGCAACTCTGTGAGCATCTAGCCGTTCCTTTTAGCTTTCCTTCGTGCTTTCCTCTCCCGGAAAGGCATTGCCAAGGGGGCAAACTCCTTCATTGCCCTTCGGTAAACCTCCCGCTTGAAAGACACAACCTGACGAACCGGGTACCAGTAACTTACCCACCGCCATCCATCAAATTCAGGTGTTCCGCCACGCTGCATATTCACACGTGACTCTTCACACTCCAGACGCAACAGAAACCATTTCTGTTTTTGCCCAATACAGACAGGCTTCGAGTCCCAACGTACCAGACGCTTTGGTAACTTATAACGCAGCCAGTGACGGCTGGTTGCCAGTATTCTTACATCCTTTTTTGTCAATCCGACTTCTTCGTACAGCTCCCGGAACATTGCTTCTTCCGGGGTTTCCCCTTCATCGATTCCACCTTGCGGGAACTGCCAAGAATGTTGTCCGTATCTTCTTGCCCAAAGCACCTGACCGTGGCTGTTACATATCACTATCCCAACATTGGGACGGTAACCGTCGCCATCAATCACAGGACGCCCTCAATAAAATTAGTTATTAACACTGATTTTTTCACAGATCAGCGGGAATGGTAAACTGCGATCGCCTACTTACTTCATATTTTCGTCGTATAGTTGAGAGTTTTTGGATAAGCCAACGCCGCCAAAGAAGTTATAAACACAAAGATGAGACATAGAGCACATTTATTCACTCTTTCTGTGGATAGATTTGTGAAGAACCTATCCAACATTAACTGAAGTCTTTGTTTTTCAGTCTTTGCTTGCGCCCTTCCGCCAAAGGAAACAACAAATATATCATTATTAATCATAATGATAGATACAAATTACCATTTATTACTAAAGGCCTGTTTTTATCACTCACTGAGAAAAATTCAGATCGGTCAAAGATCCACCACATCACACTTTGTCCACACATGTTGTTTACTTTTACGTCACGGCTTTTGTTTCACCGCCATTTCACACACTTACACACCTGTATATAGATACATGCACTCCAGTCTGATGCACTCTATCCAATATTGCTGTGGATAACTTTGTGAAAGATCCGCGAAAAAGACTGTATGTCATTGCATAAATTACATCCAGCCAACAAGAAAAACTAAATAACCCTTTAAAAACAAACGATTATAATCATCCGTTTTTAATATTAAATAGTTATCCGCCGCATTGTTCAAAGATCGTACAGCGCATAGGAAAGATCATTCTTTCACTCAATCCACCATCCAATTTGGTATGATTTCTATCGGTATTTCCCAACGGGCTCCCCAATGAACAGACCTCAATCAGAACAGGAACTCCTTCAGCGGGCATTGATGATGGCCGGTTTGACATTAGGTGAACTGGCTGCAGAAATAGGTATTAAATGCCCTGAAAACCTGCAAAGGGATAAAGGCTGGGTTGGCCAACTGTTTGAAGTGTTTCTGGGAGCTACCGCGGGCAGTAAACCTACACAGGATTTTGAGGAACTGGGGGTCGAGTTAAAGAGTATCCCGGTTGGCTATGATGGCCGCCCACTTGAAACAACCTTTGTGTCTGTCGCACCATTGACTGGAATACGGGGACTGCGCTGGGAGAACAGCCATGTGCGCAACAAACTATCCCGGGTATTGTGGATTCCAGTCGAAGGGGAACGGGAAATCCCAGTTTGCGAAAGGCATGTCGGGATGCCGATGCTCTGGTCCCCATCACCAGAAGAGGAAGCACAGCTTCGAAGTGACTGGGAAGAACTGCTCGACCTCGTTTCTTTGGGTAAAATTGAAAGTATCACAGCGCATCACGGTGAGTATCTTCAAATGCGCCCCAAAGCTGCCAACAGCCGGTCACTGACTGATGCCGTAGGGGAAAACGGGCAGCCGATCCGCACGCTGCCCCGGGGATTCTACCTTCGGAAAACGTTCACAGAGCAACTGCTGAAACGTTATTACGCATAACACTCAGAGGCTGATAACCATATCTTCACGGCACTCCGGGCCTTCTCCTGGCCCAAATTCATCATAGGGGTCGGTGAGCCGCAAGGTAACAGTTTCAAAACCAAACTTCTTAAGCAGTTCCCCGGCTTGATCGACGGTATCAAAGTGCATAACCTCTCCGTCATCTGAACGGAGAATTTCAAGCTGATGCTTTACCTCAACCTCTACCATATACTGTGATTGACCGGCGTGACTGACAAGGAAACAGCCGGGCATCGGGCCTTCATGGGCTTTTAACCAGAGTTTTAACTGCTTTAACTTCATCCTGCATACCTCTTTTCACTCCCTGAATATTTCAGTTTAGTGCATTTAGTACACCCTGTTTACTCAATAGTGACCAATATCAATTCAGGTGTATTAAGTCTTGATTCACTTCCATTTACATATAAGTATCTAAAGAAGTGCTGGAATAAATCAGTTCCGCTAATTTATCGGGGTACAAGGAGCGACAATGCAATACAGGACAATCCCACACACTTCTCTGGAAGTGAGCCGAATTTGCCTTGGTACAATGACTTTCGGCGAACAGAACAGCGAGCAGGAAGCCCACTCCCAACTTGATTTAGCGTTAGAGCGCGGAGTCAATTTCATCGACACGGCTGAGATGTATCCAGTGCCCCCTACACCCGAAACCCAGGGCCGCACCGAACAGTTTATTGGCAGTTGGCTTGCTAAATCCGGGCAACGCGACAAAATTATTCTCGCCACCAAGGTAACCGGGCCCCGCTCATTGCCCTATATCCGCAAAGATATGGCACTGGATCGCCGCAATATCCATGATGCAGTCAACCACAGCTTGGAGCGTCTTCAAACTGACTATATCGACCTTTACCAGATCCACTGGCCGCAAAGGCAGGTCAATAACTTTGGGAAGCTGAACTATGGCCACTCCGATGACAACAGTGGCGTCAGCCTGCTTGATACGCTGGATGCACTGGCTGAATTGGTCAGGGCAGGAAAGATCCGTTATATCGGTGTTTCCAATGAAACCCCATGGGGGGTAATGAGCTACCTTCACCTGGCAGAGAAACATAACCTGCCCCGCATTGCCACGATCCAAAACCCATATAACCTTCTCAACCGCAGCTTTGAAGTCGGCCTGTCTGAAATCAGCCATCTCGAAGGGGTTGAACTGCTGGCGTATTCTCCAATGGCATTTGGCACACTGAGCGGAAAATACCTCAATGACAACTGGCCTGCGGATGCGCGATGCACCCTGCACAAACGTTTTTCCCGTTACTTTACCGAAGCAGGGAAACAGGCAACCGAAGCTTACGTCGGTATTGCCCGGAAGCACGGTCTGGAACCGGCACAGATGGCGCTCGCCTTCGTAAACCAGCAGGGGTTTGTTGCCGCCAATATTATCGGTGCAACCAACCTTGAACAGCTTGAAAGCAACATAGCCAGTATTGATTTGACGCTCTCGGATGACGTTCTGGATGAGATAAACCGTGTCGCCGTTCTTTACTCCAACCCCTGCCCCTAAGCAGAATCCACATTTCCTTCCGATATAAAAAAGCCCCGGCGAACCGGGGCTTTACCTACGTCAGGTATCTTGAATAAAGCCTTTTACGGATCCTTGCCACTTCACGCTTGGCTTTCATCTGGGGTGAAGATGAGCCGATGGCATAACCGTCTGAGTCGAAACCTATATCACGTAAAAGGTGCTCTGACAGTGGAGGGCCAACATACCGGATACGGCGGTGTGCTTTACGCCACTGACGGGCTTCACGGGCTAAATCCAGACGAACCAGAACCACTGCAAGGCGAATATATACGGAACGAGACATCTTTTGCTCTCCTATGTTGTTGATTTAGGAGGCTGGGATGAATATACCGGCTAGGTTTTTACGGGGAATTTCAGACGTTAACCCCTGCGGCACAATCATCCGCAGCCGGGTTAACGGATACGGATCTACTGTTTTTTATCTCCGGTGAAAAGCCAGGAGATCGGATGTCGACATTCTGCAAATGCATTAAATCGCTGAGTCATGTCGCACCTCCGTATCAGTAGATCCTGTGGGTTAATCAGTTGTTAAATTACACACCCACGAGAAATAACTCAAGGGAATATTTTATTCCAAATTAATTTCAGCACAGAATAATAGAAACAGGATTCCAGACAGTATCATCCAATCATTCATCCATTAAGTTCCTAATGAATTCAGATTATTTTCTGGTCTTATCAGTAAGATATCCAATCAGTGTCCGGGCACCTTTTCCCAACGGCTGACTCCGCATCCAAATAATATCAATTGCCTGTATCCAGGCACCGGGTTCAGCATCAAAAGGAAGCTCCACCAACTCACCGGAATGGATTCCCTCCCTAACCATGTGTTCAGGCAGTGCAACCCAGCCAACTCCTGCTTTTGCCAACATCAGTGCTGATGGGGCGTTTTCTGTCAGCCATACCGTATCTGCAAGCCGGTCTGAATAATTGCCCCTGAAATACACCGGTACATCCCCACTGGTGACAATAATTTGGGTGTGGGATGCATAGGTATCAAGCGAGAAGCTGTTCATTGAAGCCATAGGGTGCGTTGAACTGCAAACCAGGCTCAAAGGAACAGACGCATAGTTTACAAATGCAAACTCCGGTGGCGGCAACATCCGTTGGCCGGATATCGCCATCTGCGCCCTGCCACTTTCAAGAAGCCGGAGGATACGATCTGCCCCTGCAGACAGGATTTCTATTTCCAGTAAAGGAAAGCTTTGCTGAAGCCGGCGAAATACATTTGCCAAAGAATGAGTCATCACCATAGATTCAATCGCAATGGTCAGCCGCGGCTCAAGGGTGTCATGCAGTTCTCGCGCATGGGCAACCAGACTGTCACTTTCAATCAGTACCCGTCGAGCCCTGGCCAGCATTGCTTCACCGTCAGGTGTCAGAACCGGGTACCGCCCAGAACGGTCAAACAGCTGAAGATCAAGATCCGCCTCCAAATTGGCAACAGCGGTACTGATAACAGACTGAACTTTCCCTAGTTTCCTGGCAGCTGCGGAAAATGACCCGTTGTCGACCGTCGCAACAAAAGCAGATATCTGTTCTAGCGAGATACTCATATGTATCGGTTTTATAGATAGGTAATAACTTTATTTTATCTACATAAGGAATAGAATTGCAGACTAATTTCACTGGAGAATAAAAAATGAGATCGCGTCTGGATCGAATTCGCCACGCTGTAGGGTTCGAGGTGATTGGTCTGCTGCTGATTGTCGGTATCATGAGCCAGTTCGGCTACGAAGCCGGGCACGTTGGTGCTATGGGAGTCTTCTTTTCTGTTATCGCCACGGTGTGGAACTACGTCTACAACGTTGCCTTCGATAAGATGATGGAAAAACGCTATGGTCACACCCGCAAATCAACCGGGCTGCGCATTATTCACGCAATCCTTTTTGAGTTCGGATTGTTGTGGGTAACCGTACCTGTGATCGCCTGGGTCCTGAAAATGACCCTCTGGCAAGCATTCCTGATGGATATTGGCCTGGTACTGTTTTACCTGGTTTACGCCTATGTCTATAACTTGGCATATGACCATATCTTCCCGGTTCCGGAAAACGGCACAGCAACCGCCCACTGATACAAAAACACCCGCTCGCTGCGGGTGTTTTTCTTTTAGGATACATCCTGATTCTAGCGATAACTTCTGGGAGCCGGGATCAGGTTATGTTTATTGAGAAGTCTGTACATGGTTGCACGGGACACACCAAGTTCCTTCGCCGCAGCGGAAACCTGCCCGTTGTTGTTTTCCAATACTGACAACAGTGCATCGCGCTCAGACTCTTCCCGGATACGGCGCAGGCTCTGACGGTAATCGCCATTGCGCGGCAGATCCAGGTGCTCGGCCTCAATCACCAGATTATCTGCCAGCAACACGGCTCGTTTAATCTGGTTGATCAGCTCGCGCACATTCCCCGGCCAGGTATAGCTTGCCAGCACTTTCTTGGCATCATCCGAGAAAGTACGGGCCTGAGTGTTGTACTGACGGGCAAACTTCACCAGGAAGTGCTCAGCCAGTTCACAGATATCATTGCCACGTTCCCGCAGGGACGGTACAGCAATGTGCAAAACATTAAGCCGGTAGTAGAGATCTTCACGGAATTGCCCTTCTGCGACCGCTCTCTCAAGATCCGTATTACAGGAAGCAATTACCCGGACATCAACTTCTCGGCTGTACCTGTCATCCCCCACGCCTTCTTGAAGGAAATGGAGCAATTTAGCCTGAAGTGCAGCCGGCATATCCCCGATTTCATCGAGCATAATTGAGCCGCGGTGAGCCTCCCGCAGTTTACCTTCAGACTGCTCGTCGCCGAACAGTTCCACCTCGAGCTCTTTTTCCGGCAATGCACTGCATTTCACCGCAATAAAAGGTCCTTTAGCTCGAATAGACGTCTGGTGGATAGCCATACCAACCAACTCTTTACCGGTTCCGCTCTCACCGCTGATCAGCACAGATACATCTGTCGATGCAACGCGTCGAACCTGATCACGCAATTTCTTCATGGCCTGAGAAGCACCATAAAGACCCATATCACTGTGATCGCCCAGTTGCGGCCATACACGACGCTCAAGGTTGAGCATACCGAGCTGGTGCCCGATGGTACTAAGCAACTGAGAATTAGGGACAGGGGAGGTAAAGTAGTCGATACAGAAACTGACGATGAACTGGCAGATAGCGTCATTTCGAAGTTGATCGTCGCGGATGAGTGCCATCCAACGAACTTGCTTGTTACGGTTCACAAGAGAAGCAACACCGTTCAGACTGAAGTCATCGTGACTAAGGTCAACGATGCCGATGCAGGGACCGATTTCCTGTAAAAGTGACTGTGCTGCACGAAGATCGTAGCAGCGATGGCAACGCCAACCGGTCTGTTCCAGCATCGCAATCCATGGTTCATATGTACCGCCTACAACTACCAATGAACCAGGTGCTGAATCCATTCTTGATTGCATACCCATAACGCCTGCCTATTTTTTTATTGATTAAAAATTGAGACTGATGTTGATAATTGCGTTAATAAGTATAAAAGATGTGTATGGCTGTTGGTTCTCAAGATTGAGACCCTACCGTCAGGTGAGACAGCGCTTAGGCGGCATATGCAACCAGTTAAAGAATAATCTTTTATTTATCAACCCGATAAATCGCAATTCTCAGTATTGATATATATATTAATTTTTATTTAATGAAAACAAACATAACGATAGAGAATAAATTAATGGCATTAGTGCCAAATTTTTTATTCACTCATTGTGCAATCAGTCTAATAAATGAAACAAAAAAGGCTGCTTGATAAGCAGCCTTTGAAACGGTTTTAAGACGGTTAAAACACACTCAGTGCGAATTAGCCGTTTTGTGGACGCATTGCAGGGAACAGAATAACGTCACGAATAGTGTGCGTGTTGGTAAACAGCATAACCAGACGGTCAATACCGATACCCTGTCCTGCTGTTGGCGGCAGGCCGTGCTCCAGTGCAGTGATGTAGTCTGCATCGTAGAACATAGCTTCGTCATCACCGGCATCCTTCGCAGCAACCTGTGCCTTGAAGCGTGCATCCTGGTCTTCAGCATCGTTAAGCTCAGAGAAACCGTTCGCCACTTCACGGCCGCCGATGAAGAACTCAAAGCGGTCAGTGATGAATGGGTTTTCGTCGTTACGGCGCGCCAGTGGTGAAATATCCGCTGGGTATTCAGTGATGAAAGTAGGCTGAATCAGTTTAGGTTCAGCGGTTTCACCGAAGATTTCTTCCAGCAGCTGGCCACAGGTCCAGAAGGTTTCAACGTCAATGTGCAGGCTCTTGGCAATAGACACCATGAGGTCACGATCTTTAACACCTTCATAGGTCAGGGCCTGGATGTCCGCGTGATCAGGGTTGTAGTGTTTAATTGCATCCAGCATGCTCATACGCGCGTATGGACCACCGAAGTTCACTTCAACATCACCGTATGGAAGAACATCTGTACCCAGCACTTCACGGGCAACCTGGCTCAGCATTTCTTCCGTCAGATCCATCAGGTCACGGTAGTCAGCGTACGCCATATAGAATTCCATCATAGTGAATTCTGGGTTGTGGCGTGGAGACAGGCCTTCGTTACGGAAGTTACGGTTGATTTCGAACACGCGCTCAAAACCACCTACAACCAGACGCTTGAGGTAAAGCTCAGGCGCGATGCGCAGGTACATGTCGATGTCCAGCGCATTGTGGTGAGTGATGAACGGACGCGCAGAAGCACCGCCAGGGATAACCTGCATCATAGGGGTTTCCACTTCCATGAAGCCTTTGTTGGTCATGAAGTTACGGATACCCTGAACCACCTTTGAACGAACCTTGAAAGCGTTGCGTGATTCTTCGTTCACAATCAGGTCAACGTAACGCTGGCGGTAACGTTGTTCCTGGTCAGTCAGACCGTGGAATTTTTCTGGCAGTGGGCGCAGTGACTTGGTCAGCAGTTCGTAGCTTTCCATATTCACATACAGGTCACCCTTGCCTGATTTGTGCAGCGAACCGGATACACCAACGATGTCACCGATATCCAGACCCATGTATCGGTCTTTAATATCGTTTTGGGCACCTTTGTCAGCGTATGCCTGGATGCGGCCTGATACATCCTGGAGTACCAGGAATGGACCACGCTTGGCCATGATACGGCCTGCAACGGTAACGTGTTGGGCCAGCTCTTCCAGTTCTTCCTTGGTTTTCTCACCGAAAGCCGCCTGCAGATCTGCCGCCATGCTGTCACGGCGGAAGTCGTTAGGGTGGCCATTCGCCTTACAGCCCTGGCGAATATGGTTGAGTTTGGCTCGACGTTCAGCAATCAGCTTGTTTTCGTCTTGTAACTGGTCAGTCATAGTGAACCCTTAATGTCGCAATTCGCTTATTACAAACCTGACTTCAGGCTTGCTTCAATAAATCGGTCAAGACCACCGTCAAGCACTGCCTGAGTGTTGCGGGTCTCTACGCTGGTACGCAGGTCTTTGATGCGCGAGTCGTCCAGTACGTAAGAACGGATCTGGCTACCCCAGCCGATATCAGACTTGGCGTCTTCATTGGCTTGTTTTTCCGCATTCTGCTTTTGCAGCTCAAATTCAAACAGCTTTGCACGCAGCTGTTTCATTGCCTGATCTTTGTTCTTGTGCTGGGAACGTTCGTTCTGGCACTGCACCACAATACCGGTTGGGTTGTGGGTAATACGTACCGCGGATTCAGTGGTGTTTACGTGCTGGCCACCAGCACCTGATGCGCGGTAAACGTCGATACGCAGATCGGAAGGGTTAATATCGATAGCGATATTGTCGTCAACTTCCGGATACACGAACGCAGACGAGAAAGAGGTGTGGCGACGGCCGCCTGAGTCAAACGGAGACTTACGTACCAGACGGTGTACACCTGATTCGGTGCGCAACCAGCCATAGGCATATTCACCTTGGATGCGAACAGTCGCAGATTTAAGGCCTGCCACTTCACCCGGAGACACTTCGATAACTTCTGTTTTGAAGCCCTTGTCTTCCGCCCAGCGAAGGTACATGCGCAACAGCATTGAGCACCAGTCTTGTGCTTCTGTACCGCCGGAGCCTGCCTGCAGATCCAGGTAGCAGTCGGATGAGTCGTGGTCGCCAGAGAACATACGGCGGAACTCAAGTTGTCCCAGCTTCTCTGCCAGCACATCCAACTCTGGGGTGATTTCGTTGAAGGTTTCTTCGTCTTCCGCTTCGATGGCCAGTTCCAGCAGACCTTCGGCGTCATCTACGCCGCTGTCCAGCTCATCGATGGTTTTAACAACCGCTTCCAGTG
Source organism: Parasalinivibrio latis (assembly GCF_036825535.1). GTDB lineage: Bacteria > Pseudomonadota > Gammaproteobacteria > Enterobacterales > Vibrionaceae > Parasalinivibrio > Parasalinivibrio latis. The sequence continues at coordinate 3,173,690 of NZ_CP098812.1, forward strand.
CGGAACGCTCTCTGCCCAGCGCCTGTGCGCGCTCGGGGTCATTCCACACATCCGGTTGTTCCAGTTCGGCATTGACTTCTTCTAGACGCTCTTGCTTGGCGTCATAGTCAAAGATACCCCCTAAGAACGTCGGTGCGTCCTTTGATATCCGCAATACGGTTTTTGATCGGATTGATTTCGAACATGGTCACTCTTTTCTTGGCCGAATGAGATTTAACCGGAGGATTCTATCGAATTGTTGCTCTAATAAACAGAGTGTGATCAAGATAAGGAGGGATTTCTTGGAGGTAATATTTGCCCCGCCGATAACGGGGCAAAATGCATGGCGCAAAAACCGGGTTCAGACTGCGTCCAGGTGCTCCACCAGCAACTGTACACTGCGGTTTCCCCGGAACTCGTTCACATCCAGCCGGTAGGCAAGCTGTACTCGCTGCACGGAAGGGTCTGGCCAGCGGCGCAAATCTACATTGAACGCGATACCGTCAATCATTTGCCCACCCATGACCGGTTCAAGCATCATTTTGAGGTGCTTCCCTCCCACCAGCCGCTGTTGCAAAAGGCGAAACTCTCCGTCAAACAACGGCTCTGGGAACCCTTGCCCCCACGGGCCGCCAGACCGGAGCAATTCAGCAGTTTCCAAGGTCATTTCCTGCGGCAGCAACTCACCGTCAGAAAGCAGTACCCCCTTGAGGGCAGCTTCATCCAGCACTTCCCTGACTGCACCGTCAAACTCCCGGCAGAACCTTTCAAAATCATCTTCCGCGATAGTCAGTCCCGCCGCCATCGCATGGCCGCCGAATTTCTTGATAAGACCGGGATTGCGGGTATCAACCAAATCCAGTGTATCTCGCATATGGAGCCCCTGTACCGAGCGGGCTGAGCCTTTTATCTCACCGTTCCCGGCATCGGCAAAAGCAATGACCGGCCGGTGGAACTTCTCCTTGATACGCGATGCGAGGATACCAATAACCCCCTGGTGCCAGTCACGCTGGAAAAGTGCCAGTCCATAAGGAAGTTCGCTGTCGGGAGAGAACTTCAGGCGTTCACAGATTGCCATCGCCTCTTCTTTCATCCCCTCTTCGATTTCCTTTCGGGTCTGGTTCAGCCCATCAAGTTCTGATGCCATCTGCCGCGCCGCCTGGAGATTGTCACTCAGCAACAGTTCAACGCCAAATGACATATCATCCAGACGCCCGGCGGCATTAATTCTTGGGCCTAATGCAAAACCAAAATCACTGGCAACAAGTTGTGCCGGGTTACGGTTTGCTACTTCGATCAGTGCAAGAATCCCCGGGCGGCACTGTCCGGCCCGTATACGCTGCAAGCCTTGGTGGACAAGGATCCGGTTATTGTCATCAAGAGGCACGACATCAGCAACGGTACCCAGTGCGACCAAATCGAGCAAAATGGCGAGGTTTGGCTCAGCAATGCCCTTCTCTGCAAACCACCCTTTTTCGCGAAGGTGGGAGCGCAGTGCCAGCATCAGGTAAAACGCCACGCCAACACCGGCCAACGCTTTGGACGGAAAACCACAAGCCTCAAGGTTCGGGTTAACAATGGCGTCCGCGATTGGCAACGAGTTTCCCGGAAGGTGGTGGTCTGTCACCACAACGGTCAAACCGGCTTTTTTCGCCGCAGCCACCCCATCGATGGATGACACACCGTTATCCACCGTCATGATCATTTCCGCGCCTTTGGCTATCGCTTGCTCCACCACTTCCGGACTCAGGCCATAACCGTCTTCAAACCGGTTTGGTACCAGGTAGTCGCAGTTGGTACAGCCAAGCATTTTCAGTGCGGTAACAGAAAGCGCAGAACTCGTCGCACCATCAGCATCAAAGTCTCCCACCACAATGATACGTTTACTCTGCGCCAGCGCGTCAGCAAGCAGGGAAACGGCTTCGTCTATGCCATGCAGCTTGTTGAAAGAGAGTAGGCGCTTGGCGCTCCTGTCCATCACATCGTCCGTCGAAACGCCCCGGTTGGCATAGATGCGCTGGAGCAGCGGCGGGATCTGGGAGGAAAACTGGGGGGTGCACTGTGACGTGCGGCGGCGGATTTCGATCATGATTCTCTTTTAACGCTGTAAAAAGTGCAGCCGAAGCTGCACTGGATTAGGAAAGTATAGTTTAGCCTTGATGGGCCTGAAGGGTACGCAGCAGGTCTTCCGGATCCTGGTAACCTGGCAGCATAGTACCGTCCTGCAATACAATCGCCGGGGTTCCACGCACACCCATTTGCTGGCCAAGATTGAAATGCTTGGCAACAATGTCTGCACACTTGCGGTTCTCTTCTTTGAACGAGCCGGTCTTGGCATCATCCATCGCCTTGGCTGGATCCGCTGCACACCAGATTGCGCTCATTTGTTCAAAGTTTGGCGCCTGAAGGCCGTAACGCGGGAATGCCAGGTAACGCACGGTAATACCCAGGTCGTTATAACCTTTCATGTTTTTGTGAAGCTTCATGCAGTAGCCACAGGTGGTGTCGGTAAATACAGTCACCACATATTTCTCATCCTTGGCTGGATAGACAATCATTTCATCTTCCACTGCCTTGATGCGGTCAACATTGAGGGTCTGGTTCTTTTCCTCAGTCAGGTTACGGGGTTCACCGCCGGTGGCTTCATACAGGTAGCCGGCCATAAAGTGCTTACCATCCGGTGTAGCATAGAAAATACCACGGTCGGTGGTCACTTCCAGCAGGCCGTCAACCGGAGACTTGGCAATTTCAGAAACAGTCAGACCCAACGGGGAAAATGTCTGTTTAATCGCCTGGTTGTCTTCGGCAGCATGGGCGGTAAACGCCGTAACCATCAGCAGCAACGCTGACAGGCGCTTCAATTGCAGCATGTATTCATCCTTATTTGTGGCTGGCAGGTTAATTAACTAAGACCTAACAAACCGGAAAAAAATCTCATTTCCCGAGCATTATGCACGAGGGTGGTGTTCGCCGTGAAGTTGCTTGAGCCTTTCGGTAGCAACATGGGTATAAATCTGGGTTGTAGACAGGTCACTGTGCCCCAGCAACATTTGTACGACACGCAAGTCGGCACCATGGTTCAATAAATGGGTAGCAAATGCATGGCGCAATACGTGTGGAGACAGGGACTCGGTATCAATCCCGGCCTGTACGGCGTAGAACTTTATACGGTGCCAAAACGTCTGCCGGGTCATCTGTCGAGCTCGGCGGCTGGGGAAAAACACGTCGGAGCTTTGATCGCCCAGCAGCAGTGGCCGGGCTTCCGCCAGGTATTTCTCCAGCCATTCAATGGCCGTTTCTCCCATGGGAACCAGCCGCTCCTTTCCACCCTTACCAATAACCCTCACCAACCCCTGGCGCAGGCTGACGTTTTCGGTGGTCAGGCTGACAAGTTCGGTCACACGCAAGCCGGTTGCGTAAAGCAGCTCCAACATTGCCTTGTCACGAAGCTCAAGCGGGTCTTCCACAATCGGTGCAGATAACAGGTCATCAACCTGGGCTTCCGAAAGGTCTTTGGGCAAGCGTTTGGGGAGCTTTGGGCTAATCAATGTCGCACTGGGATCAGCCTCCGAGATTTTTTCCCGGAAGAAATACTGGTACAACCGACGGATAGCGGAAAGCATCCTCGCACGACTGGTCTGCTTGTAGTCCTGCTCAGCCAGCCAGGATTGGTAACGCTGCAGATCAGACGTTTCAAGATCCGTCAGGCTTTTACCCTGCTCCTCGGCCCATCGGCACAGTTTCATCAGATCGGTACGGTAAGAGGAAAGGGTGTTTTCAGACAGCCCACGTTCCATCCACATCGCATCAAGAAAGCGTTCCAGCATCACGCTGTTTTCATTGGCGGTCATGACTTCATTCGCAGTGTTTTAATTTTTCTTTGCCCAGAATACAGGAAATTTTCGCAACGGTCGGGAAAGGATTTTTATTTCTCTGCCAGCAGTGGTTAGAATGGCGCAAAGTTCGTCACCGAACGGGACAAATATAATGAAAATCGGCCTTTTTTACGGTTCAACCACCTGCTACACCGAGATGACTGCGGAGAAAATTCGCGACATTATGGGTGAAGATCTGGTTGATATTTATAACATCAAAGAAACACCCCTATCCAAACTCAAAGAATATGAATTCCTGATTCTGGGTATCTCCACATGGGATTTCGGTGAATTACAGGAAGACTGGGAAGCAATCTGGGAGCAACTTGATGGGCTGTCTCTGGAAGACAAAGTGATAGCCCTTTATGGCCTTGGAGACCAAGAGGGTTATACCGAGTGGTACCTTGATGCCATGGGCCTTTTGCACGAGAAGCTCCAGCCCGCAGGTGCTCGCTTTATCGGTTATTGGCCAAATGTAGGCTATAACTTCGAAGCGTCCAAAGCCCTCACCGCCGACAAATCGATGTTTGTAGGCCTGGCACTGGATGAAGACAGCCAATATGACCTCAGCGATGAGCGTATTGCCACCTGGTGTGAGCAAATCCTGACCGAGTACCAGGAACTGCTCTGATCCCTTCAAATAGAAAAAGCCCCTCATTTCCGAGGGGCTTTTTGGTATCCGGTCAGCAGGAAATATTACACAGTCTGTGTTTTCTGCTCACGGTTGCCACCAATAAAGCTTGTTACCACCAGGGTCACCACCATCGGCAGCAGCCAGGCCATTCCGTATTCGAACAGAGGCAGGCTCTTCAGGGCCGATACGTTGATTCCCGCAACTTTCAGTGCATCAATCATACTGAACAGGAAAGTCACTGCCAGTACGGCACGGTATGCCAGTTTAGGGTTTACCATAAAGCGGCGGACAAATGTCAGGGCAATCAGTGCAATGGCAACCGGGTACAGTGCAAACAGCACCGGCACCGAAACAGCAATCAGCTGGTTAAGGCCTACATTTGCTACTACACCACAGGCCACTGACAGGATAACAACCCAGTTACGGTAGCTGATTTTGGTCAGTGAACTGAAATAATCAGAACACGCAGAAATCAAGCCAATTACAGTAGTCAGGCACGCCAGTACAATAATGACAGCCAGGATAACCAGGCCGATTGGGCCAAACAGCGCCTGAACGTACACAGCCAGGATTTCACCACCATTCGCGGCACCTTCACCCAACCCGGTTGCAGTTGCACCCAGATAGAACAGTGAAATGTAAACAAATGCCAGGCCGGCTGCAGCAATCAGACCTGCGTAAATCAGGTACTTACAGGTAGTGCTCTCGTCAGAGATACCTTTCTTGCGAATAACATCAACAATCAGCATACCGAACATCAGAGCAGCAAAGGTGTCCATGGTGTTGTAACCTTCCAGGAAACCTTTGGTGAAAGCCTGGGTCAGGTACTCACCCTGGGCTGCACCAATAGTGCCCTGAGGTGCAACGAATACTGCAATTGCAAGAACCGCAAGAGCTGCAAAAAGTGCCGGGGTAAGGACCTTGCCGATAGTGTCAATCAGCTTGCCCTGAGACAGGGAAAAGCCCATTGCAAGAGCAAAGAACACCACGGAGAAAATGGTCAGCTCCAACTGGCCTGCATCAGAAATAAATGGCTTAAAGCCCATCTCATAGGCAACAAGACCAGCACGAGGCGCAGCGAATGCCGGACCGATGATGATAAAAATCAGCACCGCAATCAGCGTCGCAACAGATTTTGGAAGATCACGCGTCAGGCCATGCCAGCCGCCACCCGCTACAGCCACGGCAACAATACCCGTAAGGGGAAGGCCAACTGCAGTAAAAAGAAATCCCGTCATGGCGGAGAGAGAATGCTCACCGGCAAGCAGACCTGCCTGCGGTGGAAAAATGATGTTCCCCGCCCCGAGGAAGAACGCAAAGGTCATAAAACCCAGCGCCCATATATCGCTTATCTTTAATTTCTGAGACACGATATCTACCCTACCTGTTGTATTTGCAAATGGATGTTTTTGTTTTATTCAGGTGACGGATATTAACAGGATATTCTGTTACCACTCACCTTTTATGCAGCATGATGACGAAGTTCTAATTATTAAGCAATAGAGGCAATAAAAAGCCGATAATATGCCACCATGATCATTGAATTCGACATATTCAACCAATAGCAAATGGATATTTGAAAGATAGGGTTAAAAATTTAGAAAATTCAACAGATATAAAAAAGGATAATATATCAACAGAAAACAACTATGGAATTACAATCAATCAACATAATAAACAGGTCAGCGACAATCACATGAGCAAGCGGTTTAATTTCAAACAGTTTTCTATCAGCATGGATGGGTGTGGTATGCCGGTTAGTACCGACGGGGTACTTCTGGGTGCCTGGGCCGACGCATCAGACTGCCACGATATCCTGGATATAGGCTGTGGTACGGGACTTTTATCCCTGATGCTGGCCCAGCGATTTCCCCGCGCAATTATTACTGCCATTGATATTGATGAAACAGCGGTGAAAACCACAAAGGACAACGTCCAACAAAGCCCCTGGCAAGATCGTGTTAGCGTCCTGGATGCGGATGCAACTGCCTGGGAACCAGACCACCGCTTTGAACACGTAGTCTGCAACCCGCCGTACTTCACTTCTGGCGTTCAGGCCAGTTCAGAACAGAGGGCGACCGCCCGACACCACGACACCCTGAGCCATCAGGCGCTGGTTAAAGCCATCGATAGAGTTCTTGTCACAGGTGGCGCCGCCAGTCTTATCCTTCCGGTCTACGAAGGTGAAAACCTGATTGAGCTTGCCTCAGGCATCGGCCTCGGCTGCCGACATAAAGTCTCGGTAAAAAGCACTCCAGCAAAACCTGCATCCCGGTTACTGATCCGCCTGCAAAAAGGGTTGGATGCAAATTACCGGGGGGATTCTACAGAACTGGTAATACAGGAAGGCGGTAAATACACCCCGGAGTTTGTCGCCCTGACCCGGGATTTTTACCTGAAAATGTAGCGGATCAGCACACCTTGTATTGAGCAAAATGAAACCTGCACCTTAAGGGTGTTTGGGTATATAATGCCGCCCTTTCGCCGGACTGGGGGTATACTCAACACCCACAGTCTGACTAGACAAAACTGCCCGGCACCCGCCGGCAGGAAACTGAATGCCACTTGCGGAGAAATAACCCGTGCGAACCTTTGCTGATCTGGAACTCGATCCCCAATTGCTGCTTGCAGTCGAAGAGATGGGGTTTTCCCGGCCAACTACAATCCAGCTGGAAGTGATCCCTCAGGCGCTCGATGCCCGGGATATCCTTGCTTCCGCACCAACCGGAACCGGTAAAACAGCGGCATTCCTGCTTCCTGCCCTTCAGCACCTGATGGACTTCCCGCGCACCAAGCCGGGACCGGCGCGTGTACTGGTGCTGACCCCGACCCGTGAGCTTGCACTGCAGGTTTGCGAGCAAGGTCGTGCACTGTCGAAATATACTGACCTTAACATCGCGTCTATCACCGGCGGTGTTGCTTATGAAGATCATGCTGAAACTCTGGCCCAGACCCAGGACATCATTGTGGCCACACCAGGCCGCCTGATGGAGTACATCGAAGCAGAACGCTTTGATTGCCGCGCCATTGAAATGCTGATCCTCGATGAAGCAGACCGCATGCTGGATATGGGCTTTGGCCCAACCGTTGACCGCCTCTCAGCAGAGTGCCGCTGGCGTAAACAGACCCTGCTGTTCTCTGCGACTCTGGAAGGGCGTGGCGTAAGCAGCTTCACCGCTGACCTGCTTAACGAACCTTACGAGGCCACCGTTGAGCCGCCACGCCGTGAACGCAAGAAAATTGCCCAGTGGTACCACCGCTGTGATGACATGGACCACAAACTGGCGATTCTGAACACCATCCTTGCAGACGCTGAAAAGGCTATCGTGTTTATCAAAACCCGTGAACGCCTGGCAGACCTTCGTAACAAGCTTGAAAAGTCTGACATCAAGTTTGCCTGGATCCAGGGTGAGATGGAGCAGAAATCCCGCAACAACGCGATTCGCCGCTTTACCGAAGGCGAAGTCACCGTATTGCTGGCCACCGACGTTGCAGCCCGTGGTATCGATATCCCGGATATCAGCCACGTTATCAACTACGACATGCCTCGTACCGCAGATGTGTTCGTCCACCGTATTGGCCGGACAGCCCGTGCAGGCAAGAAAGGTATCGCTGTCTCTTTGGTAGAAGCCCACGACCAGCCAATGATGGATCGTGTATGCCGCTACACCAAGGATGACATCAAAGAACGCTTTGTAGACGGTCTGCGTCCGAAGCACAAAAAGCCTGAATTCAAGAAAAAGAAGAAAAAAGACGGCAAAAAGGACACCAAGAAAAAGAACAGCAAGAAGAAGAGCAAGTAACCGGCCTTTGTTGGTTGGACTTTTCTGGAAAGGGCCTCAGGGCCCTTTTCTTTTGCCCACCACAAATCATCATCGATAAAGATATTTCCTCTCAATAAAAAAGCAAAACCAAGATCAAATTCACATCGATAACATTTTAATCAAACAAAATATTAACATTATTAGTTTCATCGGCGTAATATTCGGTTCGCATTTACATAAATACAACAATTGACCGAATCAAGAGGGACCTTCCGATGCAAGCAATTGTAGACTTCCTAAATGGAATCATCTGGAGCCCGGCACTGATATACCTTTGCCTTGGTGCCGGCCTGTTCTATTCCATCCTCACCCGTTTTGTTCAAGTCCGCCATTTTGGTGAAATGTGGCGTCTTCTGATGTCAGGCAAACAATCAGACAAAGGTATCTCATCGTTTCAGGCTCTGGCTGTATCCCTATCAGGCCGCGTAGGTACAGGTAATATTGCCGGTGTTGCTGCCGCAATCGGTTTTGGCGGCCCTGGCGCTGTCTTCTGGATGTGGGTCGTAGCCTTCCTTGGCGCTGCCACCGCTTATGCAGAGTCCACTCTGGCACAGATTTACAAAGAAGAGGAAAACGGCGAATTTCGTGGTGGCCCGGCTTACTACATAGAAAAAGCCATGGGACAGAAATGGTATGCGTGGATCTTTGCCATCGCCACAATCTTTGCCTGCGGCGTCCTGCTGCCGGGCGTCCAGTCCAACAGTATTGGTAACGCAGTAGAAACGGCCTTTGGCTCTGGCCCGATGATTGAAACTGCGCTGGGTACTTTCAGCTTTGCCAAGATAACCACCGGCACTTTTGTTTCCATCATTCTGGCGTTCATTATCTTTGGTGGTGTAAAGCGTATCGCAAGTTTCACCCAGGTCGTGGTGCCATTTATGGCACTGGCTTATATCGTCATTGCATTTGTCATCATCCTGCTCAACATCGGCATGCTGCCAGGGATCATTTCTATGATCGTCTCTGATGCATTTACCCCGATGGCAGGTATGGGAGCAGCCATTGGCTGGGGCGTAAAGCGTGGCGTGTACTCAAACGAAGCCGGACAGGGTACCGGCCCTCATGCTGCTGCTGCTGCCAACGTACAACATCCGGCGCAACAGGGTCTTGTGCAGGCCTTTTCCGTGTACATTGATACCCTGCTGGTCTGTTCAGCGACAGCCTTTATGATTCTGATTACCGGAGCCTACAACGTTCAGGGCTTGGCTGAAGGTTCATTCCTTATTCAGAACCTGCCTGCCGAGCTGGCGGCCAACAGCCCTGCGTTCACCCAGATGGCGATTGAAAGCACCCTCCCGGGTCTTGGCAAGCCGTTTATCGCCTTTGCCTTGTTCTTCTTCGCCTTTACGACCATCCTGGCTTACTACTACATTGCGGAAACCAACGTGGCTTATATTCGCCGTACATTCCGCATGCCCGGCTTGATGTTTATCCTCAAAGTTATCCTGATAGCTGCCGTATTCTATGGGACAGTTAAAACAGCCAACCTCGCATGGGCAATGGGTGACGTAGGTGTGGGCCTGATGGCATGGCTCAACATCGTAGGCATACTCATCATCTTCTTCATGAGCAAGCCTGCACTGAGAGCGCTAGATGATTATGAAGAACAGCAAAAAGCCGGCGTGAAAGATTACAGCTTTGACCCCGTAAAGCTTGGCATCAAGAATGCGGACTACTGGAAAAAGCGCGCTGGGGGAACTGAAACCGGATCAGCAGAAGACAGCAAACCGGCAAAGGCAAACTAAGCCAAACCCCGCATACAAAAAGGCCAGCAGCAATGCTGGCCTCAGATTGCTGACTAACCCCGCTTTTTCAAGCGGGGTTTTCTTTTGTTAGCGGCCGAAGGCCGCGATCGCGCTATTTTTCCATATTGTTATGTTCAGGCCGCTTTTAGCCCATAGACGCTAAATTGCATCACTCTCTGGACTATTTGGCGCGCATTGAGCCCAATTTTGCGAAGATAAGCCTCCATCAGGGCTATCTTTTTGATGTTCTGTGCCGCTGCGGCCAGGAAGCACTGGATTTGTACTTTCAACAGGCCACGGAACCTCGCATAGCGATGGCCATGGTGTTGTTTGGCATCCGCGAAGCTTCGCTCCACCGTCTCTGCCCGTCGTCGGTACACTTTCTTACCCCAAGTGGTCAGTCTCAGGGCATTGGCATTCTCAACCGATTTCTCGAACAGGTGCCGGGTTATCACCCGTTTGTGGTTTTCACTCTTGGTGCAATCAGCACGCAGTGGACAGGTTTTGCATGTCTGCGGGTTTGAGTGATATTCACGGTAAGCTTGTCGGTTGGTGGTCTTGTAGACCAGTGCCTGCCCCTGAGGACAGAGATAGCGGTCCGTCTCTTTGTCGTAACGGAAGTGCTTTTTCTTGATAGGATTCTTTGTACGGTGAGGCCGGCGGTATCCCATGACCGGCAGGATTTGGCGCTGCTCCAGTTCATGGCAGATAGTAGCGGTGAAGTAACCGGCATCAAGCCCGGCGGCGATAGGCGAGAGCGTAAAGCGCGCTAACGTGGTATCCAGACGGGTGATATACGGTTGGGCGTCATTCACATTGCCCGGCGTGACATGGGTGTCGAGGATGATGCCGTGTTTGCCGTCGACGGTGCGATGGTCAAGGTAGAAGAAGCCCTGGGGCTTTTGGTCCCGTGTCATAAACCCGCTTTCTGGGTCGGTGGTGCTGACTTTGGTGTTTTTCTCGATGTGAGCATCTTTCGGCTTGAGCGGGCGTTTTCCTTCCGCTGCACGGTCAGCTTCAACCGCTTCATCTAACAGCTCGGCATAAGCGCTGACGTTTTGTTTCACCCGTTCGTTACGGTATTTACGTTTGTTGGCATTGGCTTTCAGGTGAGTGCTGTCGGTAAACAAGACGCGTCCATCGACCATGCCTTTGTTCATCGCCTGTTCGACGATACGGATGAAGAGGCGCTCAAAGATATCGGTACCGTTGAAGCGACGGCGGCGGTTCTGGCTCAAGGTGGACGCATCAATCACCTTTTCAGTGAGCGACATCCGCAGGAACCAGCGGTAAGCGATATTGACCTCGATGTCTTTAACGAGCTGGCGTTCACTTTTGACGCCGAAGAGGAAGCCAAGGAGCAGGATTTTGAACAGGCGAACGGGGTCTATCGCAGGGCGGCCATTGTTGTGGCAATAGAGGTGGGCGACTTCGTCGCGGATAAATTCAAAGTCGACGGCAGCATCGATTTTGCGAACGAGATGGTTTTTGGGGACCAACTGTTCGAGTGTCACCATCTCAATTTCATATTGTTGAGGGCCAGGGTCTTTAAGCATGTCACCACATCCATGATTGATTTGCTTATCCCTTATTAGATCAAAGCCCCAGCCAAATGGCTAGGGCTTTGTCAGCAGTCTGAGGCCAGCAGCAATGCTGGCCTTTTTGGCTTTAGCTAATTGGAATCAATGAGTTGGGAATTACGCGGGTATTTATATATTCCTCCGGCAGTTCAGATTCACTGCAGCCAACCTTCAGTTACTGTTCTTCCCGATGGAACACCAGCTCATTGTGGCTCGACGCTTCAGGGACAAAATAATATCCGGCAGTATCAAAGCCCTTCAGATCCTCTACAGACTCAATACGGTTATCAATGATATGGCGCGCCATCATCCCACGGGCTTTCTTGGCAAAGAAACTGATCATCTTGTACTGGCCGTTTTTACGATCCTTGAAGACCGGCGTAATGATTTCCCCTTCCAGCAACTTAGGTTTCACCGATTTGAAGTATTCGTTGGAGGCCAGATTGATAAGGATATTGTCTCCCTGCTCAGCCAAAGCAGTATTGAGTTTCTCCGTAATGATGCTGCCCCAGAACTGGTAGAGGTTGGTGCCGCGCTCGTTGGCCAGTTTGGTGCCCATTTCCAGGCGGTAGGGCATCATCAGATCCAAAGGTTTCAGCAGGCCGTACAAACCAGAGAGCATCCGCAGGTGTTTCTGTGCGTAATCGAAGCCCGCATCATCCAGCGTTTCGGCTTCCAGCCCGGTATACACATCCCCTTTAAATGCCAGAATTGCCTGACGGGCATTTTCAGGTGTAAATTCCGGATGCCACTCTGCAAACCGCGCAACGTTGAGGCCGGCGATCTTGTCGCTGACGTTCATCAGGCTGGAAATGTCAGCAGGTGTCAGCCCCTTACACACTTTTATAAGTCGTGAAGACTCATCCAGAAGCTCTGGCTGAGTGAAGCGTTCAGTTGCCAATGGAGAGGTGTAATCAAGGGTTTTGGCGGGAGAAACAACGATCAGCATTTGCGGGCATCCATGTAATTCAGTCTTTAATCCAAAGGTTAACACAAAAAGCCATGCCGGCGTGGCATGGCTTTTTCGATGGAATCAATAGGAAAAACGAATGGCGTGTCACTCCGCTTTCTTGTCCCAGATACCGTCTTCAATCTGGCTGTGCAGCTCCGGGTATTCACGGCTGTCAAAGCACGGAACCTTACCCATGGAAAGCTGCTGGTTGTAATCCCGGGCCAGCTTTACCACTGTCCCAGACAACAGCAATATTGCCACCATGTTCACAATCGCCATCAACCCCATGGATATATCTGCCATTACCCAGACCGTAGGCAACTCTGCCAGCGAGCCAAACATTACCATCAGCAGTACCACACCACGGAAGATGTTCAGGCCGGCCTTGTGGTTGTGCTCCAGGAAAATCAGGTTGGTTTCCGCATAGGAGTAATTGGCAATGATAGAAGTAAAGGCGAAGAAGAAAATCGCGATAGCGATAAATATACCGCCCCAGTCACCCACTTCCGTGCTCAATGCTCGCTGAGTCAGCTCCACACCTGTGATTTCACCACCAGGCACAAACTGGCCGGACATCAGGATAATCGCCGCCGTCGCAGTACAAATGACGATGGTGTCCATAAACACACCCAGCATCTGTACATAACCCTGGGAAGCCGGGTGCGGAGGATACGGAGATGCACTCGCTGCAGCGTTTGGTGCAGAACCCATGCCCGCTTCGTTTGAGAACAGACCACGCTTGATGCCCTGGATCATGCCCTGCGCAACGGTATAACCCAGAGCACCGGAAGCGGCTTTGTCCAGGCCGAATGCCGATTTGAAAATAAGGGAAATGACTGCCGGCAGTTTCTCGATGTTGGAACCCACAATCCAGAAAGCGATCGCCAGGTAAAACACTGCCATTACCGGGACAATAATTTCTGCTGTCCGGGCGATTTTGCGCAGGCCACCAAAAATAACGAATGCCGACATCACCACCAGCGCAACGCCAACATACATCGAGTTGAACCCGAAGGCGACATGCAAAGCCTGGGTGATAGAGTTCGCCTGAACAGAGTTAAAGACCAGGCCAAACGCAATCATCAATAGAATCGAGAAAACCACGCCCATCCAGCGCATCCCCAACCCTTTCTCCATATAGTAGGCAGGGCCGCCACGGAAGTTGCCGTCATCGTCACGGGTCTTGAAAAGCTGGGCCAGGGTGCTTTCCGCAAAAGCAGTAGCCATCCCCAACATTGCAATGAGCCACATCCAAAAGATAGCACCCGGTCCACCCAGGGTGATAGCTACAGCAACACCTGCCATATTACCCGTACCTACACGGGCTGCCAGGCTGGTACACAGTGCCTGGAAGGAAGAAATTCCTGACTCATCGTCTTTGCGGCTGTTTTTCATCACCTTAAACATATGGGTAAAGTGACGGAACTGGATAAAACCAAGGCGTAAGGTAAAGTAAATACCTCCACCAATCAGCAGGTATACCAGTACTGAGCCCCAAAGAAGGTCGTTGAGAAAGTTGATAAGACTTACCACGCCTACCTCTCATAAGCATCAATAGGTACAAGGCGCACATCTAGAGACGGACGCCACGCAGTTGCAAAGGATGATAAAAATCGTACGCAACTGGAGCTCAATATACAGGCAGTCACTTCGACCACCTGAAGAGCGCCTTGTACTGAGGACATTGTTGGAATGCCGGTAATCAGAAACTGATTAGGGACGTAAATCGGTGTCCCTGACATTCAACACCAAAAATCCCGGGGAATTATTTGTGGTGAAACCATCTGCCCTGTGTGGGCGAAACCTATACCGTATTCATTGGGAATAGTTCTGCAGTCCGGTATGGTCATGCTATCTAAAGTGCCGCATTTTAACCCCAGGATGGCGGCAGCGTGGCAAGATAATGCGCGGAGATACAGTAAAAATCAATATGCATTCATGTTCACATAAACGAGACATGTGTCGCACTTTGCATCCAGCGAGGACACAGCAAAATACATTCGATTCACATTAGGAAAACCCATTTCACACAACATCAAAACACACTTCCGGCATTTCCGGACGGGTCACAAAAATTTCTTTAGAGTTCTAATTTATCCCTACCCCCTACTGTGTAAGGGGTTGAGCTGGGTTCATCCATGAACTCCCTTACCTGACTGCACTAAGACAAAATCTGGGCAGCAGTGGTTAAAAAACAAACCACCGAAACAGATCTGTGATCGTCAACTCATCATTTATTCATCGAAGCGCAACAAATGAGAAACAGTTCAATTTTATTTTTACCTTGCCTGTGCTAATTAATTGTTTACCGCTTCGGCGCGTTTGAGGTGATTAATATGGATAGCTTTGCTTTTGATGACTATTTTGATCAGGACATGCCACAACGCTCCAAAAGAGCTAAACCGCAGAAACGCAAGTGGCGTGAGATTGAAGCACTCAAGGACAGACAACGCCTCCGTAAGGAGCTGATGGAGATGGATCTTGCCGGGGATTACGACCTCGAAGACATAGACATTTAAGTACCATTTCAGTGATTTGCACGCGCCGTTAAGGCAACCATTAAAAAAGGCGCTATCCAGCGCCTTTTCTATTGCCATTTATCCTCAAATTCTATTCTGGCTCAAACAGCTTTTCAGACAACCTCCGGAACCTGACCGACACTTCCTTGCCGAACAGAGGGTCGTCATATTCCAGAATGCAGCGTTCCCTGACGTTCAGCCAATCCTTTTCATTAAAGGCTTTCGCAATAATAGGGAGCACATCTCGCTCTTCGAACATCAGGTGGTCCCGCTGACGGCGTATAAATTGCTGCAGCTGTTCAGCAAACACGCTAAGTGGCACAACGGAATCCATCAGGATCATGTCAACGGTCGTTTCAAAATCCTGGGTTAGGACCGATAGCTCTTCATGCTCTTTATCCAGCTTGGCAATGTCCCCATTGTCGCCATAATGCTCCAGATAGTAGAGGTAAATAACATCTTCCTTTGGATGGTGGTATTTCTCAGAGTAACTCCCCAGATACTCCACAGAATCCCGGATTAGCCTGAAGTCAACTTCATCTTCCGCCTGAATCGCAGCAAGTTTCCGTTCAAGCAATGCCAGTAATCGAGATATGTTTTTATGTTCTAAATGAATCAGGTCTAACATGGCATTTCCTCCCTAATCTACTCAGTGTAAATGAGAAAATTGGTTAAGATTTGCTCTGCATCATGAATTACGATGTTGTTATTAAGGTGTGACAATTTATGCGGGGAGTTTCTCATTCTAATTTCCCCTCCTTCTCACTGTAGACGCATTTGGCCCATAAACCGATATAAAAAAAGCAGGCCATTGCCTGCTTCTTCACACCCTGGTTTTTATTCAGGCATTGATATCCGGCTGCCAACAGATAGGTTGTTTTCCCATTTTCAGCAACAGGTTATTGGTCTCGGCAAAATGCCCACAGCCAAAGAACCCTCTATGGGCTGAAAGTGGCGATGGATGAGGGGCAGTCAGTACATGGTGGCGGTTACGGTCGATCTTACTGCCTTTTTTCTGGGCATGGGATCCCCACAGCAGGAAAACCACACCTTCACGATGCTGGTTAACCGACTCAATAACACGGTCGGTAAAGTTTTCCCAGCCGGTGCCAGCATGTGAGTGTGCCTTACCCTGCTCTACCGTTAAAACGGTATTGAGAAGGAGCACCCCCTGGTCAGCCCAGCTTTTCAGGTAACCATGATCAGGTACCGTGAAATCAGAAAATTCCTGCAAAAGTTCTTTGTACATATTTTTCAGGGACGGAGGCGGTTGGATTCCCGGCAGTACAGAGAAACACAGGCCATGGGCCTGATTCGGGCCGTGGTAGGGATCCTGACCAAGGATTACAACGTTTACGTTATCGAAGGGTGTAAATTTAAACGCGTTAAAAACGTCCTCACGAGGCGGATAAACAACTTTACCGCTTTCACGCTCAGCTTCAACGAATGCCATGGTTTCTTGGAAATAAGGCTGTGATTTTTCTTGCCCAATCACATCCTGCCAGGTTAATGATTCGCTCATAGGTCCCCCAACACTGAATTCGCTTTATTGTAACCACTGACTGCAAGGAATTCAGCGTTGGTTCGCCGTTTTATCGGTTTTCCCTCATGCGTTGGCTGTTTGGCTGTGGTGTACGCCAGTGTCCCCGGCCCTGGACCGGACGGTGTGCCTGAGGTGTAATGGTTAAGCATAGTTGCATCATGGCTTCCTCCTTTGTGTAGACTCGCCACACTAAAACCATGAAAAAAGGATGCCAGCTATGACACCCTTTTATATTCAACCGGTTACGCCGAAATAGAAATTAACAGCCCATAGTATCTGCCCCATAAAGGCACACTTATGCCGCCCACCGGCGCAGGGTGGCAATTTCCTGATGCCAAATCTCCGGGCGAATCGTTTCGAGAATCAGCGGAATGTCATCAAAGCGTTTGTCCTTCATCAGGTACTCAAAGCAATCCCAGCCAATCTCCCCCAGCCCAAGAGAGTCATGACGGTCAACGCGGCTGCCTAAAGGTGTTTTGCTGTCATTGAGGTGCATGCCACGCAGGTATTGCATCCCCACTACCTTATCGAACTCATCAAATGTCTTTTCTGTTGCATCCACTGACCGCAGGTCATAACCCGCAGCAAAGGTGTGGCAGGTATCAATGCAGATACCCACCCGTGTTTTGTCAGTCACTTCTTCAATAATGGAAGCCAGATGCTCAAACCGGCACCCGAGATTAGTGCCCTGTCCGGCAGTATTCTCGATAACCGCCACCACATCCGGTACGGCATCCAGGGCCATATTGATAGATTCGGCAATCCGGGAAAGGCATGCAGCTTCATCCAGCTTTTTCAAGTGGCTTCCCGGATGGAAGTTCAGCAGTG
Source organism: Parasalinivibrio latis (assembly GCF_036825535.1). GTDB lineage: Bacteria > Pseudomonadota > Gammaproteobacteria > Enterobacterales > Vibrionaceae > Parasalinivibrio > Parasalinivibrio latis. Next base: position 3,191,169 of record NZ_CP098812.1, read on the forward strand.
TCAGGCCCAGTTGGCGGCAACGGGCCAACTCATCAATAAACGCATCCCGTGACTTTTCCAGCTTGTCAGTTTCAGGAGCCCCAAGATTTATCAGGTAGGAGTCATGGGGAAGAATCGCATTGGGGCTGAACCCTCTTTCCTTGCAGGCTTGCTTGAACGCTGAGATGGTCTCCTGTTCAAGGGGTTTTGCCTGCCACTGGCGCTGATTTTTGGTAAACAGGGCAAAAGCATTGGCACCAATTTCCTCTGCATTTCTTGGTGCATTGAACACACCACCGGATGCAGAAACGTGCGCACCAATTAATTTCATATTTTTTTACCCTCCTGATTTTGAATTTTTCGAGATCATAGCTTTCTAAATGACAACGGTACAATGCCGCTTCGTCGGCTTTTTGAACAGCAAATTGTAGTAATTTAATTACAAATGAAAGCCCTCATAGGAAAATGGACTGACCAATAAACTACAATTCACCCCTTTTTTGACATAGAGCAAGGAAATTCACCTAGACACATAAAGGTTATTCGTTGTAAATTGACGTAAATCAACGTTAACGGCCACCCTTCATGCTACCCGGTGGCAACTAACGTAAAGAACGTTATAAAAACTACGCAAATAAGGGGAAAGTAATGATTACTGGCATCCAAATTACCAAAGCGGCAAACGACGATCTGCTGAACTCTTTCTGGATCCTGGACAGCGAAACCAACCAAGCTCGCTGTATCTGTGCAAAAGGCAGCTTTGAAGCCGATCAGGTTATTGCACAAAGCGACCTGGGTGACATTGAGTACCGCGAAGTTGAGCTGGAAGTAGCTCCTCGCATCGAAGGCGGCCAGCACCTGAACGTAAACGTTCTACGCCGTGAAACTCTGGAAGATGCTGTGAAAAACCCAGAGATGTACCCACAGCTGACTATCCGCGTTTCTGGCTATGCAGTTCGCTTCAACTCTCTGACTCCAGAGCAGCAGCGCGACGTTATCTCCCGTACCTTCACTACTTCTCTGTAATTTCCACCCAGGAAATCTACAGTCCGTAGTAAAACGCCCGGTTAAGCCGGGCGTTTTTGTGTCATAGCGTTTTGGGGAGCTATTTGGCGACCTGACGCAGCAAGGCACTCAGCTGGCTAAAATCAGCATCCTGCTCAACGGACAGCAGTTCCATTTCTGCATGCTTGGCAAGTGGCCCCGGCAACTCAATATCCTTACCCAGGATCTCATCTACAGCTTCTTTGAACTTGGCAGGGTGCGCCGTACAGAGGAAAATGCCAGTTTCACCTTCGGCCAATTGCTCGTTAAGGATGCGGTAGGCAATGGCACCGTGGGGCTCGCATACGTAGCCATCCTGAGACATTTCTTTCAGGGTTTCCGCCGTTTCTTCATCCGTTACCGCACCATAACCCAGCTCACCGAGCCCCCAGCCTTTAACCTGGCAAAGCTCTTCGATACGTGGCCAGTTGTTAGGGCGGCTGACGTCCATCGCGTTGGAAAGTGTTGCAATGGTTTCTTTAGGATCCCAGCTTCCTTCTTTAAGGTAACGGGGCACTGTGTCATTTACATTGGTTGCCGCAATAAAGCGTTTAACCGGCAAACCGGATGCTTTCGCCAACAGGCCAGCAGTAAGGTTACCAAAGTTGCCGCTTGGAACAGCAAAGACCAGATCATTTCGCTTGTCTGTTGGGATCTGGGAAACCGCTTCGTAGTAATAACAGATCTGAGCCAGCAGTCGGCTGATATTGATGGAGTTGGCAGAGTTCAGACCAATCTCTTTGCGAAGGGCTTCATCATCAAACGCCTGTTTAACCAACGCCTGACAATCATCAAAGGTGCCGTTTACCGCTACCGTATGGATATTGCCACCCAGTGTACAGAAGAGCTTTTCCTGCAAGGGGCTGATTTTGCCTTTCGGGTAAAGGATCACGACATTGATGTTTTCCATACCATAAAACGCATGGGCAACAGCAGCACCGGTATCACCGGAGGTCGCCGTTAGAATGGTGATTTTGCCACCTTCAGAAACAGCAGCCAGGGACTGGGCCATAAAGCGGCCGCCAAAGTCCTTAAATGCCAGGGTCGGGCCATGGAAAAGCTCAAGGGCATAAACACCCTCTTTTACTTCCGCCACCGGCGCAGGGAACTGGAATGCACCAGAAACCATTTTTGCTACGGTTTCTTTATCCAGCTCGTCACCAATAAAGGCGGAAAGAATCTTACTGCTGCGGCTGACAAAATCTTCTGCCAGCAGTGCATCGACATCTTCAAATACCGGCAGTTCAGCCGGGAAAAACAGCCCCTGGTTACGGCCAAGACCTTGTCTCACGGCCTGGCTAAAGGAGACCTGTTCATCATTTTCTTTAATATTGTACAGCTTCATAGCTCACTTCCTGTCACTCGAGCGCCCTCGTTATCCATTCGGCAAACGTGGACAAATCCTTCTTCGTTTTGTACGTAATGCTCTCTCAGCCAGCGGGCAACACGCTCAGCAACATCCAGGCTGTCACAGATGCTGAAAAGTGTTGGGCCGGAGCCTGAAATACCTGTCGCCATCGCACCGGCTTCTGCCGCATATTCCCTTGCATCAGCAAAGCCCGGCAGTAATTTTTCCCGATATGGTTCAGCAACCACATCCCGGATCATTTTGGCCGCCAACTGTGGCTGGCCGCTGTGGCAGGCATGGACAAATCCACCAAGGTGCCGGCCATGCGCAATCACATCCTGGCGACGGTACTGAGCAGGAAGGATAGCACGAGCCTCGGCTGTCGGCACCTTGATACCCGGATAAGCCATTACCCAGTACCATTCATTAAAACAGGGAACGGGTTGGCTGATAATGCCAAGCTCTTCAACCATCAGCTGCAAGCCCCCAAGGAAACAGGGCGCGACATTGTCGTAGTGGATACTGCCGGAGATCTCGCCCTCCATTTCCCCCATCAGAGCCAGGAGCTCGGTTTCATCAAGAGGCTGCCCGTGGAACCGGTTCATCGCATCCAGTGCCGCAACGATGGAACATGCGCTGGAGCCAAGGCCAGAGCCTATCGGCATATTCTTTTCAAGGGTCACGGTAACTGGTTGGGGTTCGATACCTTTTAACGCCAGTTCCCGGCAGAAAACTTCAAACGCCCTGTAAACAATGTTTTCTTTGGGGTCGGTTGGTAACTTGCCGACAAAGTGACCGACACATTCAAGTGAAAACGGGCTGTTGCCGGCCATCACTTCCACCCTGTCACCCAGCAACGTACCGTCGACCGGGGACACAGCAGCCCCGAGCACGTCAAAACCTACGCTGACATTCCCGATTGATGCCGGGGCATAAACCGCAACACCCATCTTAAACCCCCCGCTTCCAGCCAAGGGTACGCATCAGGTCAGCAAATACACCTGCCGCCGTCACCTGGGTACCTGCGCCATAACCCCGTAAAACCAGAGGGATTGGCTGGTAGTAGTGGCTGTAGAATGCCAGGGCATTTTCACCATCCTTGATTTTAAACATTGGGTCATCACCATCCACCGCTTCAATGCGTACCACACACTTGCCGTTATCAATACCACCGACATAACGCAGTACCTTGCCTTGTGCAGATGCATTGTCAAACACCTTGTTGAAGTAAGCATCGGCCTCAGGCAGACGGGCCATAAACTCATCAATAGAGCCTGACTGGTCAAAGCCCGGAGGCAATGCAGGCTCAACCACCACGTCGTCCAGCTCCAGCTCCATGCCAGATTCACGAGCGAGGATCAGGAGCTTGCGCGCCACATCCATACCGGAAAGGTCGTCACGCGGATCTGGCTCTGTAAAGCCGTTGTCCTTGGCAACCTTGGTCGCATCACTGAAACTCATCCCTTCATCCAGCTTACCGAAGATATATGACAGTGAGCCGGAAAGAATACCGCTGAAACGCTCAAGGCGGTCACCGGCGGCGATAAGGTTTTGCAGGTTTTCTATTACCGGGAGGCCGGCACCTACCGTGGTGTCGTACATAAACTTGCGGCGGGTTTTCCGCGCAGTTTTACGAAGCTGGTTGTAGTACGCCAGGCTGGCGGTATTGGCTTTCTTGTTCGGGGTCACAACATGGAAACCGGCAGCCAGGAAATCCGCATAGCGGTCTGCAATATCCTGGGAGGAGGTACAATCCACCAGCACAGGGTTAATGATGTGGTTGCGCTGAACCAGTTGGATCATGCTGGCAAGCGAAAACTGTTCGGATCCGTTGCCGAGGGTGTCACGCCAATTTTCAAGAGGCACCCCGCGACTATTGAGTACCATACCGCGGCTGTTGGCCAGGCCACATACACGGATGACGATCCCTTGCTCAGCCAGTTTTGCCTGCTGACGCTGGATCTGCTCGATCAACTCGCCACCCACGCCACCGACGCCCACCACAAAAACATCAAGGTAGTGGTTGCTGTTAAACAGGTTTTCGTGGCATGCCTTGATTGCCTCAGATACCTTTCCATCAGGAATTACGGCGGAAATCGCACGCTCTGACGATCCCTGGGCGATAGCAACAATGTTGATGTTCACTTCTGCCAAAGACGTAAAGAACTGCGCTGCGACCCCTTTGGCTTCGCGCATCTGGTCACCCACCAGGGTCACGATAGCCAGGTCATCGATAAACTCCAGAGGCTCCAGCAGGCCGTCTTTAAGCTCCAGCTCAAATTCCGCTTCCAGCGAACGTTCAGCCAGGGCTTTGTCTTCTGACTCAATACAGAAACTGATGCTGTATTCAGAAGAAGACTGGGTAATCAACACAACCGAAACACCGGAATCCGCCATGGCACCAAACACACGTTCAGCCATACCGACCATACCTTTCATACCCGGACCGGATACGTTCAGCATGCTGAGTTTGTCCAGGGTAGTAATGCCCTTCACCGCCAGGTTGTCTTCACCGGTATCCTGGCCAATCAGGGTACCCGGCGCTTGCGGGTTGGCTGTGTTTTTAATCAGACAAGGAATTTGGAAACGGGCAATAGGGAGGATGGTTTTGGGGTGGAGAACCTTGGCACCAAAGTAAGAAAGCTCCATGGCCTCCTGGTAGCTGAGCGATTTGAGAAGACGGGCGTCCGGCACCAGGCGCGGGTCACAGCTGTATACGCCATCTACGTCAGTCCAAATCTCACAACACTCAGCACGTACACAGGCAGCCAGTACCGCTGCTGAGTAGTCTGAGCCGTTACGGCCCAGAGTCACCAGTTCACCGTGACCGTTAGCGGCAGTAAAGCCCGGCATCAGGCCGATGTGCCCGGCTGGGATAGGGGCTTTTTTGAAATTCTGGGTGGAGAGGTCAATGTCGACCACACCTTCAAGGTAATCCCCGAGGGAGACAAGGTACTTAACCGGATCAATCACGAAAGTATCGTAACCGCGGGCAACCAGCAGGGCTTCCATGGTCGCAATAGAGAGGCGCTCCCCCTTTGAAATCACACGGGCATAAATGCTGTCCGGGCACTGGCCGAGAAGCGTGATACCGTGGGTATACTGGCGAAGCTGGCCCAGGGTACGTTCGAGCTTGGAAAACAGCGGAGCAGAATCGAATGCAGGCTCGAGTTCAGAAAGGCCGTTAAAAAGATCGGTGAATATTTTCTCAATAAGGTTTACTTCAACTGTCGCTTCACCATGCTTGATAGTTCCGTCAATGACGGCCACCAACGCATTGGTAATTTTTGCCGGTGCGGAAAGTACCGCAGAACAGTCACTTTGCCCGCAGTTACTGACAATAATATCGGCGGCACGAGCGAATCTTTCCGCATTCGCTAAAGAAGTCCCGCCAAATTTAAGCACTCGCATCCCATCCTCCTTGGGTATCTCTAAAACTGGCTAAAAAAAAGCCCGTACCTTATGGGGTACGGGCTTCTTTTATTTTTTTCTGTGCATCAGCCCGCACCAACACGAAAAATGCCGGTAATAATAATGGTCGTGGTGCGGGTCAGTTGAAACATGTCGTGTCTGCTACATTAATTTGCTTATTGTGTAACGTTTACCGAAATTAGCCTCCAAGGTCAACATAAATTCACATTTTGCTTCCATTCATGGATGTGAACCTCATCAGCCTGTAACGGTTGCAGCACGCCCGGAATCCCGACATAGTAACTGAATAAAAAACAGACAACGGATTGCCTATGAAAACTGCAATGGATGAACTGGTTGCCCACAGTATCCTTCAGGGGGCGGACGCCATGTATGGCCGTTTCCTTGATGTTACTGCCGGTGCTCAAGAACGCTTTGAGGCTCAGGACTGGCAAGGCGTGCAGGCAGCATTGAAAGAACGGATCAATATTTATGATCACCATGTGGGTCTGGTAGGACAGCAATTGAAAACTATGCTGAACAAAAGGTATGCCACCCGTTCATTCCTGATGTCTGTTAAAGCCGCTTATGTATTGCTCCTTAACAACTACCCCCGCTATGACATTGCTGAGAGCTTTTTCAACTCTGTTTATTGCCGGCTGTTCGAACACCGCAACATCCGGCGGGAAAAACTGTTTATTCAAAGTTCGCAGGGTGGGCGAATTCCTAAATACCCGACACCTCTGCTTCGCCGCTACACATCCCAGGCAGGTGTCTACGCCACCATTGAAAGGCTGCTTGATGATACGCCGTTTTCTATTAAGTGGGAGAATCAAGCAAGGGATATCAAACGCATTACCCAGGTTTTGCAAAAACGCTTCGGCCCTCAGCTCACCCTGGGTTTTACCATCGAGATGGTGCGTGAGCCGTTTTACCGGAACAAAGGGGTTTACCTGATTGGCAGGATGGAAATGGCCAACCAAACCCAGCCTTTTGTGCTTGCCCTGCTGACCAATGAGAAAGGGGAAATATATGTCGATGCCTGTATCTCTGATACTGATGGCGTCAGCATGATTTTCAGCTTCGCCCGCTCTTACTTTATGGTTTATGCGCCGGCTCCGGCAGCCCTGGTCGACTTCCTCAGCCAATTAATGCCCAACAAGACCCTGTCTGAGCTATACACTGCTGTTGGTTGTCAGAAACACGGAAAAACCGAGCTTTACCGGGAATTTCTCCATCACCTGGACAAATCCGATGATCAGTTTGAGATCGCTGCGGGTATCAAAGGGATGGTCATGAGCGTGTTTACGCTCCCCTCATACGGTTTTGTTTTCAAGGTCATCAAGGACAGGTTTGCGCCACAGAAAAACATGAACCACGCAACGGTTAAAGCCAAATACAAGCTGGTAAAGGAACATGACCGCTGCGGGCGGATGGCTGATACCCAAGAATACCGGAATTTCCGTTTTCCCCGTCACCGTTTCAGCGAAGAGCTTTTGGAAGAACTGCTACAGGTTGCCCCGTCCAAAATTGTCGTAACAGCCAAGGAGGTGCTTATCAAGCACCTCTACATGGAACGGCGTATGATCCCATTCAATATCTATATTGAACAGGCGGGCGACGAGGCTCTGCGCGATGCAGTTCAGGAGTATGGCGATGCATTGAAAGAGCTTGCCGCTGCCAATATTTTTGCCGGCGACATGCTGTTCAAAAACTTTGGCGTTACACGGCATAACCGAGTCATTTTCTACGACTATGATGAAATCAGCTATCTCCACGAAGTGAATTTCCGCCGTATTCCACCACCGCGTTTCCCTGAAGATGAAATGGCCGCTGAACCCTGGTACAGCGTGGGGGAAAACGATGTATTCCCCGAGGAATTCCGCACATTCCTTTTAACAAGCAATAGGGTAAAAAGCCTTTTCGAAGAATTACATAGCGATCTTTTTAACGCAGACTTCTGGAAGGGGCTGCAAAGAAATATTGAGGTAGGTTGTTTCAACGATGTCTATCCTTACAGGAAAGGAGACACATTCTGAAGTTAATCACATTCGCTTGTGTGCATAAATAAAACAGTTGGCGTATAATCTTTAATCAACTTATTGCACTTTCGCTTTTCAGTGACTTATGCAATACGGAAAATAAGACATATAACAAGGAAGGTTGCGTATGAAATACATACTAACAGCAATCGTCCTGCAGGCCGTGGCACTTCATGCAGCAGCAGCAGACGCTCCATCCCCGAGCTCTTCGGGGAAGTGGTATTTGTCGTCTGAATCTGGGAGCGAATCCTTTGACAGCTGGCAGATTAGCAGTGGTTACTCTTACCCTGTATATAGAGGGTTCAGCTTGGTTTTAGGTACGCAAATGTCCTCTGCGTCTGAACACTCCCCAACAAAACGTGGGCTGCTTAGTGGTATTGAATACAACTTTTCCCCTTATATAAGAGTGGGAAGTACGCTGTTCACTGAAAAGGAGCTGGACGAAACCAATACCGGGGTATCTGTGTCCAGCCACTACCAGCTTACCGATAAGCTGAACCTGCACGCCAGCTTTGATTACCATATTGGCGAAGACAGTAAAAACGAAGTATTGAACGAGCCCAAATACCAGCTTGGAGTTTCTTTCAGGTTCTGATTTTGAGTGTTTTAATGTAATAAAGGCCGCTATGCGGCCTTTATTGTATATACCGGGCTGGCAATCAGCTCAAAAGACTTAAATCCAGTTCGTCCTTGCTGATAACCACGCCATTTTTGTCGGCGTAGAGGTAATCTCCCGGGCAGACACTGATACCTTCTACTCGCAGCTCTTCACCCACATCCCCTAAACCGCGTTTTTCGGTTTTTACAGGGCACACTCCCAGAGCTTTTACACCGAGATCCAACTTGCCAATGGTAGCCACATCACGGACATAACCGACAACCACTACACCAGACCACCCGTTTTCTACGGCCTTCAATGCCAACTGGTCTCCCAGCAAGGCACGACGCCGTGATCCCTGGCCATCAACAACCAGAATGCGTCCGTAACCGGGTTGTCCAAGAAGCTCCCTGACCTTGGAATTATCTTCAAAACATCGCAACGTTTCCACCGGACCATAAAAGACCGGCTTCCCACCAACATCAATCCATTGCAGCGGGATCCAGTGAGCCGACTCTTCAAACTGGTCACAAATTTCAGGAAGGAGATCGTCCATTTTTCCTCCATCTTGTTTAAAGGCTAGCCAACATCCTGCCTGAACAAATCCGAAAATGCCCCTATCAACTCGGTCTCATACCCTGTAAGTGTGACTGGCACCAAGTAAACCCGGTTATCTTCAACCCAGTAGATAGCATTCTGTTCTACTTCTGTAGCCAGGGTTATTGCAATATCTAACGGAACTGCAACAGCAAAACCAGGCTCTTTCCAAGAGCCATCCGGTGATTTCCCGGTAATTTCACAAAAGGGGATCGCTTTTATACTCAGGTTCGCAGCAAATGATTGATTTCGTCTAGCATTATGCGCATCATCTAACAATCCACTGAATGGATTCGCGGCCGTTATGATGGCAAATGATCGGAATGTTGGACAAACCGTAGCAGTAAACACAATATTGTGGTAACAATCCCATAACGATCGCTTGTTACACGTCATAATCACCTGTAGTTATATTTCTACGTACTTGATGTCATCGTAACAATATTCATCTTGTCTTGTATGTCAGACTTAGCAAATTAGGTGGTTTGACGTATATCAATAAAGATGAAAAAAACAGCCTTATGATAAAATCAAATTATTGTTAGCGTGCTGTTAAGCGAATAAAATTAGTGCCATTCAATGGATTAAACTGGACTTTAGCAGGTATGCAGAAGTTCACGGTGTATTGGATGATTCTACCCGACACCTTCACTAAGGATGGCGTACCAGACAGACGATAAGTCTAAGTTTCGCATCACCTATAGTATTACCCTTATTGTCTGTGTGTAATATTTCTCCATAACGATGTCTATGCAGCGTTATGACAATTTTAAAAGTTTAAGTGAATTAGGTATCGCCAATGCAAACCCCTCACATTCTGATCGTTGAAGACGAACAAGTCACTCGTAACACTCTGAAAAGCATTTTCGAAGCAGAGGGATACGTTGTCCTGGAAGCCAATGATGGCGAAGAAATGCACCAGGCGCTGCAAAATCAGGGTGTACATCTGGTAATCATGGACATCAACCTGCCAGGCAAAAACGGCCTTCTTCTGGCGCGTGAACTGCGCGAGCAAGGCGACATGGCACTGATGTTCCTGACTGGTCGTGACAACGAAGTTGATAAGATTCTGGGTCTGGAAATTGGTGCGGATGATTACATCACCAAGCCATTTAACCCACGTGAACTGACTATTCGCGCCCGCAACCTGCTGGCTCGTGCCATGAACCAAGGTTCTCAGGTTGAAGACAAGCGCCAGGTTGAACGTTACCGCTTCAATGATTGGTCACTGGAAATCAACAGCCGTTCACTGGTCAGCCCTACTGGCGAACAGTTCAAGCTGCCACGTTCAGAATTCCGTGCCCTGCTGCACTTCTGTGAGAACCCAGGCACTATCCAAACTCGTGCAGAACTGCTGAAGAAGATGACCGGTCGTGAGCTGAAGCCACATGACCGTACTGTGGACGTTACTATCCGCCGTATCCGTAAGCACTTCGAATCCGTAAGCGATACCCCTGAAATCATCGCGACTATCCACGGCGAAGGTTACCGCTTCTGTGGCGATCTGGAAGAAGAATAATCCCTTCCTGTGAGCACAACGAGAAAAGGCCCTGACGGGCCTTTTTCGTATCTTCTGCTTGGCACCACACGGCCAAATAACGGTATCACTTGTTCTCGCAATACCGGGTTACCCAATTGCGAAGGAAAGCGACATCGTGCTGGTAGCCTTCCTTAATCTCATCCACCCAATCAGAGACATTTTCCCACCACGCAGGCATCTCCGGAGACTGGGCTTTCTGTGCCAACTGCTGGATATGTTTAAGGCCGATAGAACCGGCAGCCCCTTTAATTTTATGGGCTTCAGAGACGATCCCTTCCTTATCGCGAGCGGTCATATTGGAATCAAGTATTTCGATATAACCCGGCATCATCTCTTCAAACATGGTAATGCTGTCAAGCACAGGCTGGGCACCAACCAGATCCACATAGGAGGTCAGCATATCCAGATCCAACAGGGTGTCTGACAGTTCATCACTGACAACTTCCTGCTCAGGAACCGTTTCCTGTGTATCAGGCAAGGAACACGTAAGGGCCAGCCGTTGGATAATACCCGACAGCGCCTTGGCATTGATGGGCTTGCTAATCGCCTCATCCATACCTTTTTTCAGGTATTCACTTTTGTCCTTGATAATGTTGGCTGTCAACGCAACCAATGGTGGAAGCCGCTCGTAATTCTCACGAAGGTTCTCAGCAATATCGAAGCCAGTCATGTCCGGGAGCTGGATATCAAGAAGCACAAGGTCATAGTTGTCCGGGGAGAACATAACCAAGGCATCTTTACCGCACATAGCGACATCGACAGTATGCCCAAGGCTCTCAAGCAGGTTTTTCGCCACCGTTACATTGAGCTCAATGTCTTCAACCAGAAGGACGCGGAGGCTGCTCTGCTTCTCATCTGGCATTGCATCGAGCTCTTCTTCTTTGTCTACCACAGGGGCACTGAGTGTCACGGTAAAGGTACTCCCCTCACCGACCTCACTTTCAACTGTAATATCCCCGCCCATCATCTGGGCCAGCTGGCGTGATACAGCCAGGCCAATACCGGTGCCGACGGCGTGAAGATTGCTGTCACCACTCTTGTACTGGTAGTACATGGCGAAAATCTTCTCCTGCTCAGATTCAGGGATACCCAACCCACTGTCTTCTATATCAAAGTGCAGGTACGCGATGTCATCTTCTACATCACAACTGACGGAGACGATAACGCAGCCATCCAGGGTAAACTTCACGGCGTTATTGATAAGGTTCCACAGCACCTGGCGCAGGCGAGTGCCGTCTATCTCAATCATCCTAGGGAAGTCAGTCAGGCGCTCAACACTGAAACGCAGGCCTTTTTGATCTGCCAGCACACCGGCTAGGTTTTCAATATCCGAGAGAAAGTCAGGCAGATCCAATGGCTTGGGATAAAGTTCCAGACGGCTTCGGTCTGATTTATCCATATCGATAATATCGTTGAATATGTTGCCCAGGGTGATAGCTGAAACATGGACAGTGCGCATGTACCCGCGCTGCTCCTCATTAAGCGGGGAATCCAACAACATCCGGCTCAGGCCGACAATACCGTTCAGCGGGGTGCGAAGCTCGTGGCTGATAGTGGATATAAAAGCGGTCTTGTCCCGGCTCGCTTTTTCAAGCGCATCCTGGTACCGTTTGCGCTCGGTAATTTCCCGTCCGAAACCCACGAGGCCAAGACGGCGGCCTTCACGGCTGAAAAATGGTACCTTTCGCAGTTCGAAATAGGACTTGCGACCATCCATGTATTCCAGCCACTGCTCATAGGTCAGGGAAACATTGGAATCAAATACCTGCTGGTCGGTTTCCACGACTTTCGAGGCCACATCTTCGCTGTATACATCCCAAGGCGTCAGGCCTACCAGTTCCTTCTCGGTTTTCCCTGTCAGCTCCTCCATTGCCTTATTGCAACCAGAGAACTTGCCAGCTTCGTTCCTGTAGTAAATCAGATCCGGAGATGCATCAATGAAGGAGCGCAAAAGAGCCGTCTGCTCTGCAAGATCCAGCTGTGCCTTCTCGCGGTGAAAGACTTCATTTTCCAGATCTTTCATCGCATCGTGACGCGCCTCTTCCGCCCGCTCGCGCTCTTCTATTTGCTGGTTGAGCTGGTGGATGTTTTCCGTGAGCTGGCGGTTCAGTTCAAGATCCCGGGAACGCATTTCCTCAAGCTTAGATACCAGCTTGGAAAGGCGCTGCCGGGATTCTTCAAGCTGATCAACCACAACAGAAAGGAAATAAACTGCCCAGGGGGTAATGAGAAGGCCAAAAAATACCGATCGGACAATATCGATATCATGTACGTCGCCCTGCAAAACCAGGGTGATACCCACTTGTACCACAACAGCCAGCGCCACCAGCGCAAGCGCCAGCAACAGGCTGAAACGGACAAGCCCCAACTTTACCAACAAATCCACATAGTATTGGGCTAAAAGCTTGATTTGCTTCATCGTATCCTTCCGGGGAAAGTGCTTTTTTAATGCTAATTATTGTTCTACGGTTTCAACCGTTTTATCTATAAAGCGGGCACAGTTTCGGCCACCCTTCTTGGCCATATAAAGTGCTTCGTCAGCCAGGCGGACAAGCTCACCATAATCATGGCCAACTTCCGGAATAAGCGTGACAACACCTTGGCTGATAGTGAGGTAGGGCTCTACACGTGAATGTTCGTGGACGATCCCCATTTTGGTCAGTTCACGGGCAACAGCCTCTGCGACGTGCTCCGCTCCCTTACGGTCTGTATTAGACAGCAAAAGTGCGAATTCTTCACCACCGTAGCGGGCAATAAGGTCAGTTGAACGGAGTACAGAGTTCCGGAACGCTTCCGCCACGCCCTGCAACGCCAGGTCACCTTGTTGGTGGCCATAATTGTCGTTGTAGAGTTTGAAGTCATCAATGTCACAAAGGATAAGGGAGATAGGTTTCGTCTCCCGGATATGAGACTGCCACTGGCTGCGAAGCTGCTCATCAAACCGCCGCCTGTTGGCAATCTTGGTCAGGCTGTCAACGAAGCTCAGTTCCTGCAGCTCCATAATAGCATCTGCCAGTTGCTGCTCGGTATGCTTACGCTGGGTCACATCCCGGGCCACCACCAACAAACGGGGATCCCCTTCGGTGGGGTCGATAAGCGGTGTCTTCTTAACTTCATACCAAACCTGAGTGCCATCTGGCCTGAACACCAGATCCTCATAGGTCTGGGGTTCAAGGGTCTCAAGGATCGTACGATCCCTGTCGATATAGGATGCCAGCAGATCTTCTTCAATCACATCAAAGGCAGACCGGCCGATGATTGCATCCCTGCTTTGGCCTAGTGACGCGGCAAAGGGCTCATTACACAATAGATAGACGAAGTTACTGTCATAAATACCAATGGGGTCACTGCTCGCTTCGAAGATCACTTCAAGCAAGTTACTGCGGGTGGCAAGTAACTGTTCCGCATCTTCCCTGCGGGTGATCTCTTTTCGCAGTTCTTCTTGCATCTGGTGCCATTCAGTCACATCGTGGCTGATGCTTAATGACCCGATAATCTCATCATTGCTGTTTTTCAGCAGGCTTTGGTTGGTTTCCAGCAGACGGCTGGATCCATCAGGAGCGGTTGTCCAGGTCTGACAGCTGCGGCGTTTTCCTTTCGGGCTCGGAGTGTCAAAAATCACACCTTCCAGCTCCCGACCGTTCCAAAACCGGTCAAAAGCATGGTTGGTGGCGATCACGTCACCGCCCTTTCCCTGGTAGCAAACCAATTCTGACAATGCATTGATAGCAGACTGCAACCCGGTACCGGAAGTATCCTCCCCGGTTGACAGGTTAACCCGGGACAACACCAAACCATAGGCAACAGACAACCCTGAAACCATGGTACAGCAGGTGATGGAATACTGCCGTTGTCCCAGGTGAGACTGCAGGCAAACAAAACCACGCTGTTTGTCACCCCCCTGGAGTACAGACTTCAAAGCAGCGATATCTGCAATTTCAGGAAAACCTAGACGGCCGTTATTTAACGAGAGGGAAAATTCTCGGATAGCACGGGTATTGGCATCAAGGATGGCACCTGTTTTAGGTGCCAGTATTACCACGGGCAGTGAACTGGACAAAAGACGCCTGCGCGCCTCTTTCGCAGCTTGCCAGTGTGGGAGCGCCCATATTGCCAGTAACACCGTTACCAGGATAAGCCCACCGGTAGCAGAGTAAATCATAAGCCTGCTCTTTCTGTGTTTATAAGGGTGCTACCGAGCGCAATATCCAGATGCCTTCAATACAGGCGTGGTGTAAACGAAAGAGTCTCCAATTGCACTTCCTTGCGCACCGGTCAACGCGAGAGCCCTGCCAATATCCGTCATTGCTAACCACCGATTTTCACACCATTCCGGTGCGAGCAAGGTCGGTCGACGCGCGTTCGCCGATACCCTGTGATAAACAACATCAGCAGGTGTGCGCTGAATCATTGTCACCGCACTTTCTACATATTTATCTAATGATATTGCCTCAAGTCGGCCCGCTCGCCAACCTTTCGCCATCACACTGCCTTCAACAATGTGAAGCGGGTGCAGCTTGATACCATCAACCCCGGTCTCAACAACCTTATCAACGGTCGCAATATGATCTTGTGGCATATCGCCGGGCAAACCGACAATAAGGTGGGTACACACCTTTAACCCGAGCTCTCTGGCTTTACGCGTTACCCTTTCATAACACGCAAAATCATGTCCCCGGTTGATACGTTTTAATGTCTGGTCATTGGCAGTCTGCAGGCCCAGCTCCAACCAGATTTCGTATCCCTGCCGCTGGTAAGAGACCAGCAACTCCAGCACTTCATCCGGCACACAGTCAGGCCGGGTGCCGACACAGAGGCCAACAATATCTGCCTGCTTCAGAGCATCCTCATACATTACCCGCAGGCGCTCCACCTCAGCATAGGTACTGGTATACGCCTGGAAATAGGCCAGGTATTTTCGCGCCCGAACCTCTGACGCCCGTTGGGTCAGCTGGTCGCGAACACTCATAAACTGGGCATCTTCATCAGAGAATGATGCAACATTGCAAAATGTACAGCCGCCACGTCCGATGGTTCCATCCCGGTTTGGGCAACTGAATCCTCCGTGCAGGGTTAGTTTATGGACCTTCTCGCCGTAACGGCGTTGGAGATCCTGGCCAAATGTATTGACAAGTTCGTGTAACTGCATAGGAAAACGTGACTAGTGATGAAGTTATTCAGAAAGTGTGATGAGAGGTATTCTTCTCAGGATTGTGGAGTTTATCACTTTTTTACCGGGAGGACATATCAATCAGCACAACCGGCGCACCGAATTAAACATTTACGTAACAAAATTACAGGCGATATTTTCTACTGTAGAACACCGATAAGTCAGCCTCTTCCATCGTGAATATTTATTCATTTAATGCTTATCAAGAGTCATTTTGACCCCATTGATGTGGTTTTTGATTCAAAATATGCTTAAATGGCAAATTCGATATTGATTAGGACACACCCAAAACTGTAGTATAAAAACGCAAACTGATTAAAAAGCAAACGTAAAAGTTCTGCTATTTAATCCAATTTTGGCAGTTTGTTTATTACAACAACTATTTTGCGAAGAAATATTTGGAAATTTTCTCCCTTCGCAGCACAACCTCTTGCTACTGCATAAAAGGGCAATGATGCCCGGTAACAACAAAAGGAAACCAATGCCGTGAGGTATTGGCGTCAACTGGAAGGACGATTAGCTTATGATAGAAGCAGAGCAGCGCTCGCAAGGCCTTTATGTGCCTGAAATGGAACATGATGCCTGTGGCATCGGTTTCGTAGCCCACCTGAAAAACCGAAAATCACACGCCATTGTATCCCAGGCGTTAGAAATGCTGGCACGTATGGAACACCGCGGTGGTCAGGGCTGTGACCCGTGCAGTGGTGACGGTGCCGGTATCCTTATGCAAAAACCGCATGAGTTCCTGTTGCAGGAAACCCAGGAGTTGGGTATCCAACTGCCAGCGTTTGATAAGTACGGTGTCGGTGTCATGCTTTTCCCTCAGGACGAGGACAAGCGTGGACAATGCCGCGAAATCTTTGAACGAAATGCCCGCCGCCTCGACCTGGAGGTTATCGGATACCGTGACGTCCCGACTGACAACAGCATGCTCGGAGAAGATCCCCTTTCTACCGAACCGCATTTTGAACATGCTTTCGTCACCGGCGGAGAACACATGGACATCAACGAGCTTGAACGCAAGCTCTATGTATTACGTAACTACACTGTCCGTGTTTGCCTTGAAAGTGTTGCCGGCATTGGTGACGATTTCTATATCAACTCATTCTCGTGTAAAACACTGGTATATAAAGGCCAGCTGACCACCGAACAGGTACCGCAGTATTTCCCGGACCTTCGCAACCCGAACATGGTGTCAGCCCTAGCCCTGGTGCATTCACGTTTTTCCACCAATACGTTCCCGCGCTGGCGTCTGGCTCAGCCTTTCCGCTATATCGCGCACAATGGTGAAATCAACACCGTACGCGGTAACTTCAACTGGATGAAAGCCCGTGAAGCACTCCTGAGTTCTGAATTCTTTACGGATCAGGAACTCAAGATGATGCGCCCTATCTGTCAGGAAACCGCATCAGATTCAGCAAATTTCGATATGGTGCTGGAGTTGCTGGTACTGACCGGCCGCAGCCTGCCTCATGCACTGATGATGATGATCCCGGAAGCCTGGCAGGAAAATCCGAACATGGAAGCCAACCTGCGTGCTTTCTACCAATACCACGCAACGGTAATGGAACCATGGGACGGCCCGGCATCTGTATGTTTCACTGATGGCGTAAAAGTAGGTGCAACACTGGATCGTAACGGCCTGCGCCCTTCACGCTATACCGTCACCAAAGATGACTTCCTGGTGATGGCATCAGAATCCGGTGTTATTGAAATTGCCCCGGAAAATATCCGTTACCGCGGCCGTCTGCAGCCAGGACGTATCTTCGTTGCCGATCTTGAGCAGGGCCGAATCATTGCTGATGACGAAATCAAGACAGATATTGCCAACAGCAAGCCTTACCAGGCGTGGGTAGAAAAGAACCTTATCCACCTGAACGATCTGCCGGATGCCGAACAGCTCCACAGCCAGCCTTCAGCTGAGCGCCTGCTCCACCACCTCCAGGCATTCGGTGTCACGAACGAAGAAGTGAATGAAATCGTCCTGCCGATGGCGCGTGAGAGCAAAGAGCCTCTGGGTGCCATGGGTGCAGACTGGCCGCTTGCGGTGCTGTCGCACCAATCGCAGCACCTTTCACACTACTTCAAGCAGTTGTTTGCCCAGGTAACCAACCCGCCGATTGATCCAATCCGCGAGCGTCTGGTTATGTCACTTAATACTTACCTTGGCCGAGACCAGAACCTGCTGGCTGAATCAGCAGAGCATTGCCGCAAGGTTGAGCTGGAATCCCCTGTTCTCAGCAATGTTGAGCTGGAAAAACTGCGCGCAATCGACAACGACTTCCTCCAGGCCAAAACGCTGGATATCGTATTTCGTGCGAGCGGCGAGCCGGGCAAACTGGAACGTGCACTCAAGCGTGTATGCCAGTACGCAGAAGACGCTGTAAATGACGGCTATTCCATCATCCTGCTGACTGACCGCGCCCTGAACTCCAACCATGCCGCTATCCCGGCCATGCTGGCTGTGGGTGCCGTCCACCACCACCTTATCCGCAAGGGCCTGCGCGCCAAGGCAGATATCGTGATTGAAACCGGTGATGCGCGTGAAACCCATCACTTCGCGACCCTTATCGGCTACGGTGCCAATGCGGTAAACCCGTACCTGGTTCGTGAAACCCTGGTTGACCTCCAGGCCAAGAAAAAGCTCGATGCAGAGACTGATGTCGATTCACTGTTCGACAACTACCGCAAGGCAATCAATGCCGGCCTGCTGAAGATCTTCTCCAAAATGGGTATCTCCACCGTACAGTCCTATCACGGAGCCCAGATCTTCGAGGCACTGGGTATCAGCAAAGCGGTAGTAGACAAGTACTTTACCGGTACTGTAACCCGTGTTGGCGGCCTGTCATTGGATGATATCGCCCGCGAAGTACTGGTTCGTCACCGTGTCGGTTACCCTAACCGCGAGATCCCAATCCAGATGCTGGATGTGGGTGGTGTTTACCAGTGGAAGCAACGTGGTGAAAAACACCTGTTCAACCCGGAAACCATCCACCTGTTGCAACACTCCACCCGCAACCGTGACTTTGCTGAATTCAAGAAATACTGCTCAGCGGTTGATAACCAGGGTGATGATGCTGCAACGCTTCGCAGCCAGTTCAAGTTTGTGAAGGTCCCTTCACAATCTGTTCCGCTGGATGAAGTTGAATCCGTTGAAAGCATTGTTAAGCGCTTCGCTACCGGTGCGATGAGCTTTGGTTCTATCTCATACGAAGCACACTCCACTTTGGCCGTTGCCATGAACCGCCTTGGTGCCAAGTCCAACTCCGGTGAGGGCGGTGAAGATCCGACCCGATTCGAGAAAAAGGAAAATGGTGACTGGGAACGTTCTGCCATCAAGCAAGTTGCTTCCGGCCGTTTCGGTGTGACTTCTTACTATCTGGCTAACGCCGAAGAGATCCAGATTAAAATGGCTCAGGGAGCCAAGCCGGGTGAAGGTGGACAGCTGCCGGGTCATAAGGTTGATGATTGGATTGGTGCAACCCGTCACTCGACACCGGGTGTTGGTCTGATTTCGCCACCGCCTCACCACGATATCTACTCTATCGAGGATCTGGCGCAGCTTATCTACGACCTCAAAAACGCCAACCGCAAAGCGCGTGTGAACGTGAAGCTGGTGTCTGAGGCCGGTGTAGGCACCATCGCCTCCGGTGTTGCCAAAGCGAAAGCAGATGTCATCCTGATCGCCGGTTATGACGGCGGTACCGGTGCATCACCACTGTCATCGATCCGCCATGCCGGTCTGCCATGGGAACTTGGCCTCGCTGAAACCCACCAGACCCTGCTGAAAAACGGCCTGCGTAACCGTGTGGTTGTCCAGTCTGACGGCCAGATGAAAACCCCGCGTGATATCGCCATTGCCACCCTTCTCGGTGCTGAGGAATGGGGTGTGGCAACTGCAGCCCTGGTAGTTGAAGGCTGTATCATGATGCGTAAGTGTCACCTCAATACCTGTCCTGTCGGTATCGCCACCCAGGACAAGACTCTGCGTGAACGCTTCGACGGCCGCGTTGAAGATGTTGTCACCTTCTTCAAGTACATGGCGGAAGGCCTGCGTGAAATCATGGCTGAACTCGGCTACCGCACCATCAATGAAATGGTTGGCCAGTCACACCGCCTGAAAGTACGTGATGACGTCAACCACTGGAAATACAAGAACATCAACCTTGATACCATCCTGTTCCGTGAAGCACCACGCGACCACGATGGCCTCTATTGCCAGAGCCAGCAGAACCATGGGCTGGAAGCAGTACTCGATCGCAAGCTGATTGATGCCGCGGCACCGGCACTGACAGAAGGCAAGGCAGTAAACGCCAGCTTTCCGGTGGTGAACACTGACCGTTCAGTCGGAACCATGCTGTCGAACGAAATCAGCAAAACCTACAAGGATCAGGGCCTACCAGAGCCTATGCACGTGAAATTTGACGGCAGTGCAGGTCAGAGTTTCGGGGCATTCCTTGCCAAGGGCGTGACCTTCGAAGTGGAAGGTGATGCCAACGACTACTGGGGCAAAGGCTTGTCCGGCGGTACCCTGGTGCTTTATCCGAACCAAAAGGCTGACATTGTTGCTGAAGACAACATCGTTGTCGGTAACGTAGCCTTCTACGGTGCAACATCCGGCGAATCCTACATCCGTGGTGTTGCCGGCGAGCGTTTCTGTGTCCGCAACTCTGGTGCCAAAGTCATTGTTGAGGGCATTGGTGACCACGGTTGTGAATACATGACCGGCGGTGTGGCAATCATTCTCGGCCAGACCGGACGCAACTTTGCTGCTGGTATGAGTGGCGGTGTCGCTTATGTCTGGGATCAGTTCGGCGACTTCGAATCGAGGCTCAACCCTGAACTTGTCGATCTCGACCCGCTTGCAGACGAAGACGTGACTTTGCTGGTCGACATGATCACCAAGCACAAGGAACTGACTGGCAGTGCCGTGGCAGAACTTTTCCTCAGCAACAAGGAAGAGAACCTAGGCCGAATCGTCAAGGTTATGCCTCGGGATTACAAAGCCGTACTGGAGAAGCGTAAGGCTGAAGCCGACAACAAGGATGAAGTGGAGGCGATCGATGGGTAAGCCAACCGGATTTATGGAATTTGGCCGCGAGCTGCCAAAGAAAAAAGACCCAAGTGTCCGTATTCAGGACAACAAAGAGTTCGTACTGAACGAGGAGTTCGGGGACAAGATTAACCAGCAGGCATCACGCTGCATGGATTGCGGCGTACCTTTCTGCCATAACGGTTGCCCGATTGGGAACATCATCCCTGAATTCAACGATGCGGTTTACCGCGACAGCTGGGAAGAGGCGTGGAACATTCTGAGTTCTACCAACAATTTCCCGGAATTCACAGGCCGGGTCTGCCCGGCCCCCTGTGAAACGGCCTGTGTCCTGGGGATTAACCAGGACCCAATCACCATCTGTAACATCGAAAAGACCATTGTTGAGCGTGCTTACAAAGAAGGTTACGCCAAGCCGAAAACGCCACGTAGCCGATCCGGCAAGAAAGTGGCGATTGTTGGCTCAGGCCCTGCTGGCCTGTCTGCGGCTGAGCAGCTTAACAGTGCCGGTCACGACGTGACTGTGTTCGAGCGCGATGAGAAAGTGGGCGGCCTGCTGCGCTTCGGTATCCCGGACTTTAAACTGAGCACTGCTGTTATCGACCGCAAAGTCGAGCTTATGGCAGAAGCCGGGGTTAACTTTGTCACCAATGCCCATATCGGCATTGACGTCAACGCAGAACAAATCCGTCAGGACTTTGATGCAGTTCTTCTGACTGGGGGCTCGACTGTACCGCGTGACCTGCCCATTCCGGGACGGGAACTCAATGGCGTGTATTTCGCCATGCAGTTCCTTGCACAGAACAACCGCCGGGCCAATGGCTGGGATCTGAAAACTGACGAGATCCATGCAGGTGGAAAAGACGTTGTGGTCATCGGTGGCGGTGACACCGGCTCAGACTGTGTGGGTACCTCAAACCGCCATGGCGCAACCAGCGTTACCCAGGTAGAGATCATGCCTACCCCGCCGGAAGATCGCCCTGCCAACCAACCTTGGCCGCACTACCCGATGATCCTGCGCACATCCACCTCACACGAGGAAGGTTGTGACCGTCACTGGAATATCCTGACCAAGGAATTCATCGGTGATGAAAACGGCAACCTCAAGGCGCTGCGCATTGCTGACCTGGTATGGAAAACACCCAAGCCGGGTGAACGTCCGGTGTTTGAAGAGGTCATTGGATCAGAGCGCGATATCCCTTGTGAAATGGCGTTTCTGGCTATGGGCTTCCTCCATCCAGAACCGCACGGTGTACTTGCCCAGCTTGATATCAAACTGGATGACCGGGGCAACGTCGCAACTGAAAACTTTATGACCAACCAAAAAGGTGTATTTGCCGCAGGTGACATGCGCACCGGGCAGTCACTGGTTGTGCGTTGTATCAATGAAGGCCGGGAATGTGCCCGGGCAGTCGACAGCTTCCTGATGGGTGATACCAACCTGGAAGCCAAAGCTGATTCCCTGATGCTTTCCGCATAAGACACATTCGAATAATAACGAGTGTTACTTCCAGTTTTGCCAGCCCTTTCGGGCTGGCTTTTTTGTGACCAACGCACCGCCTTAACGATGTACCCACCCACACATCTGGCTAAAGAACAATCAGGCGATATAAACCAAAAGGCCAAAGAAACCCATTTCATATAATTTAGGAAACCACTTCCCAACCATCTTCCTACATTATTTGTGAATAAGATCGACAAATATTGCAGTCTATTATCCTGAAAAAACAGTAAGGTATTGGAGTAAATCACCTGTGTGAGCGTCTAAAAATTGACTGGGCATAATTTGACCCATGTCAAGTTTGCCGCTATTTTGGAGGATCGCTGCAAACGGAACCTACCGTCAGACAGCCCCCATTAACAACGCTGGCATATCGAGAAAGGTATGTCCCGGTTACGCAATATCACAATAATTTCGCTATAGCATTTTTATCAACGTGTGATGGAGTCACTGCACTTGTTGCAGTAGCAAGGGAGAATTGCAATGTCTCTTTACAACCCTATGTTGGAAAAGGACAACTGTGGCTTTGGCCTTATTGCCCATATCGAAGGGGAACAGAGTCACAAACTGGTCCGGACCGCGATTTCCGCCCTCGACCGTATGACCCACCGTGGAGGCATTAACTCCGATGGGAAAACCGGTGATGGCTGTGGGTTGCTTTTTCAAAAGCCCGATAAATTTTTTCAGGTTCTGGCAGAGGAAAATGGCTGGAACCTTAGCCGCCTGTATGGCGTTGGCATGTTATTCCTGAGCCCGGACGAAAGTAAGGCAGCAGAAGCCCGAAAAATACTGGAAGAGGAAATCAACGCCGAAACCCTGACCATTGCCGGGTGGCGGGATGTGCCCACCAACCCTGAAGTATTGGGTGAAATTGCCCTTTCCTCACTGCCGCGCATTGAGCAGGTTTTCGTAAACGGCCCCGCAGGCTGGCGTGCCCGTGATCTCGAACGCCGCCTTTACATTGCCCGCCGCCGGGCAGAGAAACGTTTGGGCGGTGACCCTGATTTTTATATCACCAGCCTCTCAACACAGACCATTGTCTACAAAGGTCTGTGTATGCCGGCGGATCTTCCCCGTTTTTACCTCGATTTGGCAGATCTGCGGCTGGAATCATCCATCTGCCTGTTCCACCAGCGCTTTTCCACCAACACCCAACCACGCTGGCCGCTGGCACAGCCATTCCGCTACCTCGCCCACAACGGCGAGATCAACACCATTGAAGGTAACCGTCAGTGGGCGCGGGCGCGGGCTTACAAGTTCTCATCCCCGCTGCTGCCGGACCTTGGCACCGCTGCTCCATTCGTAAACGAAACCGGCTCTGACTCCTCCAGCCTGGACAACATGCTCGAAATGCTGCTGGCAGGTGGTATGGATCTTTTCCGGGCCATGCGGATGCTGGTTCCACCAGCGTGGCAAAACCACCCGGATATGGATGACAGCCTGCGTGCTTTTTATGATTTTAACTCCATGCACATGGAGCCCTGGGATGGCCCAGCCGGCATTGTTATGTCTGACGGTCGCTACGCAGCATGTAACCTCGACCGGAACGGTCTTCGTCCCGCTCGTTATGTGGTGACCAAGGACAAACTGATTACCCTGGCGTCGGAAATCGGCATCTGGGATTACGCCCCGGATGAAGTTGCGGAAAAAGGCCGGGTTGGCCCCGGTGAATTGCTGGTGATTGATACCCGCAATGCCAAAGTCTGGCACTCGGCAGAAATCGACGATGACCTGATGAGCCGCCATCCTTACAAGGAGTGGCTGGATAAAAGCGTAACCCGGCTTACTCCGATGGAAGAGCTGGACGATGACAGCGCCAACGGCCGTCGCAACCTCCAGGATGAACAATTAAGTGTCCACCAGAAACTGTTTGGTGTCAGCAACGAGGAAATCGATCAGGTTCTTCGCGTGTTGGGTGATATCGGCCAGGAAGCCACCGGCTCAATGGGTGACGATACCCCGATGGCAGTCCTCTCCTCCCGTGAGCGCCACATTGCAGATTATTTCCGCCAGAAATTTGCCCAGGTGACCAACCCGCCGATTGACCCGCTGCGTGAAAACCATGTGATGTCGCTGGCAACCTGTATCGGCCGTGAAATGAACGTGTTTTGCGAAACCGACGGGCACGCTCACCGCGTGGCATTCAAAACGCCGGTTCTGCTCTATTCCGACATGATGCAGTTGCTTGATCTTGACGGGGAGCACTACAAGAACAGCATCATCGACATCAATTTCGATCCGTCTTCTGTCGATCTGAAGCAGGCGATCCTCAACATCTGTGACGAGGCGGAAAAAGCCGTGCGTGACGGCACTGTGCTTTTGGTACTGACCGACCGGGGGATTAGCAAATCAACGCTGCCGGTACCGGCGGCAATGGCTGTCGGTGCAGTGCAGAAAAGATTGGTAGACACCAACCTTCGCTGCGACGCCAATATCGTGGTGGAAA
The DNA here is from genome assembly GCF_036825535.1 of Parasalinivibrio latis. Taxonomy (GTDB): domain Bacteria; phylum Pseudomonadota; class Gammaproteobacteria; order Enterobacterales; family Vibrionaceae; genus Parasalinivibrio; species Parasalinivibrio latis. The sequence continues at coordinate 3,215,898 of NZ_CP098812.1, forward strand.
CCGGCTCAGCCCGTGACCCACACCAGTTCGCTGTCCTGCTTGGTTTTGGTGCCACTGCGGTTTACCCGTACCTCGCCTACGAGACCATTGCCAAGCTGGTGGACAGTGGAGCAATGAACAAAACCTACCGTGAGGCGATGCTGAACTTCCGAAACGGCATCAACAAGGGGCTGTTCAAGATCATGTCCAAAATGGGCATCTCAACCATCGCCTCTTATCGTTGCTCCCAGCTGTTTGAAGCAATCGGCCTGCATGACGATGTGGTAGAGCTTTGTTTCCATGGCATTGCCAGCCGGATCCAGGGAGCAAGTTTTGAAGACTTCCAGCAGGATCTTTTCAACCTTTCCCGAAAGGCGTGGCTCAAGCGCAAGCCGCTGGAACACGGCGGATTGCTGAAATACGTCCATGACGGTGAGTACCACGCCTACAACCCGGATGTGGTAAGTACCCTGCAAAGTGCGGTGAAATCCGGCGATGAGGTGGATTACAAGACCTACGCGGCGACGGTTAACAGCCGCCCGGTATCCTCGCTTCGTGACCTCTTCAAACTGAAAAAGAGCGATACGCCACTTCCGCTTGAGAAAACTGAGCCGGATTCTGAGCTTTACAAGCGCTTCGACTCGGCAGCCATGTCTATCGGCGCCCTGAGCCCCGAAGCTCATGAGGCCCTTGCCATTGCGATGAACCGTCTTGGCGGCCACTCAAACTCCGGGGAAGGCGGTGAAGACCCTCGCCGCTTTAACTCTGAGCGCAACTCCCGCATCAAGCAGATTGCGTCCGGCCGTTTTGGCGTGACCCCACATTACCTGACCAATGCCGATGTATTGCAGATTAAGGTTGCCCAGGGGGCCAAGCCGGGTGAAGGCGGGCAGCTTCCGGGTCACAAGGTGACGGCAGAAATCGCCCGCCTGCGTTATTCGGTACCGGGAGTGACCCTGATTTCACCGCCGCCACACCACGATATCTATTCGATTGAGGATCTCGCCCAGCTGATTTTCGACCTCAAGCAGGTCAACCCGAATGCGGTCGTTTCGGTAAAACTGGTATCAGAGCCGGGTGTCGGCACTATTGCAACGGGTGTGGCGAAAGCCTACGCCGACCTCATTACCGTCTCCGGTTATGACGGTGGTACCGGTGCCAGCCCCCTCACCTCAGTGAAGTACGCCGGCAGCCCGTGGGAGCTTGGTCTTGCTGAAACCCAGCAAGCCCTGGTGGAAAACGGCCTTCGCCACAAAGTTCGCCTGCAAGTCGACGGTGGCCTGAAAACCGGACTGGATATCGTCAAAGCCGCTATCCTCGGAGCAGAAAGCTTCGGCTTTGGGACAGCGCCAATGGTAGCGCTGGGCTGTAAATACCTGCGTATCTGCCACCTGAACAACTGCGCAACCGGCGTTGCAACCCAGGACGACACCCTGCGTAAGGAATACTTCAAAGGGTTGCCGGAGCAGGTGATGAACTTCTTCAAGGGGCTTGCTGAAGAAGTACGCGAACTGATGGCGGAGCTTGGGGTAGAAAAACTGACCGACCTTATCGGCCGGACAGATTTACTGGAAGCACTTGACGGTTACACCGCCAAGCAGGCCAAGCTGGATCTCTCACCTATCCTCCGCGCGCCAGTGCCCTGGCCGGGTAAGGAAGTTTACTGCACGGAGCCCAACCGGCCGTTTGACTGCGGCGAGCTCAACCAGAAACTGTTTAACGAGCTTGAAGCGGCCATCCAAAGCCGGTCCAGCGCCAACGTGTTTATGGACATCCGTAACACTGACCGCTCAGTGGGAGCCAAGCTGTCCGGCGAAATCGCCCGGCGTTATGGCAACAACGGCATGGCCGGCACACCGCTAAATATCCAGCTTCGCGGGACAGCAGGACAGTCTTTCGGAGTCTGGAATGCCGGCGGGGTGAACCTGGATCTTATCGGTGATGCCAACGACTACGTAGGCAAAGGGATGGCCGGCGGCCGGGTTGTTGTCCGCAGCCCAGTTGGGTCTGCTTTCCTCGGCCATGAGTCTACCATTATCGGTAACACCTGCCTTTACGGTGCAACCGGGGGCAAGCTGTTTGCAGCTGGCCGGGCCGGTGAGCGTTTTGCAGTACGTAACTCCGGCGCCCTTGCCATCGTGGAAGGGGCCGGTGATAACGCCTGTGAATACATGACCGGGGGGATTGTTGCCATCCTTGGCCGCACCGGTGTGAACTTTGGTGCCGGTATGACCGGTGGCTTCGCTTATGTACTCGATGAGGAAGGCGACTTTGCCCGCCGGGTGAACCCAGAGCTGGTTGAGGCAATTTCACTGGATGAGCTCACCATCCACCAGGAACACCTTCGCGGCCTGATTGACCGCCACCTTGAGCTGACCGGCTCAGACCGCGCCCAGAGTATTCTGGCTGACTTTGAACAATGGGTGAGCAAGTTCTATCTGGTGAAACCAAAAGCGGCCGACGTGCGTTCCCTGCTGGGACACCAGAGCCGCAGCGCAGCTGAGCTGCGTGTTCAGGCGCAGTAACGGAGGGATCCATGAGCCAGAACGTATACCAATTTATTGACGTCCAGCGTATTGATCCGCGAAAGAAGCCGCTCAAGGCACGCAAGACGGAATTTATCGAAATTTATGAGCCCTTTACCGACAATCAGGCCAAAGCCCAGGCTGACCGCTGCCTGGACTGCGGGAACCCATATTGTGAGTGGAAATGCCCGGTCCATAACTACATCCCCCAATGGCTGAAACTTGCCAATGAAGGTCGGATCCTGGAGGCGGTGGAACTTTCCCACCAGACCAACAGCCTGCCGGAAGTATGCGGCCGGGTCTGCCCGCAGGACCGCCTCTGCGAAGGTTCGTGTACGCTCAATGAGGACTTTGGCGCCGTCACCATCGGCAACGTTGAAAAATACATCACGGACAAAGCCTTTGAAATGGGCTGGCGTCCGGATATGTCTCACGTTGAGTGGACGGACAAACGCGTCGCCATCATCGGTGCCGGCCCGGCCGGTCTTGCCTGCGCGGATGTCCTGGTAAGGAACGGGGTAAAACCTGTGGTTTTTGACCGCTACCCGGAAATCGGCGGCCTGCTGACCTTCGGCATCCCGTCGTTCAAGCTTGAAAAAGAAGTCATCATCCGTCGCCGGGAAGTCTTTACTGACATGGGGGTGGAATTCAGGCTCAACACCGAGGTCGGCTCAGATGTGTCTATGGATGAACTTATCAACGAGTTCGATGCGGTATTTATCGGCGTTGGAACTTACCAGTACATGCGTGCTGGGCTGGATAACGAGGATGCACCGGGTGTCTATGATGCCCTTCCATTCCTGATTGCCAATGCCAACCGAGTCATGGGTTTTGAAAAATCCCCGTCTGACTTTATTGATATGAAAGGCCAACGTGTTGTAGTGCTCGGTGGGGGCGACACCGCCATGGACTGCGTGCGAACCTCCATCCGACAGGGTGGCAAGGAAGTCATCTGTGCCTACCGCCGGGATGAAGCCAACATGCCGGGATCGCGTCGTGAGGTAAAAAATGCCCGCGAGGAAGGTGTGAAGTTCATGTTCAACCTCCAGCCTCTCGGGGTCGAAGTGAATGCCCGCGGTCAGGTAAGTGGTGTGAAAGTGGTGAAAACTGCACTGGGTGAACCTGATGCCGCCGGTCGCCGCCGGCCTGAGCCGGTTAAAGGCAGCGAGCATGTCCTTCCGGCAGATGCCGTTATCATGGCCTTCGGTTTCCAGCCCCACAAAATGGAATGGCTGGAGCCGTTCGGTGTTGATACCGACCAGTGGGGCAGAATCAAAGCCCCAGCCCAGGGCGCTTTCCAATATCAGACCAGCAACGAGAAAATCTTTGCCGGTGGTGATGCGGTACGCGGATCTGACCTTGTGGTAACGGCTATCGATGAAGGCAGGAAAGCGGCAGAAGGCATCATGGATTTCCTTGACGTCTGACGTTACCTGCCCGGCTGATAAAGATGCCCGCCGTGTGCGGGCATTGTGCTTTATCCCACTCTCGATTCGCTGCCAGCCGTGATACAATCACGCCATTATTCTTTAGTTATTGTTGATGAGAAAAGAGCCAATGAAAATCGGTATTATCGGTGCCATGGAACAGGAAGTATCCATCCTGAAACAACTGCTGGAAAACTGCTATGTGCAGGAAAAGGCAGGCTGCAAATTCTACACTGGCAAACTCCACGGCATGGATATTGTTCTGCTTCAGTCTGGTATCGGTAAAGTGGCAGCAGCGGTTGGTACATCCATCCTGCTGGAAACCCACAAGCCTGACGTAGTCATCAACACTGGCTCTGCCGGCGGCTTTGATTCAAGCCTGAACCTCGGTGATGTGGTGGTTTCTTCGGAAGTTTGCTACCACGATGCCGATGTCACTGCGTTCGGCTATGCACTTGGCCAGCTGCCAGCTATGCCGGCGGCATTCGAGTCAGCCCCTAAACTGATGGATCTCGCTGAGCAAGCCCTGGCAGCAATGGAACCCCAACCACATGCTGTACGCGGCCTCATCTGTACCGGTGATGCATTTGTCCACACAGCAGAGAAACAGCAGTTCATCCGTGACAACTTCCCGGGTGTTATCGCCGTAGAGATGGAAGCGGCTGCTATTGCCCAGGTTTGCCACCAGTTCAAGACACCTTTTGTCGTAGTACGTGCTATCTCTGACGTAGCAGACAAAGAATCTCCAATGACATTTGATGAATTCCTGCCTTTGGCAGCCAAGAGCTCATCAGAGATGGTTGGCAAGATGATCCAGCTGCTGGCTGACGCCTGATTGCGGCCTTCATCATGGACAGCCAGGATTTACTGACCATCCTGCAACACCAATCAGCCCTCCTCGCCATGCTGGGGGGGCTGGTGCTCCACTGGGTCATGCCGGTTCCGGATTACATTAACCCGCTCTCTTATTGCCGCCGCTTTGCCCAGCTCCTTTCTGACAAGGTGAACCATCAGACCGACAGCGAACAGCAGCGGCGCCTGTCTGGCATACTTTCCTTTGCCATTATCTGGCTCACCCTTGCAGTGCTCCTCGTTGCCACCGCACAGCTCGTATGGCAACCCGCATTCTACAATCTGTTCCTTCTTTGGCTGGCATTGGGGTGGAAACCGACCCATCATCTGGGGCAATCACTGGCTACGTCACTTTCGGCAGAAGACAAGGGAACAGCACGCCTGCTTCTTTCCAGCCACCTGAACCGGGAAACCGATGGCCTGTCGATGATTGGGCTGGGCAAAGCAGGGGCAGAAACTCTTTTGATGGGTTATGGCCGCAACGTTGTCAGTGTTCTTTTCTGGTTTGCACTGCTCGGTGGAGTTGGTGCATTCCTTTACAGCCTGACATCCACACTGGCACGAGTATGGTCGCCGAGCAGAAAACAGTTCGATCCGTTTGGCCGTTTTAGTGCATCAGTAATATCAATCCTTGATATTGTTCCCCTTCGACTGTTTGCCTTGCTCATCTGCTGTGGCAAGGGGTTTCACTCGGGTTTCCAGGCATTAATGAATGAGGGTGAAAAGTGGCGTGCACCGGGTGCAGGCTGGCTGCTCAGCAGTGCCGGCAGTAAATGGGAGCTTTCACTGGGTGGCCCGGCAATTTATGAAGGCAGGAAACAAGAGCGGCGCAAAATCGGTGGACAAGTGGTGCCAGCTGGCTATCATCTGTCGCTCCTCAACCACACGTTGCAGAAAAGGACACTGTACTGGATTGCTGTTCAGTCAGTTGTCATGCTGATTTTTACCCTTTAGGACGAACATGAAAGGAATCTCACAGCTGCTGTGCCGGTATCTGGCCTTTTTCGCTATCCTTTTTTCCTCTGCGCCTTCACTGGCAAAGCTTCCAACTGTCATCAGCCTGTCTCCTCACAGCACAGAACTGGCCTATGCCGCTGGCCTTGGTGATCAGATGCTCGCTGCCAGTGAGTACAGCGACTACCCGGAACAGGCCAAAGGTCTGGAGCGGGTTGCCAACTACCGGGGAATTAAGCTGGAACGAATAGTCACGCTTAACCCGGGGCTTATTCTCGCCTGGAAAGGCGGCAACCCTCCGCGTCAGATGGAGGCCCTGGAGAACCTCGGTTTCAAGGTTGTTTATACCAACCCTGACAGTCTGGAAGATATCGCCGATGCTGTAGATATGCTTGGCAAATGGTCACCATCCCCGGAAAAGGCCACTGCACTTGCCAACTCCCTGCGAAGCCGTTTCCGGCAAATCCAGCAGGACTACCGGGGTAAACGCCCTGTCAGTTATTTCTACCAGTTAAGCGGTACCCCTTTGATGACGGTCTCTTCAGACAACTGGCCTGCACCGGTATTTGAGACTTGTGGCGGAAAAAATATTTTCAACAACAGTCCGGCGGCTTACCCTCAGGTCAGCCCGGAACAGGTTATCGTCCGCAAGCCGGAAGTCATCTTCGTCTCACGCCATGCAGAAGGTAACTCCCCTTGGTGGAAAAACTGGTCCAACGAAATCCCCGCAGTAGAGAACAAAACGGTGTGGACACTTAACACTGACTGGCTGAACCGACCAACCCCGCGCACGTTAAAAGCGCTGGAACAGGTTTGCGGTTACCTCGACGCCGTAAGGGAATCGGAAAAAATCAGTTAACAGCAATAATCAGAACAGATGATATTTCAGGGGGCTCACAGCCCCCTGAATTGTTTAAAAAACAGATAGTGAAAACCATCACAGATGCAGGGCTCCTGGATTGTTAATCACCCTGTGCCACGTAAAATCGCCGCGATTCATTCCATGCATTTATTAAAGGACTTTCAATGCTGTTGTATCTGCTCGATATGTTTGGCACCGCGGTATTTGCTGTCTCCGGCGTCCTGCTTGCGGGCAAGTTACGCATGGATCCCTTTGGTGTCATTGTGCTCGCGGCCGTAACCGCTATCGGTGGTGGCACCATCCGGGATATGGCGCTCGGTGCCACGCCGGTGTTCTGGATAACTGACACTAACTATCTGTGGGTGATTTTAATTACCTGCGCAGTATCCATAGCAGCAATCCGCCGTCCTCGCCGGGTACCCTGGTATGTCCTGCCCGTCGCTGATGCCATTGGTCTCGCGGTCTTTGTTGCCATTGGTGTCAATAAAGCCCTGCAATTTGGCGCTTCCCCGATGGTAGCTGTCATTATGGGTGTGATGACCGGCTGTGGCGGTGGCATCATCCGCGATATCCTTGCCCGGGAAATTCCAATGGTGCTTCGAACCGAAGTCTACGCAACAGCCTGTATCGCTGGCGGATGCATCCACACCATTGCCCTGGCCATGGGCTCGGATGCAGTCACATCCTCAATTGCGGGTATCATGACGACATTGCTCATCCGACTGGCTGCAATCCGCTGGCACCTTTCCCTGCCTGCATTTGATCTTCCCGGCAAGTAAACACGATCAACTAAGAACGCGCCCAGGCGCGTTTTTTTAGCACGTTAATTCATTATGTAAATATTTAACTTTACTTAACCTACCGATACACTACCTTGTATGGATACGTAATGGCTTGCTATGGCTGTTGACATACACAAGGAAAGTGAATGACCCCAATAAAGAAAATCGCCATCGTCTACTTCTCCGCAAGCGGAACCACGCAGCAAATGGCCAGCGCCGTTGCCAGCGGCATTGAAGAGCAAGGGGCCCACCCCATTTCGTTACGCATAGAGGGAAAACACCTTATTGAAGGGCGTTTTGTCGAGAAGGCTATTTTCCAACAACTTGCCTGTTGCGATGCCATCGTGTTTGGTGCACCAACATACATGGGTGGTCCCGCAGCTCAGTTTAAGGCATTTGCAGATGCCAGCAGCGATAGCTGGAGTCAGCAACTGTGGCGCAATAAGCCTGCTGCCGGCTTTACCGTGGGGGGCAGTGTCAGTGGAGGGCAGGAAGCTACGTTGCAATACTTTATGATGCTGGCGAGCCAGCACGGAATGCTTTGGACCGGTATAGATCTGCCAAATGGATACAATGATAAAACCATCAACCGTTGGGGAGAGCAGCTCGGTGCCATTGGCTGGACAGAAAACGGAGAGTTAGAAAAACGGGATTGGTTGACTGGGCAATATCTCGGACAACGAATCGCCAGTATCACTGCAGGAATCCCGTAATACAGGTACAAAAAAGGGCGCTGAGCGCCCTTTTTACACAGCGTGTAATCTTAAGCCAGAGTTACACGAGCAAACTTGCGCTTGCCTACCTGGTATACAGCAGTACCTGTTGCTGGAACCAGCTTGGTGTCTTCTACCTTTTCGCCGTCCATCTTTACCGCTCCCTGGCGGATCATACGCATGGCGTCAGAGGTTGAACCTACCAGATCGGCATCTTTCAGCAGGTTGGCGATAGCAATACCCTGTTCAAAAGAGAACTCAGGCATTTCATCCGGCATCGCGCCTTTCTGGAAACGGTTGATAAAATCTTGTTCTGCCGCATCAGCGTCCGCTTCGGTATGGAAACGGGCAATGATTTCTTTTGCCAGCAGGATTTTCACGTCACGCGGGTTTTTGCCGGCTTCAACGTCAGCTTTCAACTGGGCAACTTCTTCCAGAGGACGGAAGGAAAGCAGCTCATAGTACTGCCACATCAGATCATCAGAAATAGACATGATCTTACCGAACATCTCGGTAGGTGCTTCACTTACACCAATATAGTTGTGGGCAGACTTGGACATTTTCTTTTCGCCGTCCAGACCCACCAGCAGAGGCATCATCAGTACAACCTGTTGTGGCTGCCCGTGCTGCTTTTGCAGTTCACGACCCATCAGCAGGTTGAACTTCTGGTCAGTACCACCCAGCTCAACGTCAGCTTTCAGTGCCACAGAGTCATAGCCTTGCAGGAGCGGATAGATAAACTCGTGGATGGCGATAGGCTGGTTACCGGCATAACGCTTCTTGAAATCATCACGCTCAAGCATACGGGCTACTGTTGAGCTCGCCGCCAAACGGATCATGCCTTCAGTACCCAGTTCCTTCAGCCAGCTGGAGTTGAATTCAATACGGGTCTTGGCTGGATCCAGAATTTTGAATACCTGTTCTTTGTAGGTTTCAGCGTTTGCCAGAACCTGCTCAGGTGTCAGTGGAGGACGGGTGGTGTTTTTACCACTTGGGTCACCAACCATGCCGGTAAAGTCACCGATAAGGAAGATAACTTCATGGCCCAGATCCTGGAAGGCACGCAGTTTGTTCAGGATAACAGTGTGACCAAGGTGAATATCCGGAGCCGTTGGATCGGCACCCAGTTTGATGCGCAAAGGACGGTTTTCTTTCAGCTTGGCAATAAGCTCTTCTTCTGGAATCAGTTCTTCGACACCGCGTTTAATTTCGGCAAGTGCGGCTTCAAGGTTTGCCATTGTTTCTTGCTCCCACTGATTTGGCAAAATGTGATAGAGCGACATACTACTTGAATAGCGATGTGATTTGAAACCAGTTAGACTTAACCGTTGTCTATATTGCTACCGGGTTATGTTTTTTTACCTCAATGATCGTGTCGAAATTTAACGCCTTGCCGCGATTCCAGCGCATTATGCTGATAGTTGCCTTCACTGCGGCAATGCTGCTGTTTTTTCTTCCGTCCGGGCAAAGCTCCCCAGCCCGCGATACCCGGTATAAAATTGGTCAGGCTTACCCCCTTCCCATTTCAAACCTGGTTTCCCTTGCCGGCGACTCTGAAATTGCATCTGTCGAAAAACCGCTGGAATGGCAGAAGTTTACCGTACAGTCCGGCGAGAGCCTTGCTGTCCTATTTGACAAGGCTGGCCTCAGCCCGGCCACGCTATACCGGTTGATAAACAGTGATGAGGGCGCAAAAACCCTCACCAAATTGCGCCCCGGGGATGAAATCAGGCTGGGTATCGATGAAAACGGAGAACTGGTTAAACTTATCCAGCCACGCAGTGCGTATGAAACCCTGGTGGTGGATAAAACGGACGACGGCTACCAGTCCACGGTCGATACCCGCACTACGGACACTCAGCTCAATTATGCCAGTGCCACCATCACATCCAGTTTCTGGAATGCCGGTGTTGAAGCGGGCCTGACCGGCAATCAAATTATGCAACTGGCCGGTATTTTCGGCTGGGATATCGACTTTGCCCTCGACATCCGTGGCGGGGACAAATTTGAAGTGCTGTTTGAAGAGCAGTTTGTTGAAGGCGAGCACGTTGGCAGCGGTGAAATCCTTGCGGCTTCCTTTACCAACCAGGGTGAAACCTTTACAGCTATCCGGGCTGAATCCGGCAAGTATTACGACGAAAACGGCCGGGCAATGCGCAAAGCCTTCCTGCGCTCACCACTTAGCTTCCGTTACGTCAGCTCCAACTTCAACCCTCGCCGCCTTCACCCGGTGACCGGCAAGGTGAAAGCGCACCGTGGTACAGATTATGTTGCGCCAGTCGGCACACCTATTTGGGCGGCTGGTGATGGTGTGGTACAGAAATCCGGGTACAACAAATACAACGGTAACTATGTCTTTATCCGGCATACCTCTACCTATATCACCAAGTACCTGCACCTGACCAAGCGCTATGTGAAAACCGGCCAGCGTGTTAAACAGGGACAGACCATCGGTACCCTTGGCGGTACAGGGCGGGTAACCGGTCCTCACCTGCACTATGAGTTCCTGGTGAACGGTGTCCACCGCAACCCACGCACCGTGAAGCTCCCGCAATCCAAGTCCCTGCAAGGCAGGGAGAAGCAAGAGTTCATTGCACTGGCACAGAGCCGCCTTGAACAGATGCAGAAAATGGGCATGCTCTGGGCGGCACTGGGTCCGGTATTGAACAAGTCCTGATAGCTGAAAAATCCAGTCTATGGATGGAAAAAGAAAGGGCCTCTCGGCCCTTTCTTCGTTTATCGTGGGTGCTAACTCGGCAACCCTTGCTGTTTTTGCCGAGCATCCTCAAGCGGGCTGACATTGGCGGTATCCGGGACTGGCTCGTCACCCTCCACCAGCGCAGGTTTTCGCTCCCGTCCCAGCATCAGCAGGCAGGGAGTAAGGACCAGTGTCAGCACAGTGGCGAAAGCAAGGCCGCCGGCAACCGCAGTCGCTAACTGCGACCACCACTGGGTGCTGGGCGCACCAAATTCAATTTTTCGGTTAACCAGGTCAATGTTCATTTCCAGCACCATGGGCAGAAGACCGAGAATGGTCGTTACCGTGGTAAGCATGACCGGGCGCAGACGCTGGGCACCGGTCCGCATAATGGCATCCAGTTTGGCAATACCTTCCCGGCGCAGCACATTGTAGGTATCGATAAGGACAATATTGTTGTTTACCACGATACCGGCCAGTGAAATGACCCCAATGCCGGACATGATGATGCCAAACGGCCGCTGTACGACCAACAGGCCGAGGAACACGCCCACGGTTGAGAACAGCACCGCACTCAGTATCAGGAATGACTGGTAAAAGCTGTTGAACTGGGTCAGCAGGATCATTGCCATTACTGCCAGCGCAATGATGAATGCCTTCATCAGGAACTCCTGAGACTTGTTCTGATCTTCGTTTTCACCCCGTATCTTGAAGGTCACACCTGACGGCAGTTCCATTTCTTCAAGCTCTGCGGTGATCTTCGGCAACTCGAGGCTAAGGTTGTAGCCCTCGGTCATATCCGCCATCACTTCGAGTACCCGCTCACCGCCGGCACGCCGGATAACGCCCTGTTTGGGTTGCGGTGAAATTTCGGCAAAATTGGTGATTGGCACCAGTCCATAAGCCGTTTTAACGCGAAGCTCGTCGAACTTGCCGATATCACGCTTGTCCGCCGGGTAGCGGACCAGGATATCCACCTCTTCATCCGCATCGTCCGGCAGGTACTCACCAATTGACAGGCCGTTAGTAACAAATTGAACCGTATTACCGAGCAAGGTTGCGTCCGCGCCATATCGTGCGGCGTCTGCGCGATCGATTTCAATCGCCCAGTCAATACCGCCCTTAGGGCTGCTGTCGTTGATGTTGGTGAAAGCCTCATGGGTTTCGAGCCAGTCTCGCACCTGGTGAACAGCCTTGTTAAGGGCATCATAGTCCGAACTGGTCAATTCAATTTCCAGGTCGTTCTCACTTGGTGGGCCAGCCTCAGGGAATTTGAACTCCAGCTCCAACCCTGCAAGATCGGCAGTATTTTCCCGGATATCGGCAATGATTTCTTTCACTTTGCGCCGGTACTGCCAGTCGACCGGGTTAAACTGGATCTGGCCGATCTGGTCATCCCCTCCGGTTCGGGTATAGATGGACTTCACTTCGTCCATCCCCAATACCCGCTCCTCAACCTGACGCATCAGGGCATCTTTTTCATGGATTGAAAGATCACCATGCGAACGCACTTTAATGTTAAAGGAAACCGGGTCAACGTCAGGGAAGAACTCTACCCCAAGACCCGCTTTCCCATAGCTGTACATCACCGCAGCAGAAAAGATGATGGCAGCGAGAAGAATCTTCAGCGGATGTTTGAGGGCAATGCTCAATGTCGACAGGTATAACTTGGTAAACCCGGTTGCCTGGCTGAAATCCCCTTCTTCAAGCGCCAGCATCCTGCGCTGGCGGTCTTTTGAGACCGGCAGCGGCTTACCGATAAGTGACCCTAACACCGGGACAAACAGCAATGCCATCGCCAGGGAAGCTGACAGTGTGGCAATCAGGGTCATCGGCAGGTATTTCATAAACTCACCGACGATATCCGGCCAGAACATCAGCGGGGCGAAAGCCGCCAGCGTCGTGGCCGTGGACGCGGTTATTGGCCAGGCCATTCGCTTGGCGGCCTCCCGGTAAGCCTGTTTACGGTCTATCCCCTCGCGCATCCGGCGGTCAGCAAATTCGGTCACCACTATTGCGCCGTCCACCAGCATGCCGACCGCCATGATCAGTGCGAACAGCACAACAATGTTAACTGTGAGTCCGGCAAAGCCAAGTACAGCCAGGCCGGTCAGGAAAGAACCAGGAATTGAAATCCCAACCAGTAACGCTGTGCGGGCTCCCAGAATAGCGATAATGACGATCACCACCAGAATGATGGCGGAAAGGATGTTGTTCTGAAGATCGTTCAGCATGATTTTTACATCTTCAGAGGCATCCCACGTGTACCGCACATTCAGGTTTGTCGGCCATTCGCTGCGCGTTTGCGCTTTTTCCATCACAGTTTTGACCAGTTCGACGGTCTCAATGATGTTTTCGCCGGCCCGCTTTTTCACATCCAGGACCACTGCAGGCTGGCCGTCAAGGCGGGCAAAACTGCTGGGATCCTTAAACGCCCGGCGCACTGTCGCAATATCGCCAAAAGTGACTACTTGCTTGCCATCCACTTTGATCGGCAATTCAAGAATGTCCTTCGCGGAATGGAAAACTGACGGCACCTTCACTGAAAAGCGGCCATAACCGGTATCCACAAACCCGGCAGCCACTACACGGTTGTTACTGGCAATCAGGTTGTAGATACTCTGTTGGTCCAGGCCATAGCTCTCCATCAGGAGCGGGTCTACCAACACTTCCACCACATCTTCCCGATCACCGGCAATGTCGACTTCCAACACCTGCCTGAAACTTTCAAGCTGATCCTGCAAACGACGGGCAATCTGGACGATGGTACGCTCGGGTACAGTTCCGTAGAGGACCACAGACAGCACCGGCTCCTCACTGGCCAGTGTCACCTCATGAACTGTTGGCTCATCTGAATCAGCCGGAAGCCTTGGTGCGGCGAGATCCACCGCATCACGGACATCGGCCATCGCCTTGTCGAGATCCACCCCGACATTAAACTCCAGTGTGACAGAGGCATGGCCTTCGGAGGCAATGGCGGTCATTTCTTTCACACCGGTAACCGATTGCAACTCTTGCTCTATCGGGCGGACAAGCAAGCGCTCTGCGTCTGTCGGGGATATCCCGGAATGCCCCACAGAAACGTAGATAACCGGAATGGTGATATCCGGGTTTGCCTCCTTGGGTATGGTGATATAGGTGACCGTGCCTGTCAGCAGCAGAAACACCAGCAGCGTCATCATGCTGCGGGTCCGGGCCATAGACGCTTCAATGACTGTGCGCATAGACCCTCCTTACTGTTTGCCGGCTTGCGGGCTGTTCAACGTAGCTTCCACTTCATCCCCGTCACGGACAAAGCCCTGCCCGACGGTAATGATGTCAACACGTTCCCCCAACCCCGTAAGCCAGACACCGTCTGACTCGGCTTTAACCAACTTGATAGGAATAAACTTCACCCGGTTTTCTTCAACCAGGGTTTTGACGCCGAGGTTGCCGTTTTCATCCAAAGCCAGCATCGCCGGGGTCAGTTTTACCGCCAGCTTTTCATCAAGTGGGAGTTCCACTTCAGCACTGATCCCGGCCGGCAGTGCCTGACCGGGGTTATCGATGGTCAATTCGATACCAAAGGTATTGGTGGTTTCAGAAGCAATGCTTGAACGGTACCTCAGGCTGCCCTGCCTGGTTTCGCCGCTTACCAGGGTAACCTGCGCCTGGCTGCCGCTATCAAGCTGCCCGATATGACGCTCGCTGACATCGGCTTTAACCACCAGGGGGTTGAGATCAACCAACTGGCCGATAGGATCCCCGATTCCTACGTAATCACCCTGCTCAATATGCAGGGATTCGAGGATGCCGGTAAACGGGGCTTTGACGTCGGTATTGGCGAGCGCAAGTTTCAGGTTGGCAACAGCGGCTTTGGCCTCAGCAAGGTTGGCCTCAGCCAGGCTGAATGAAACCTCACCCTGCAGGCCTTTTTTCCTCAAGGATGCTGCGGCGCTGTATTCCTTTTGACGTGCTTTTAACAGCGCCTGAGCCTGCCTGAGCTGGGCAGCTCGGTCTGCGGTGTCTATCTGGGCAATCAGTTGGCCTTTTTCCACCCGGCTGCCTTTGCTCACTGCAAGGCTCAGGATCTTCCCGGATACTTCTGCTGATACTGTTGAAGTCCGGTCGGGCGCAGTGCGTCCGTAAAGCGTAATTGTCCGGGTAACAGCGGCGGCGTTAAAAGTCGTTACCTTCACTCTGGCAAGATGTTGTTGGGGTTTTTCATCTTTGCCTGACGCCTGGCTTCCCTGATCCTGCCCACTGGCAAGCCATGCAACCAGCGAAAGAACGAGGATCAAAGAAATGATCCAGGGTTTTGAAGAAAAGAAGTAATTAACGCGTTGCCATGCAGCCATAGTCTTTATCCCTGACGTTGGTAAGCAAATCTGGCAGTTCTGATATGAAACTGCTTCTTTCCGGACGACATCCTACTGTCCGGTTTACTGCTTTATTCAAACAGCCTAAACGGTTTTAAAATGATTGAATACATGAAAATGCGAATCAGTTTGGTTAGTACCAGAGGGTAGCCTTCGGCAGCAAGCATAATTCACAACGACCAGACACCATATTGATGCCCGGGTTCATATCCACAATCAGATATATCAAAAATCGTGCCTGCAACTAAAGTACTGAATTTTCGTGGCACATTTTTTACGAGCGGCGTAATTGGCTAAAAATTCGCAATTTTTGCCGCATCGATTAATGAAATGTGCCTATAAATACGCGGGACGCCTGAAAGGGATCAGACGCTGAATGAGGCTCCACAACCGCAGGTTGTCTTTGCATTCGGGTTGCTGACAAAGAAGCGTGACCCTTCCAGTCCTTCGGTGTAATCCACTTCACCACCGATAAGGTATTGCAGGCTCATCGGGTCAACCACCAGGGTAACCCCGGAATTTTCGATGGTCATATCGCCATCATTAACTTTTTCATCAAACGTAAAGCCGTACTGGAAACCACTGCAACCGCCACCTGTAATATAGACACGGAGTTTAAGGTTCGGGTTTTCTTCTTCGGCAATCAGCGCTTTTACCTTGCTCGCTGCAGCGTCAGTAAACTGAAGTGGCAATTGGGTTTCGCTCATTATGTCCTCACATCACTCGCCAAGTGTTTTGGCCTAAATTATCTAGTACCTGACTAAATCGTTCAAGTATTAGACATCTTTTCAACTGAAATTTCTTTGCAATCCTATCACCAATTACCAGATTCACGCACGCGACAACACTTGGCGATTTCCGCTACAATTCCGGCCAACGTCCAAGAGCCAAATTCAAACAGGAACAAAGTATGACCCGATCAGCTGATTTATATGCGAAGGCCCGCAAAACCATTCCCGGCGGCGTGAATTCACCGGTTCGAGCCTTCAATGGTGTAGGGGGTACCCCGCTGTTTATCGAGCGTGCTGATGGTGCCTATATCTACGACGCCGACAGCAAAGCCTATGTCGATTATGTCGGTTCTTGGGGACCGATGATTTTGGGTCACAACCATCCTTCAATCCGCAATGCCGTTATCAAGGCAGCCGAAAACGGCCTGAGCTTCGGTGCACCGACTGAAGGCGAAATCACACTGGCTGAACTGGTTTCCGAGCTGGTTCCTTCAATGGAAATGGTTCGTATGGTGAGCTCTGGCACAGAGGCAACCATGAGTGCTATCCGCTTGGCGCGCGGTTTTACCAAGCGTGACAAGTTCATCAAGTTTGAAGGCTGCTATCACGGCCACGCGGACTGTTTGCTGGTTAAGGCCGGTTCAGGTGCCCTGACCCTGGGCGAGCCAAACTCACCGGGAGTTCCGGCTGATTTTGCCAAACACACGCTGACCTGCACCTATAACGACCTGGCTTCTGTGAAAGAAGCCTTTGAAAACCACCCTGAAGAAATTTCATGCATCATCGTAGAGCCGGTTGCGGGTAACATGAACTGCATCCCGCCGGCAGAAGGTTTCCTTCAGGGCCTGCGTGAACTGTGTGACCAATATGGTGCGCTGCTGATCCTGGATGAAGTTATGACCGGTTTCCGCGTATCCCTTGGTGGTGCACAGGCTTACTACGACGTAAAACCAGACCTGACTACGCTGGGCAAGGTTATCGGTGGTGGCATGCCGGTGGGCGCCTTTGGCGGCCGCCGTGACGTGATGGAATATATCGCCCCTACCGGTCCGGTTTACCAGGCGGGCACACTGTCCGGCAACCCTATAGCCATGGCAGCCGGTCTGGCGTGTCTGACAGAGTTGCGTAAAGACGGTAACGAAGCGAAGCTGGCCGAAACCTGCAAGCACGTGGCCGAAGGCTTTAAGGCAGCGGCAGACAAACATGGCATTCCTCTGGTTGTTAACTATGCCGGTGCAATGTTCGGTTTCTTCTTCACTGACAAAGAGAGCGTAACGTCTTTTGCCGACGTTCAGCAGTGCGACACTGAGCGTTTCAAGCAGTTTTTCCACCTGATGCTGGATCGTGGTATTTATCTGGCACCATCTGCGTTCGAAGCTGGATTTGTCTCGCTGGCACACACTGACGCTGAAATAGAGAAAACCCTGGCAGCAGCTGACGAGGCATTTGCAGAGCTGGCCAAGTAACCCTTGTACAGTAAAGGCGGCTCATAGGCCGCCTTTCTCTTTTGCACTGTGACTCTGAGCCAGACTATCTGAATTCACTGCCAGTAAAATACCACCAGCCCCAGCACCACTGCCGCGATCACCCAGAGTGGGCTGAAACGCTTCTTCTTCACGGTGTCACAACCGCAACTGTCATTACAGCAACCCACGCTTTATTCTCCCGTTAAAATTTGCAAAAAGTGCTCACATTGCAACTCTCCGAGTCTACATTAAGCTGCTGCGACGCACTGATCAATTTCCAATCATGCAAACATATTGACGCCATTTGGGGTTATAGTACGCCTAACTGCCTGATCCATGCTGCAAAGGAATCCTGACGTGACAAGACCTTTTAAAGCCGAGCCCCGGCATTGGATACTGATAGCCGTGCTTGCGGTTGCTGTATATGCTAGCTATCTGTTGCTTGAGCCGTACATGGGCTCAATCATCCTGGGCTTTATTGTTTCCCTGCTGTTTTTGCCGGTACATAACCGGATCCACGGAAAACTGAAGAACAGCCCGAATATATCAGCGCTGCTTTCCTGTACCCTGCTCACCTTTATCGTGCTGATCCCTGTGCTGGTCGTCGCTATCGCCATTATCGACCAGGGCGTGACTTTCACCACCAATGCCTATGACTGGCTGACCAACGGCGGGGCTAAGGAAGCACTTAACCACCCGTGGGTGCAGTCGGCCTTTACGACCATCGACAAGTGGTTGCCGTTCAACTCCATCGCACCACAGGAACTTCTGCAGCGTGCGACCTCGGCGATTACCAAAGTCAGTACGCAACTGGTCGGGATCAGTACCCGGATGGTCGGCGACGTGACCGGCTTCTTTGTCGATTTCTCCCTGATGCTGTTCGTCCTGTTTTTCTTCCTGCGCGACAATGAAAAACTTATCCAGGCGCTGCGCCACGTGATTCCCCTCTCCCGCAGTCAGGAAGACCAAATCCTTGATGAGGTGGAACAGGTCGCCAAATCTGCCGTCCTAGGTTCTTTCCTGACCGCAGTAGCTCAGGGGTTTGCCGGTGGTATCGCCATGGCGCTGGCTGGTTTCCCCGGACTGTTCTGGGGTTCAATGATGGGGTTTGCGTCCTTCATCCCAGTTGTTGGCACGGCACTTATCTGGCTGCCGGCATCACTTTACCTGTTCCTGACAGGCGACTGGCAATGGGGAGCATTCCTCGTAGTCTGGGGGGTTGTCGTTGTCGGCTCCATCGACAACTTCCTCCGTCCTTTGCTGATGCAGGGCAATTCCGGAATGAGTACCCTGCTGATTTTCTTCTCCCTGCTGGGTGGCCTGCACCTGTTCGGCCTTATGGGGCTGATTTACGGCCCGATTATTTTTGCGGTCACCATCGTGCTGTTCCGTCTGTACGAAACTGAATTTGAGACCTTCCTCGAGCAGCAGGACAAGGAATAACCCACACGCTTCATCATGGCATTCCCCCGGGGCGGACTTTTCCCGCCCCGGCCTTTATGGGACAATGCGCGGCAGTTTCCAACCTGTCGAGAATCCCATGGCCTACACCACGCCGAGCGAAGTTGTCGCCCGCCAGCTTTCCTATTTTGAAGACCGCCACGTCCTGCTGGCCGGTGAACTAGAAGATACCTTTGCAACTGAGTTGGTTGATATCGCAGCCAGCGTACAGGTATTCACCACCAACTACGCTTACGCATCTTCCATGTCGCGCTACCCGCACATTGACGTACAGTTTGGTGCTGAATACCAGGCGGATAAAAAGGCAGACATGGTCCTTTTCTACTGGCCAAAAGCCAAGGCAGAAGCAGAATTTCTGCTCAGCATGCTGTTTGATGCCTTGGGGGAAGAAACCGAAATCTGTGTGGTAGGGGAAAACCGGAGCGGTGTTCGCAGCATTGAAAAAATGTTTGCACCTCTCGGGACTGTCCGTAAATTCGACAGCGCACGCCGTTGCAGTTTCTATTGGGGGAAATGCGAAAGCAAACCGGCCCCATTCAAACTAGAAAACTGGTTCAACAGCTACCCGATAAAACGTGGAGAAACCTCCCTGACCATCCGTGCCCTGCCGGGTGTATTCAGCCAGAGTGAGCTGGATGTAGGTACCGCTTTGCTGCTCGATACCCTGCCATCCCTGTCGGGCTCCGTGCTGGATTTTGGCTGTGGCGCAGGCGTCATCGGGGCAGTGCTGAAACAGCAAAATCCTGACCTGGAGATCACCATGGCTGATGTCAGTGCCCTTGCGGTCGAATCGGCCAGAGAAACCCTTCGGTTTAATCACCTTGAAGGCACAGCAGTAGCTACCGATGTTTTTGCCGCAATTGACGGCAAGTTCAATGCCATCGTTACCAATCCACCGTTTCATGCCGGCCTTGACACCAGCTACACTGCCACTGAAACCCTGATTGCCCAGTCTCCCGGCCACCTGCAAAATGGCGGGCAAATGGTGATGGTCGCCAACCGCTTTCTCAAATACCCTCCTTTGATTGAAAAAGCGTTTGGCGAATGCCAGACACTGGCGGCATCCAACAAATTCAGCATTTACCGCTCGGTAAAATAACACCGATAACTTTGACGTAACCCAAGGTTATCCGCTTTTTAGCCGCAAAAATCCGTCATTTTCGTTATTTTTGCGGCTTTCCCCACGCTTCAAAAACAACTTTCTTGCTTGAGAAAAAAAAGGCCTTATAAAAGGCTATTCCACCAAGCTCTTGAGCCTGAGAGCATCCCGGCAAATTTGCTACCGGCTTTCTGCCCAGCAGGCCAAGACACTTATCATTCCCCGCTCTGATTTCAGGCAAGGACATGCAAGAGAAACAGACGTTTAAACGACTCCAACACACGTTGATGCTGGCATTTCTTGTGCTGAGTATTACACCACTGACTGCCCTGGCTATTTTTTTCCTGCAGTCACACAGCAACGATCTGGCACAGCAAAGCACTGCTCACTTGGCTTCACTCCGGGACACCAAACAGGATCAGCTCACCAGCTATTTTGGTCGGCTGCACTCTGAAGTGAAATCCTTTGCACGTTCCGAGCTCGCCAATGCCAGCGGAGGCCGTTTTTATGGCCTCGTTGCTGCATTCCACCAGCTGGGAGAAAACACAGACAAAGCCCGTGAAGCGGCAAAGCAGCGCTATATCCCCGGCAGCGGTGACAAACTCCGCCCCGGCGCAATGACAGCCACTTCCAGCTTTGTTGGCAGTGAACGCTATCGCCTGCTGCACAAACGCTACCACTGGGCGTATGAAGAACACCTGAAACGTTCTGATTTTGCCGATATCCTTCTGGTCGATGTAAACGGCAACGTCGTTTATTCCGTTCAGAAAAATAACGATTTTGGTGTCGACCTGAAATCACCGGAATGGAAGGATACCCAGTTAGGCAAAACCTTTGCGAAGATCCGGGCGATGGTGAGCAACCACTTGGATAACGACGAAAATATTCCGGTGGTATTTACCGATTTCTCCCCGGAAGACGGAAAACTGGTCGCCTGGTTTGCGGCTCCGATTTCCCAGCAGGGCTATCTGCACAGTTTTGTCATTTTCAAGTTAGACAATCAACCGCTAACCCGGATGCTGACCGAGTCTGACAGTAAAAACAGCCAAGTAAGCACACTGGTGGTCGGCGCTGACCACCTGCCGCGCATTGGCCAGACAAACCTTACCACCAGACTCGACAGTACAGCGATCAACCGTGCGCTTGATGGCCAGTCAGACGTCGGAAGCTTTACCAACTTCTCCGGTACGGCTGTGCTTGGTGCATTTGCACCGGTTTCCCCGACCCAGGAAGTGCGTTGGGCAATGATTGTTGAATTGCCGGAAAAAGTTGCCTTTGCCCGCATCTATCAGTTAGAGAAAATTTTCCTGGTAGTTATGTTGACCGCTATTGTACTGGTTACGCTGGCATCCCATTGGTTGTCCAACTCTATTACCGCACCGTTGCTTCGCCTTACCTGGGCGGCAGAACGTGTTTCAGCCGGCGATCTTGAGCAGCAAATCCAAGGGATGGAACGTAAAGATGAAATAGGTCGCCTGGCTGTCAGCTTTGCCCGGATGCAACGATCCGTGCGCGACAAACTGGCACTTATCCGGGAACAGAACAAAGAGCTGGAAAACTCTCTGGCTCTTATCCAGCAAAAAAACCAGGAGCTTGAGCTTGCTGACAAACTCAAGGATGATTTTCTGGCAACCACCTCCCATGAACTGCGTACTCCACTTCATGGCATGATTGGTATCGCCGAATCACTGATTGCAGGTGCAAACGGGCCGGTACCCCAAACCCAGCAGCACCAGTTACAGATGCTGGTAAATTCCGGTCAGCGGCTCTCCAACCTTGTTGATGATCTGCTGGACTATCACAAAATGCGTTACGGCGACCTGGAAATTGAACCCCAGGCGGTGGACGCCAGCGCGGCAGTCCGTCTGGTGCTTGAGCTTTCAACGCACCTCCTTGGCAATAAGCCGGTACGTATCATCAACCAGATGCCGGTTGACCTGCCGCTGGTTAAGGCAGATGAACAGCGTTTGGAGCAGATACTTTATAACCTTATCGGCAACGCGATTAAGTACACCGATGAAGGCAAGATCATCATTTCTGCTACGGTGCTGGAACAGCAAATCCGTATCCAGGTGGTTGATACCGGACAGGGTATACCTGCCGAGCAGCTGGAGCATATTTTCGAACCACTTATCCAACTGCACTCAAATGGCGGTTACCGCCCGGGCGCCGGTCTTGGCCTGTCTATCAGCCGCCAGCTTATCGATATCATGGGTGGGCAACTTTATGTAAGCAGCCAGCCAATGATCGGGACGACTTTCAGCTTTACCCTGCCTTTTGCAGGGGAAGCGGAAATTGCCCGCAGCAACCTGATGCGGGCGCAAAACCATTTCTCTGTCCCTGTACCGGAAAATCTGGTTGAAGAGGACCTCAGCCTGCCTGAAAACACCGAGGGTCCATTGATCCTGGCAGTTGATGATGAACCGGTTAACCTGCAGATCATCAGGAACTTCCTGCGTCTTGCCGGTTACAGGGTACTGACCGCCGAAACCGGTAAGGAAGCACTCACCCTGGCAGAGCAGGAGAAACCGGAGCTTGTTCTTCTGGACGTTATGATGCCGGAGCTCAGTGGGTATGAGGTATGCCGTCGACTGCGCGAGCAATATACCCGCTTTGAATTGCCGGTCATCATGCTTTCTGCCCTCGGGCAGGTACAGGACCGGGTCAAGGGGTTCGAGGCCGGTGCCAACGATTACATTATCAAGCCGTTTAACAAAGATGAGCTGGCAGCCCGTATCGGAGCTTACCTGGACGCCTCTAAGGCAGAAAAGGAACGTGAAGAAAACCGCAGGCTGGTTAAGGAAATCCACCACCGGGAACAAGTGGAAGCAGGGTTGCTTGAAACCCAGAACAGGCTTCTTGGATTACTGGAAACGGCTTCAGAAGCCATTCTCTGTGTGCAGGAAAACGGTCGCATCCAGTATGCCAACGATGCCTGCGGCCGGTTGCTGCGCGTTTCACCGGAATCACTGGAGCGCCACGCCATAGATGACTTCCTGATGACACCCATTGGCACCCAGACGGATGAACGCCAGCATTACACTGCCCAGCTCAAGTTTAACGTGGACAACAGGCTGGAAACGGTTGAAACAGACGTTATCCATCTCCCTGAAGAGTCAGGCCTGCGCCTGATGTTGGTGCTGAATACAGGCACCAAAGCAACCTCACAGCGTGTTCAGTTACTGGAGAATGCCGTTGAAGCCCTGTCAGAGTTTGTTTCACAGGGTGACCGGGACAAGCTCCAGCAGCTCCGTGAACTTGGCGGCGAATTCACCCGTCTTGCAGACCGTATCGACAGCGGTGCATCAGATAAAACTGACTTACTGCGGGAAACCCTGGTCAGGGTGATGACCACGTCCCTCAATTATTGGTCAGAGTGCTCAGGTAAGAGCAAGTTTGAACTGGCCGAGGAAAGTGGCTTGTGGCGCGTCTACCTTGACCGCAGCACCTTGCAAACGCGCACTTTGGATAAATACCTGCATGTTGAAACCGTGCCAAAGGCACCACGTTGGCGGACCGTACTCAATACCATAGACTTCGTACTGGAGCGTTGCGAAAAAGACGATATCCACCGTAGGGAAATAATTACCTTGCGGGAAAAACTCCAGCGCCTCATCGCCCAATAGCGGCAGTCAGCTACAAAGGATAAGACCTTGAACCGGAGCCCTGGCTCCGGTTTTTTTACACCCATATCCGCCCAAATACGATTAGTGAGTTCGTCCCACCGGCTGAAGCGCCAATACGTATTACGGCACTCTCACTTGCCTTAAGAGGCTTTACCAGAAAGCCCCCAGAAGCCGCATAGGATTAGAGTTTACGCATACAGCCCCGCCGCTCTGACCGTGACAACCACAACACCCAGGGCCATCATTCACGCCTTAAAAAAACTCGACTGAAAAGGGCCGGACGCTGGTTTTCATCGTCGAACAATCGGGCAAATTACTGCCAATTTCCGAAGAAAACATGACAGCGCTGCAATTTTTTTCGGGTAATGAGAAGACAATCACAACAAATTGGGCTCTGTAATTTTCCGGCAGGAATTAAGAGGAGATCGTTTGAAAGTAATAACTATTATCACTGAAAAACTCAATAAAATCACTTTAATTACATTCAGTTAGTCTAACTTCAAACTTAAAAAAGCACTGATGTAGCCAGTGCCACATATAGTTCAAAACAGCACCAATCCGGTGTGATTTTTACGTTTTTTACGGAGTAAAAGAGCATATTGACGTTTTTGACGGGAAGCCTAATTGACCCAAAACCCTTTACAGCGTTTTCTATCACTGACCTAGCCTGCACAGGCCATAAGAAAGACGTCGGGTGACTTTTTCTTAGCAGGCTTTATCCACCATATGCTTAGGCATCTGGTACCAGTGAAACAAAAGCAAAGTAAGGAACAGCTATGCTTGCCAATATTAAGAAAACAAAGCTCGCAGTAGCCATCGCGGTTGCTGCTGCATCTGCTATCACAGCACCGACTGTTGCAGCTGCAGAAAAAAGTGAGCTGACTATTGTACCTAACTTCTACCAAACTCTTCAGCGTAACTTTAACCCGTACCTTCAGACCAAGATGGATACCACTCGTGAATTCATTTACGAGCCAATGGTTGTCTTCAATGAAATGCACGGTAATACGCCAGTTATGCGTCTGGCAGAAAGCTACTCAATGTCCGACGACCTGATGAGCGTAACGTTCAAGATTCGTGACGGAGTGAAGTGGTCTGATGGCCAAGTATATGACGCGAATGACGTCCTGTTCTCTTTCAACCTGGTTAAGAAGCACCCAGAGCTGGATTTCTCTGGTGTAAACAAGTGGGTTAAGTCTGTAGAGAAAGTTGACGACAAGACCATTCGCTTCCGCCTGACTGAAGTGAACTCAAACGCTCCATATGAAATCGTTAAAGTTCCTGTTGTTGCTGAGCACATCTGGAGCAAGGTTAAAGATCCTGTAACCTTCACTAACGAAAACCCTGTTGGTACCGGTCCATTCACCGAAATCGATACCTTTACTCCACAGCTTTATACTCAGTGCCGTAACCCTAACTACTGGGATAACGACAACCTCGAAGTTGACTGTCTGCGCTTCCCACAGATCGCAAACAACGACCAGATGCTGGGTAAGATCGTAAACTCTGAAATCGACTGGTCTAGCTCATTTGTTCCAGATATCGACCGTACTTACGCTTCTGCTAATCCAAACCACAAGTACTGGTATCCAGCAGCAGGTACTACTGCGTTCGTTCTGAACTACAAGTCACCTGAAGCCGGCAACAATGAAGCTATCAACGACATCGAATTCCGTCGTGCGTTCTCTATGGCTCTTGACCGTCAAACTATCATCGACATCGCGTTCTACGGTGCCGGTGTAGTGAACGACTACGCTTCTGGCCTGGGCGATGCGTTCAAGGCGTGGTCTAACGAAGAGACTCACAACAAGTACAAACCATTCAATACCTACAACGTCGAAGGCGCTAAGAAGATGCTGAAAGACGCTGGCTATAAGGATCTGGATGGCGACGGTTTCGTTGAAACTCCATCAGGCAAGAAGCTTGAGCTGAACATCCAATCTCCAAACGGCTGGACTGACTTCAACAACGTTGTACAGCTGGGTGTTGAGCAACTTCAGGAAGCTGGTATCAACGCTAAAGCACGTACCCCAGAATTCGCTGTTTACAACCAAGCGATGCTGGAAGGCACTTATGACGTAGCGTTCACCAACTACTTCCACGGCGCAGACCCACACACTTACTGGAACAGCAGCTACAACTCTCGCTTCCAGAAGGGTGAAGGTATGCCACGCTTCGCAATGCACTACTGGCAGAATGCTGAAGTCGACAAGCTCCTCGACAGCTTCTACAAGACTGCTGACAAAGATGAGCAAATGAAGATTGCTCACAGCATCCAGGAAATCATTGCAGCTGATCAGGTAACTGTTCCTGTATCTTCTGGCGTGTACTTCTTCCAGTACAACACCAGCCGTTTCGACGGATGGTGGAACGAGCAGAATCCAAAAGGCCGTCCAATGATTTGGGCCGGTATTCCTGAGCGTCTGCTGCAGGTTCTGGACCTGAAGCCTAAGTCTTAATTTGTCTCACCGGTGGCATACCCCAGGGTATGCCACCACCTCCCCCTCTATCTCTCTGCAAAGATATGGCGCTCAGCGTCAGGGGGTTGTACGTCCTGGGTCCAGCTCAGGGATATGAATATAGCTGGAAATTAAGGGTGTGATTATGGGTTTTTTCTTAAAAAGATTAGGGTTTTATCTGGTTGCCCTTTTGTTTGCAGCCACACTGAATTTCATCATTCCCCGAGCGATGCCGGGCGATCCTGTCACCATGATGTTTGCCAACGCGACCGTGCAGGTTACTCCTGAACGAATCGAGGCAATGAAGAAGCTGCTGGGCTTTGTAGATGGTGGCTTGCTGACTCAGTACTTCACGTATATCAAAAGTATTCTGTCCTGGGAGCTGGGTACCTCTATCCAATTTTTCCCAATGACCGTTAACCAGCTGATTGGCGGTGCTTTTGGCTGGTCACTGTTCCTGGCTGGTACCTCTGTTGTTCTGTCATTCTCCTTGGGCTCACTGCTTGGTATTTTTGCTGCATGGAAACGCGGCAGCCGCTTCGATACCTTTATCTCCCCGGGAATGCTGGTTATCCAGGCTGTACCTCCAATGGTTACCTCAATGCTGGCGCTCTTTACCTTCGCTATCGGCTTGAGCTGGTTCCCAACCGGTTATGCCTATACACCGGGTACCCTGGCGAACTGGACCGACCCTGCGTTCTATAAGGATGTCGCTTACCACGCAGTACTTCCTTTGTTCTGTGCATCCATCATTCAGGTTGGTGGCTTCCTGGTTAACATGCGTAACAACATGATTAACCTGCTGAACGAAGACTACATCACGATGGCAAAAGGTAAGGGCCTGAGTGAAAACCGCGTGGTATTCAAATACGCAGCACGTAACGCCCTTCTGCCATCAGTAACTGCTCTGTCTATGTCTTTGGGTATGGCTATCGGCGGTCAGTTGATTATCGAGATGATTTTCAACTATCCAGGTCTGGGCTCTCTGCTTCTTAAAGCTATCATCGCCCGTGACTACCAGGTTATCCAAGGCCAGTTGTTCATCATGACTATCTTCATGCTGTTCTTTAACTTCCTCGCCGACGTTCTTTACGTCTACCTCGACCCACGCCTGCGTAAGGGAGGTAAATAATCATGTCTCAGATTATCAACATCTTAAAAGGTAACCCGAAGGCACTGGCTGGTGTCGTCATCCTGGGTCTGTTTATCCTGATTGCAATTTTTGCCCCGTTCCTGTCAAAGCATGTACCTGACAAGCGCACGGGTAACCCTCACGAATATCCTTCATTCGTGGTTAAGGCAGCCAAGAGCGACCCTCAGGGCTGGGTAGCAGAAAACCTCGCGACAGACCGCCGTACCCTGATGATGTCAAAGAAGGCCGACCATGTTATGGGTACTACCCGTATGGGCCGTGACGTTTGGTCACAACTGGTACACGGTGCTCGCATCTCTCTGGGTGTTGGTTTTGGTGCAGGCCTGGTGGTAGTAACCCTGGCAACCCTGATTGGCGTAAGCGCCGGCTACTTTGGTGGCAAGGTTGACGATACCCTCACCGCAGCGATGAACATCATGCTGGTTATTCCTCAATACCCATTGCTGTTTGTACTCGCAGCTTTCATTGGGGAGGCAAGCCCGCTTGTCATAGCCATGATAATCGGCTGTACCTCCTGGGCCTGGGGCGCCCGTGTAGTCCGCTCCCAAACCATGGCCCTGCGTGAGAAAGAGTTTGTAAAGGCTGCAGAAGTTCTGGGCGAGTCTTCATGGCGCATCATCTTCGTAGAACTGCTGCCAAACCTTATCTCCATCGTGGGCGCAAGCTTCATCGGCTCTGTGATGTACGCCATCATGATGGAATCCACCATCTCCTTCCTGGGTATGGGTAGCCCGAACACCATCAGCTGGGGTGCCATGCTCTACAACGTACAAACCTCCTCATCCATGCTGATTGGCGCTTGGTGGGAAGTCCTGGCTCCGTGTATTGCATTGATTATCGTGGCGGTTGGCCTTGCTCTGCTCAACTTTGGTGTAGACGAAATCGCTAACCCACAGCTTCGCGCCCAGAAAGGCCTGCGTCGCTGGAAAAAGATGCAAGAGCAAGAAAAAGCTGAGCGTGATGTTAAGCCGGCTGTACCACAGAATGCCTTATGGAGCGGTGACAAATGAGTAATAACGAACCACTGATCTCAATCCGCAACCTGTGTGTGGACTACATTACTGACGCGGGCGATGTCCGCGCAGTAAACAACGTAAGCTTTGATCTCGGACGCGGTGAAGTGTTCGGCCTGGCCGGTGAATCCGGCTGTGGTAAGTCAACAGTAGCTTTTTCCCTGATGCGCCTGCACAAGCCGCCAGCTTTTATCAGCGGTGGTGAAGTCATCTTCAACGGCGAAAACATCATGAAATACAGCGACAGCCGTATGTCTGATTTCCGCTGGAAAGAGATGTCCATGGTTTTCCAGTCAGCGATGAACGCGCTCAACCCGGTTCTTACCATGGAAGAGCAGTTCTGTGACGTTATCATGCGCCACACTAACATGACCCGTGAGCAGGCTCGTCGCCGTGCTGAGGGACTGTTGGAGATTGTTGATATCCACCCAAGCCGCCTAAATGACTACCCTCACCAGTTTTCCGGTGGTATGCGTCAGCGCCTGGTTATCGCAATCGCACTGGCTCTGAACCCTAAGATGATCATCATGGACGAGCCAACCACGGCTCTGGATGTGGTAGTTCAGCGCGAGATCCTGCAAAAGATCTATGACCTGAAGGAAGAGTTTGGTTTCTCTATCCTGTTTATCACTCATGACCTTTCATTGATGGTTGAGTTTACCGACCGTATCGGCGTCATGTATGCCGGTGAACTGGTAGAAGTTGCTCCGTCAAAAGAGATCCTGAAAACCCCTTACCACCCTTACACCGAGGGTTTATCCAGCTCGTTCCCTAACCTGACCGGGCCAAAAAACAAACTCGTAGGTATCCCGGGTAACCCTCTGAACCTGCTGCAGATCCCACAAGGCTGCCGCTTCCAGGCTCGTTGTAGCAAGACGACAGAAGCATGCTTCAAACAGGCTACTTGCCTGCGGGAAATCGAAGCAAACCGGTTATCCAACTGCCATATCGTAAATGGCCGCAAGTAAGCGTAGCAGAGGTTTCAGGAGTCAATTATGAGTAAAGATTTGGGTACACCAATCATTGAAGGGAAAAACCTGGTCAAGGATTTCCCAATTAACAGTACATCGCTGAACAAGCCAATGATGCGCGCACTGAACGATGTATCGTTCAAGCTCTACAAAAGCCGCGGGCTGTCAGTGGTAGGCGAGTCTGGTTCAGGTAAGTCCACTTCCGCCAAGATCATCGCCAAGATGTACGAACCTACTCACGGTGTTATCAAATACAAAGGCCGTGATATCCAGGAGATCACCAGCAAGGAAGACCTGATGAACTATCGTCAGGGCATCCAGATGGTTTGGCAGGATCCGTTCGGCTCCCTGAACCCAACCCATACGATCTTCCACCATATTGCTCGCCCGCTCCAGATCCACAACAAGGTATCCGGTAGCAAAAAAGAGCTTGAAGAGCGTGTGTATGAACTGCTGGATCAGGTTGGCCTGACTCCACCAAAAGAGACCGCTGCCAAGTACCCACACCAGCTCTCTGGTGGTCAGCGCCAGCGTGTAAACCTGGCCCGTAACATTGCTGTAGGTGCAGAAGTAGTCCTGGCTGATGAGCCAACCTCAATGCTCGACGTTTCTATCCGTGCAGGTGTCTTGAACCTGATGGAAGAGATGAAGTTCGAAAAAGAGATGGCTCTTTTATATATCACCCACGACATCGCAACAGCACGCTACATCGCTGAAGATCTGGCAGTAATGTATGTAGGCCACATGGTTGAATGGGGTGACTGTGAGGAAATCATCCACCGGCCTCAGCACCCATATACTCGCCTGCTGGTATCAGCTGTACCGGATCCAAGCAAATCGATCCACGAAAAGCTTGAAGGCAACAAGGGTGAAATCCCGCTGTGGACACCGGACTCAGTCGGCTGCCCATTTGCTGGCCGCTGTCTGCATGCCAGTGCCAAGTGCCGTGAAAAGCTGCCGGAAGTAACAAAGCTGGCTGATAACCACTTTGTACGTTGCTACCTGTACGAGTAAGCGAGGAAGACATGCAGCTGCTGACCAATCATATCGGATACGAAAAAAAGGCGACCAAGCAGGCCGTTATACAGGCTGGATCTAATGAGTTGGTACCTTCGTTTGTTTCCCTGATAGACCGCGTTACCGGGCAAGAAAGGAAGCAGCTGCCCGTTACTGCTTGCGGCACCGTAGACCAATGGCACACAGGTACATATTACCTGGTTGATTTTACACACATTGAGACTTGCGGTGAGTACAGTCTGAAAGCCGGAGAGACCTATTCCCCGGCGTTCAGGATTGAACAAAACCTGTTAATGAAAGAGACGTTCTCTGACGTTATTCATTACTTCAAATCCCAGCGTTGCAGCGGTAAGTTCGATGCAAAAGACCATACAGCCCTGCTGTATGGCAGCAACAAAACCGCAGATGTTCATGGCGGTTGGTACGACGCTTCAGGGGATGTGAGTAAATACCTAAGCCACCTCTCTTATGCCAACTACCTGAACCCACAGCAGATCCCGATGGTTGTCTGGAACATGCTGAAAGCCCTGGAAGATTTAGAAGCATCCGACTACCCATTGTTTGTCCGCACCCGCTTGCAAGATGAGGCCCTGTTCGGGGCAGACTTCCTGGTCCGTATGCAAGACCCGGAAGGTTTCTTCTACATGACAGTCTTTGACAAGTGGAGCAAAGATACCAAACAGCGCGAAATCTGTGCTTACGCGACCCAGAGTGGACATAAGTCTGATGCATTTCAGGCTGGTTTCCGTCAGGGCGGGGGAATGGCCATCGCAGCACTGGCTCGCGCAGCACGTATTACCGATGCAGGTGGAGAGTATCCATCATCCTTATATCTTTCACATGCAACCCGTGGTTATTGGCACCTGCTTGAGAACAATGTCCGTTACCTCGACAACGGACAGGAAAATATTATCGATTTTTATTGTGCTCTGATGGCAGCCACCGAGTTGTATCGCAGCACTAAACAGTGTTCTTTTCTATTTGAAGCCCGGTATTGGGCTGAAAAACTGGTGCGTTGCCAGTCAAGCGATGAGCGTGTCGCAAACTATTGGGCCACAGACGAAGCAGGTAGCCGTCCTTTCTACCATGCAGCTGATGCCGGCCTGCCAGCTATCGCATTGATGCAGTACCTCGAGGTGGATTCCGAATGTCCACTGCGCGAAACCTACCAACAGGTACTGCTCAATGCGCTGCTTTTTGAATTAAAGATAACGGAGGAGGAAACCAATCCTTTCGGTTATCCACGCCAATACGTCAAACCAGTAGACGGAGAAAAAGAAAGCCGATTCTTTGTCGCACACAACAACGAATCCGGTTACTGGTGGCAAGGCGAAAATGCCCGTTTGGGCTCGCTGGCTGCCATGGCATATTTGGCACTGAACACAAATACACTGGACACATTACCGGCGGGGCTTGAAGCCTTTGCCCAGTCTTCGCTCAACTGGATTCTTGGCCTGAACCCGTACGATATGTGCATGCTGGACGGCCACGGTTATAACAATCCGGATTATCTACCTGAGATCGGTTTTACCAATGCCAAGGGTGGCATTTGCAACGGTATCACAGCAGGTTTTGAAAATGAGCATGACATAGCTTTCAAGCCACTGGGGCAGAAAGACGACATGCTGCAAAACTGGCGTTGGGGTGAGCAATGGATCCCGCACGCCAGTTGGTACCTGATTGCTGTTGCACAGCAGTACAAGGCTCACAGTCATGATTAATTTCTATTGTGGGGTCGACGGTGGCGGCACCTCCTGCCGTGCCCGAATCACCGACAAGCAGGGTCAGCAACTGGGAGAAGCCAAAACCGGGAGCGCCAACATACTTCTTGGCACTGATTTGGCGTGGTCCTCTATCAACCGGGCGATTTCTGAAGCAGCAGGACAAGCAGGGATCCCTGCCTCACAGTTTGACCAAATAGCTGTTGGCCTGGCTCTGGCGGGTGCAGAACAACGTTCAGCATGGCATGAATTTATGAAACCGCCTCATGTCTATGGCCATGTCACCCTTAACACCGATGCGTACGGTGCTTTGATGGGCGCGTTCAATGGGGATGATGGTGCAATTTTAATTGCAGGTACTGGTTCATGTGGGATTGTCCAGGCAGCAGGCGAATGCTCGGTTATCGGTGGCAGGGAATTCCCGATTTCTGACCAGGGCGGCGGTGCCATTATGGGATTGCGCCTGATTCAGAAAACCCTTCTTGCCGCAGACGGCCTTCTCACCATCACACCTTTGGCAGAAGAGGTGCTTGCGCATTTCAAGCATGACCTGGATGAAATTGTCACCTGGTCAAAAAGCGCACGCCCTTGTGATTACGGCCAGTTTTCACCTGCTATTTTTGCGCATGCCAATAACAGTGATGAACTGGCTGTAGATTTGCTATCCCAAACAGCTGCCGATATCGAAATGTGGCTTGGTGGCCTCAGAAAGCTTGGGGCAAACCGGGTCTGTCTGATGGGAAGTATTGGTGAGCGTATCGTCCCCTGGCTGAAGCCCCCTTTCCAACAACTGCTGGTCACCCCGGCCGGGGATGCAATGGACGGAGCCATCCTCATGGCAAAGGGCCAACACAATTTATATGCCCATGAAGAGGCGACAGCATGAATTTCCGCGTTGATTTAAGCTTGCTGGAAGCAAAACCAGACAACAGCCGCTTCGCTTTGACATTACACAATCTGGGCGAAGAACACATCCGTAACTGGCAACTGACGTTTTCTTTCGGTCGGTATATAGACCCCAACTCACTCTCCCATGGCTCAATGGAGCAGGTTGGTTATTTGTGTAAATACACAGCACAGGAAAGCCTGCCAGCCTATGGCCACCATTATGTGGAATTTTCCATAAATTGCGCACCTCTCGTTTCCACTGAGGATACCATTGGGGAAGCCTGTGTACTGGTGACACAAAACGGAAATTGCCAGGCCTACACAGCCGAGCATACACCGACAGACCTGGGTCTTGGCCATCTGCCTCCACAAGCACTGAAGCTGCCTGATGCGGCGGACCTGAGCCTGATCCCTCGCCCCTATGCCGTAGCAAGAAAACCTGGCCAATTTGCCCTGACAAACCTGCTCAGTATTTCTGTTGAGACTGAAATGGCCCAGATGGCGGCCAGCTGGTTGTCTGAGGAGCTCGAAGAACATACCGGCACGCCGGTTCCGATGACATCAAAGGGCCAAATTCACTTTAAACGTCATCTGCTCACTGATCTCAAAGCCGGCGCCTATATCCTCAACGTCGCGCGAGACCACATCGACGTGTTTGCAGACAGTCATGAGGGTTTTGTTGCTGCAGTGTCCACGCTTCTCCAACTGCTTCCAGCCTACCCATCGCACCGGGCAGAAGCGAGCTACGTGATGCCATGCGTCACGATTGAAGACAAACCACGCTTTGCTTACCGGGGCATGATGCTGGACTGTGCCCGTCACTTCCATCCACTTTCCCGGGTGAAGAGACTCATCAATCAGCTTGCCCGCTACAAGTTCAATTACTTTCAATGGCACCTGACAGACGACGAAGGCTGGCGTATCGAAATTGATGCATACCCGGAACTGACTGAAATCGGTGCATGGCGCGGTCCTGAGGAAAATATCGAACCCCAGTTTACTGAGCTGAACAAGCGCCATGGCGGTTTTTACTCCAAGAAAGAAGTTCGTGAAGTTATCGCATTTGCCGCGAAACGTGGCGTTACCGTTGTCCCGGAAATTGACATTCCCGGGCATTCACGTGCAGCCATCAAGTCTCTGCCAGATCTGCTGGTAGAAGAACAGGATCAATCCCGTTACCGCAGCATTCAAAACTATTCGGACAATGTGTTGAACCCGGGTATTGAAGGCACCTACACCTTCCTTCGCAATATTCTCGATGAAGTTTGCGAGCTTTTCCCGAGCCCATACATTCATATTGGTGCGGATGAAGTACCTCAGGGCGTCTGGACTGACAGTCCAGCATGCCAGGCACTGATGGAAAAACAGGGTTACAGGGATCCGAAAGAGCTCCAAGGGCACCTTCTTCGCTATGCAGAAGAATATCTTCATGGCAAAGGCAAGCGAATGCTGGGCTGGGAAGAAGCCGTCCACGGCGACAAAGTGAGCAAAGACACCGTTATTTACTCATGGTCAAGTGAGCAGGCAGGCCAGGATTGTGTGGAAAGCGGTTATGACGTCGTGATGCAACCTGGTCAGTACACCTATCTCGACATGACCCAGAGCAACGCTGCTGATGAAGCCGGTGCCACATGGGGAGGCGTTGTGCCTCTTGAAAAATCATACAGCTATGAACCTTTGGCAGACCTGCCTTATGACTCGCCAAAGCGTCACCAAATCCTTGGTATTCAATGTGCTCTCTGGTGTGAATTTATCCATACCCAGAGCCGCTTTGACTACATGGTTTACCCGAGGCTTCCCGCCATTGCTGAAGTGTGCTGGAGCAGTAAGGAACAAAGGGACTGGAACGACTTTCTGTCCCGACTTGCCGGTCATCTAAAACACCTTGACCGTCAAGGTATTAATTACCGTTTGTGAGATTGAGTTTCAGAATCTTAGATAAGGAATTACCCAAATGAAATACGGCTTTTTTGACAATGCAAACAGGGAATATGTCATTACCCGCCCTGATGTCCCGGCTCCGTGGACAAACTACCTGGGTACTGAGAAATTCTGTACGGTAATCTCGCACAACGCAGGTGGTTACTCTTTCTACAAGTCTCCTGAACACCACCGCGTGACCAAGTTCCGCCCGAACTTTACCCAAGACCGTCCAGGCCATTACGTTTACCTGCGCGATGATGCATCAGGTGATTTCTGGAGTATCTCCTGGCAACCGGTAGCCAAGAGCTTGGAGCAGGCAAAGTACGAAGTCCGTCACGGCCTGTCTTACTCGAAGTTCACCTGTGATTACAACGGCATCCATGCTGAAAAAACGCTGTTTGTACCTAAAGGCGATGACTGTGAAGTCTGGGATGTACGCCTGCGTAACGACAGCAACGAAGTCCGCACCATCAGCGCATTCCCATATGTTGAGTTCTCATTCAGCCATATCCAGTCTGATAACCAGAACCACCAGATGAGCTTGTACTCATGCGGTACGTCTTATAATGATGGCGTGATCCTCTACGATCTCTACTACAACACTGATGACTTCACCGGTTTCTACTACCTGACCGCGAGCTTCGATCCGGACAGCTATGATGGCCAGCGCGACAGCTTTATCGGCATGTACCGTGACGAAGCCAATCCAATCGCACTGGAAAACGGCCATTGTTCCAACCATGTGCAGACCTGTTATAACCAGTGTGGTGCTCTTCACAAGCAGTTTGTACTGCAGCCGGGTGAAGAAGTACGATTCAGCGTTGTTCTGGGTATTGGTAAACAACAATCCCAGGAAATGCGTGCAAAATACCAGAACATGGAAACCATTGACGCTGCATTTGCAGGTATCAAGGCCCACTGGGATGAGCGTTGCAGCAAGTTCCAGGTAAAAACGCCGCATGAAGGCCTGGACACCATGATCAACACCTGGACACTGTACCAGGCTGAAACCTGTGTGGTTTGGTCCCGCTTTGCCTCCTTCATTGAAGTAGGTGGCCGTACCGGCCTGGGGTACCGTGATACCGCCCAGGATTCCATGGCTGTACCTCACACCAACGCGCCGATGACCCGCAAGCGTATCATCGACTTGCTTCGTGGACAGGTAAAAGAGGGTTACGGCCTGCACCTGTTTGATCCTGACTGGTTCGATCCAGAGATCCCTGATGTCGCGCCGTCCAAGTCACCGACGGTTGTTCCTACACCAAGTGATTCAGACAAGATCCATGGCCTCGATGACACCTGTTCTGATGACGCGCTGTGGCTGGTTCCGACAATCTGTCGCTATGTAATGGAAACCGGTGATGTTGATTTCTTCGACCTGGTTGTAACCTACGCTGACGGCGGTGAAGGTACTGTGTACGAACACATGACCCGTATCCTGGATTTCTCAGCCAAACACGTTGGACAGACCGGTATCTGTAAAGGCCTGCGTGCAGACTGGAACGACTGCCTCAACCTGGGTGGTGGTGAAAGTGCAATGGTTTCCTTCCTCCACTTCTGGGCTCTGCAGGAATTCGTTGACGCAGCCAACTTCCTGGGCCGTGGCACTGACGCTGACAAATACGCCACCATGGCAGAAGGTGTACGCCAGGCATGTGAAAACAACCTGTGGGATGGTGATTGGTATATCCGCGGCATCACCAAGCATGGTGAGAAAGTTGGTACCCACACACAGGAAGAAGGCAAGGTCCACCT
This sequence comes from Parasalinivibrio latis, assembly GCF_036825535.1. GTDB lineage: Bacteria > Pseudomonadota > Gammaproteobacteria > Enterobacterales > Vibrionaceae > Parasalinivibrio > Parasalinivibrio latis. The sequence goes on from NZ_CP098812.1 coordinate 3,252,331, forward strand.
CGAATCAAACACCTGGGCTGTGGTTTCCGGCGTTGCAACAGGCGACCGTGCAACCAAAGCGATGGATGCTGTAGACGAATACCTCTACTCACCATATGGCCTGCACCTGAACGCACCATCATTCGCAACGCCAAACGATGACATCGGCTTCGTAACCCGTGTGTATCAGGGCGTAAAAGAAAACGGCGCTATCTTCTCGCATCCAAACCCATGGGCATGGGTTGCAGAAGCCAAGCTGGGCCGTGGTGACCGCGCAATGAAGTTCTACGACTCACTGCTGCCATACAACCAGAACGACATGATCGAGAAGCGTATCTCGGAACCTTACTCGTACTGCCAGTTCGTAATGGGTAAAGATCACCCTGACCATGGCAAAGCCAACCACCCTTGGCTGACAGGTTCTTCTGGCTGGGCATACATTGCTGCAACTAACTACATCCTGGGTGTTCGCCTGAGCTTTGACGGCCTGGTAGTTGACCCATGTATCCCTGCGGAATGGCCTTCTTTCGAAATCCGTCGTGAATGGCGTGATGCGGTATTTAACATCAAGGTGGACAACACCGCCGGTGTTTGTAAAGGCATCAAGTCAGTCACCCTGAACGGTCAGCCAATTGACGGCGCGATTCCAGTTCAGGAAGCGGGTTCAGTTAATGAAGTCCTGGTAGTGATGGGCTAACAAGGTATTGGGCGGCAATTGCCGCCCTTTTAAGTGCGATTTAGGGATTATTTTCAGGAGGATCTGTCATGATCCGTTTTGGTACCGGTGGCTGGCGCGCCATTATCGGCGACGAGTTCACCAAAGAGAATGTACAAAAAGTAAGCCAGGCACTCGCCAATATTATCCATGAAGACAAGGTTGCAGATTCCGGCTTTGTTGTCGGTTTTGACCGCCGCTTCTTGTCTGACAAAGCAAGCCGTTGGATGGCGGAAGTCCTCGCTGCAAACGGTGTACGAATCAGCTTTATCACTAAGTTTGTTCCAACCCCTGTTGTGATGTTTAAAGCACGACAAATGGGGTGTGCCTACTCTGCCTGTGTGACCGCATCTCACAACCCTTACGACTACAACGGTATTAAGGTGTTTCTCAAAGGCGGCCGCGATGCAGATGAAGTTATCACTGCCCGCATTGAGGAAGGCGTTGAGAAACTGACTGAAGTTAAAGCGGTAGATTTTGAAGAAGCCGTCAACGATAAGCTGATTGAGCTTATCAACCCAATGAACGAGTTCGTTGATTCAATCGTTGATTTCATCGACATCGATGCCATCAAGAAAGCCAACCTTCGGGTACTGATTGACCCAATGTTCGGCGTTGCGAAAAACGCGCTGCAAACTGTACTGATTACAGGCCGTTGTGACGTAGACGTAATTAACGATGGCGAAAACCCGGCTTTCGGTGGGCTGATGCCATCACCAAGCCCGGCGACTCTGTATCGCCTCAAGCATCTTGTTGCCAGCCAGGGTTATGATATTGGTATTGGTACTGATGGCGATGCCGACCGTCTTGGCATCATCGACGAGAATGGTAACTTCATTCACCCGAACGAAGTGCTGATGCTGCTCTATTACTATCTGCTTGAATACAAAGGCTGGAACGGTTCAGTGGTTCGCAACATCGCCACCACCCACATCCTTGATAAGATAGCAGCCGGTCATGGAGAGAAGTCATTCGAGGTTCCTGTCGGCTTTAAGCACATCAGCGCCCAGATGGAAGAAGATAACTCACTGATTGGCGGAGAAAGTTCTGGTGGCCTGACAATCCGTGGGCACATTCAGGGCAAAGACGGCGTATTCGCTTCCAGCCTGCTGGTTGAAATGATCAGCGTGACCGGCAAGAAACTGTCTGAGTTGCTCGATGAGATCTACGGCAAGTATGGCTATGCATACACTGCTGAGGGCGACTTTACGTTCAAGCGCTCCGAAAAAGAGTACCTCTACAACAAGATTTATGTAGAGAAATCCCTGCCTGAATTCGGTTATGAAATCGAAAAGGTCAGCTATGCAGATGGTGCAAAAGTGTACTTTAAAAATGGCGGTTGGGCCCTTGCCCGTTTCTCTGGTACTGAGCCACTTCTGCGAATCTTTGTAGAAATGGAAGACAAAGCTACCGCTGAAGCTGTCATGAAACAACTTCAGGACTTCCTGGCAATCTAACATCTCCTTTAACGCAAGGCATAGCGTTGTCTCCGGCCCCGGTGTTTATCATCGGTGGCCGTTTTTTGTATCTGTAGAAATACTAGAGAGGCGAGAGGCGAGAGGCGAGAGGCGAGAGGCGAGAGGCGAGAGGCGAGAGGCGAGAGGCGAGAGGCGAGAGGCGAGAGGCGAGAAAATGTATGGATTCGGGGGAAGTTGCACAAGGCTTTTTCTCGCCACACCCGACTGCGTACTCTCCATGATTCTGCCCTTCCCGATTTTCCCAGGACCTTGTCTTCCCAGAACCGTGTTCTTTTCCCCAAACGCAAAAAGGCCATCCTTTCGGATGGCCTTTCTGGCGGTACTTTTTGCCTTCATCTTTTTTCTAAAAAGATGAAAACCAATTTGGAAGCCTGGCGATGTCCTACTCTCACATGGGGAGACCCCACACTACCATCGGCGCTATTGCGTTTCACTTCTGAGTTCGGCATGGGTTCAGGTGGAGCCACAATGCTATGGTCGCCAGACAAATTCGGTACAATCTTGAAAGCTGATGTCTTCTAGCGTGTTCTCTTACACATTCAAGATGTTTGATTCTCTTGAGTACGCACAAAACCCCTTGGGTGTTGTATGGTTAAGCCTCACGGGCAATTAGTACAGGTTAGCTCAACGCCTCACAGCGCTTACACACCCTGCCTATCTACGTCGTAGTCTCCGACAACCCTTTAGGACACTTAAAGTGTCAGGGAGAACTCATCTTGAGGCTCGCTTCCCGCTTAGATGCTTTCAGCGGTTATCGATTCCGAACTTAGCTACCGGGCAATGCCACTGGCGTGACAACCCGAACACCAGAGGTTCGTCCACTCCGGTCCTCTCGTACTAGGAGCAGCCCCTCTCAATTCTCCAACGCCCACGGCAGATAGGGACCGAACTGTCTCACGACGTTCTAAACCCAGCTCGCGTACCACTTTAAATGGCGAACAGCCATACCCTTGGGACCGACTTCAGCCCCAGGATGTGATGAGCCGACATCGAGGTGCCAAACACCGCCGTCGATATGAACTCTTGGGCGGTATCAGCCTGTTATCCCCGGAGTACCTTTTATCCGTTGAGCGATGGCCCTTCCATTCAGAACCACCGGATCACTATGACCTGCTTTCGCACCTGCTCGAACCGTCATTCTCGCAGTCAAGCGGGCTTATGCCATTGCACTAACCTCACGATGTCCGACCGTGATTAGCCCACCTTCGTGCTCCTCCGTTACTCTTTGGGAGGAGACCGCCCCAGTCAAACTACCCACCAGGCACTGTCCTCACCCCGGATAACGGGGCCAAGTTAGAACATCAAACATACAAGGGTGGTATTTCAAGGATGGCTCCACGGCAACTGGCGTCACCGCTTCAAAGCCTCCCACCTATCCTACACATGTAGGCTCAATGTTCAGTGCCAAGCTGTAGTAAAGGTTCACGGGGTCTTTCCGTCTAGCCGCGGGTACACAGCATCTTCACTGCGATTTCAATTTCACTGAGTCTCGGGTGGAGACAGCGTGGCCATCATTACGCCATTCGTGCAGGTCGGAACTTACCCGACAAGGAATTTCGCTACCTTAGGACCGTTATAGTTACGGCCGCCGTTTACCGGGGCTTCGATCAAGAGCTTCATCCGAAGACTAACCCCATCAATTAACCTTCCGGCACCGGGCAGGCGTCACACCGTATACGTCTTCTTTCGAATTTGCACAGTGCTATGTTTTTAATAAACAGTTGCAGCCACCTGGTATCTGCGACTGCCTTCAGCTCCATCCGCAAGGGACTTCACCAAGGGCAGCGTACCTTCTCCCGAAGTTACGGTACCATTTTGCCTAGTTCCTTCACCCGAGTTCTCTCAAGCGCCTTGGTATTCTCTACCCGACCACCTGTGTCGGTTTGGGGTACGGTTACTGATAACCTGAAGCTTAGAGGCTTTTCCTGGAAGCATGGCATCAATGACTTCACCACCGTAGTGGCTCGACATCAGGTCTCAGCCTTAAGAGAAACCGGATTTACCTAATTTCTCAGCCTACACCCTTGAACCGGGACAACCGTCGCCCGGCCCACCTAGCCTTCTCCGTCCCCCCATCGCAGTTATCAGCAGTACGGGAATATTAACCCGTTTCCCATCGACTACGCCTTTCGGCCTCGCCTTAGGGGCCGACTCACCCTGCCCCGATTAACGTTGGACAGGAACCCTTGGTCTTCCGGCGAGGAGGTTTTTCACCCCCTTTGTCGTTACTCATGTCAGCATTCGCACTTCTGATACGTCCAGCACACCTTACAGTGCACCTTCAGCCGCTTACAGAACGCTCCCCTACCCAATACGATTAATCGCATTGCCGCAGCTTCGGTGTATCGCTTAGCCCCGTTACATCTTCCGCGCAGGCCGACTCGACCAGTGAGCTATTACGCTTTCTTTAAATGATGGCTGCTTCTAAGCCAACATCCTGGCTGTCTGGGCCTTCCCACATCGTTTCCCACTTAGCGATAACTTTGGGACCTTAGCTGGCGGTCTGGGTTGTTTCCCTCTCCACGACGGACGTTAGCACCCGCCGTGTGTCTCCCGGATAGTACTTACTGGTATTCGGAGTTTGCAAAGGGTTGGTAAGTCGGGATGACCCCCTAGCCTTAACAGTGCTCTACCCCCAGTAGTATTCGTCCGAGGCGCTACCTAAATAGCTTTCGGGGAGAACCAGCTATCTCCGAGTTTGATTGGCCTTTCACCCCTAGCCACAAGTCATCCGCTAATTTTTCAACATTAGTCGGTTCGGTCCTCCAATTGATGTTACTCAATCTTCAACCTGCCCATGGCTAGATCACTCGGTTTCGGGTCTAATTCCAGCAACTGCACGCCCAGTTAAGACTCGGTTTCCCTACGGCTCCCCTATGCGGTTAACCTTGCTACTGAAATTAAGTCGCTGACCCATTATACAAAAGGTACGCAGTCACCCAACAAGTGGGCTCCCACTGCTTGTACGTACACGGTTTCAGGTTCTATTTCACTCCCCTCACAGGGGTTCTTTTCGCCTTTCCCTCACGGTACTGGTTCACTATCGGTCAGTCAGGAGTATTTAGCCTTGGAGGATGGTCCCCCCATCTTCAGACAAGATAACACGTGTCCCGTCCTACTCGTTTTCACGCTAAAAGCATTGTCGTGTACGGGGCTGTCACCCTGTATCGCGCCACTTTCCAGAGGCTTCCACTAACACTTAAAACGCTTAAGGGCTAATCCGGGTTCGCTCGCCGCTACTGCCGGAATCTCAGTTGATTTCTTTTCCTCGGGGTACTTAGATGTTTCAGTTCTCCCGGTTCGCCTCGCTGCGCTATGTATTCACGCAGCGATACTGGCTTATGCCAGTGGGTTTCCCCATTCGGACATCCCAGACTCAAGTGGCTTTTACTGCCTTATCTGGGCTTATCGCAAGTTAATACGTCCTTCATCGCCTCTGACTGCCAAGGCATCCACCGTGTACGCTTAGTCACTTAACCATACAACCCGAAGGAGTTTCGAGTCATACGTTGACCAAGATTTGGTTTTCGCCGTACTCAAATTGAGTTGTGCTTAAAGCACTACCAAAACACTTGAATGTGTTTGCTTTGAGAACTTTGTTCATCACTTCCTAAGAAGTTCAGAACAGATCCAACATTGTTGAATCTACTAGTCAGCTTTCCAGATTGTTAAAGAGCATGTGTTTCGGTGTCTACAAGAGACAAGGAACCACTTTCTAAGGACACTTTTGCAAATGCGCTTAAAGAGTGGTGGGCGATACCGGGCTCGAACCAGTGACCCCCTCCTTGTAAGGGAGGTGCTCTCCCAACTGAGCTAATCGCCCACAAATTTGTTTCCACTTTTGAAAAAGCAGAACCAAAACAGTTTTACATCTTCTGTGGGGAAGATGGTGGGTCGTGAAGGATTCGAACCTTCGACCAATTGGTTAAAAGCCAACTGCTCTACCGACTGAGCTAACGACCCGTCGTTCACTTCAATGAAGTGGCGTCCCGTAGGGGAGTCGAACCCCTGTTACCGCCGTGAAAGGGCGGTGTCCTAGGCCTCTAGACGAACGGGACACTGTGCCAGGGTTTTGGGCACCCCAACAAAATACTCTCTTTACTTTTCGACCAGGCAATCTGTGTGGACACTCATGAAGCAGTTTAGGTAAGGAGGTGATCCAGCCCCAGGTTCCCCTAGGGCTACCTTGTTACGACTTCACCCCAGTCATGAATCACACCGTGGTAAACGCCCTCCCGAAGGTTAAGCTATCTACTTCTGGTGCAACCCACTCCCATGGTGTGACGGGCGGTGTGTACAAGGCCCGGGAACGTATTCACCGTGGCATTCTGATCCACGATTACTAGCGATTCCGACTTCATGGAGTCGAGTTGCAGACTCCAATCCGGACTACGACATACTTTCTGGGATTCGCTCCACCTCGCGGTCTCGCTGCCCTCTGTATATGCCATTGTAGCACGTGTGTAGCCCTACTCGTAAGGGCCATGATGACTTGACGTCGTCCCCACCTTCCTCCGGTTTATCACCGGCAGTCTCCCTGGAGTTCCCGACATGACTCGCTGGCAAACAAGGATAAGGGTTGCGCTCGTTGCGGGACTTAACCCAACATTTCACAACACGAGCTGACGACAGCCATGCAGCACCTGTCTCAGAGCTCCCGAAGGCACACTCGAATCTCTTCAAGCTTCTCTGGATGTCAAGAGTAGGTAAGGTTCTTCGCGTTGCATCGAATTAAACCACATGCTCCACCGCTTGTGCGGGCCCCCGTCAATTCATTTGAGTTTTAACCTTGCGGCCGTACTCCCCAGGCGGTCTACTTAACACGTTAGCTCCGAAAGCCACACCTTATAGGCACAACCTCCAAGTAGACATCGTTTACGGCGTGGACTACCAGGGTATCTAATCCTGTTTGCTCCCCACGCTTTCGCATCTGAGCGTCAGTCTTTGTCCAGGGGGCCGCCTTCGCCACCGGTATTCCTCCAGATCTCTACGCATTTCACCGCTACACCTGGAATTCTACCCCCCTCTACAAGACTCTAGCCTGCCAGTCTCAAATGCAACTCCCAGGTTAAGCCCGGGGCTTTCACATCTGACTTAACAGACCGCCTGCATGCGCTTTACGCCCAGTAATTCCGATTAACGCTCGCACCCTCCGTATTACCGCGGCTGCTGGCACGGAGTTAGCCGGTGCTTCTTCTGCAGCTAACGTCAAATGGTGCAGCTATTAACTACACCACCTTCCTCACTGCTGAAAGTGCTTTACAACCCGAAGGCCTTCTTCACACACGCGGCATGGCTGCATCAGGGTTTCCCCCATTGTGCAATATTCCCCACTGCTGCCTCCCGTAGGAGTCTGGACCGTGTCTCAGTTCCAGTGTGGCTGATCATCCTCTCAGACCAGCTAGGGATCGTCGCCTTGGTGAGCCATTACCCCACCAACTAGCTAATCCCACTTGGGCTCATCTCTGGGTGCGAGGCCCGAAGGTCCCCCGCTTTGGTCCGTAGACATTATGCGGTATTAGCTACCGTTTCCAGTAGTTATCCCCCGCCCAGAGGCAGATCCCCAAGCATTACTCACCCGTCCGCCGCTCGCCGCCCAACAACGCTCCCGAAGGATTGTTGTTGTCGCTGCCGCTCGACTTGCATGTGTTAGGCCTGCCGCCAGCGTTCAATCTGAGCCATGATCAAACTCTTCAATTAAAGTTTTTTCAAACCCGAAGGTTTGGCTCAATGAATACTGTTTATCTATTTTCATAGATAGAATTGACTGTGCCGATATTCCTTTTCAGGAATCTCGTTTGGTCACTCGATTCATTGAATAAATTCTTTATTCTGTTTCAACGAGCGCCCACACAGATTGCATGGTCAAATTGTTAAAGAGCGTTGACTTGTCAGCGTTGCCACTGAATGTCGAGGCTGCGTATCTTACTCGCCTCCAACCCAAAGTCAAGAAGAAAATCTGAAGTATTTTCAAAGTCTCTTTTTGACTTCCCTCAACCGCTGACCCGAAGGTTTTGCGTTGAAGCGGGCGGCCATTCTAAACAAATCCAAAACCCTGTCAAGCAGTTGTTTTCAATTTGTTTTTGAAAGCTCCCGGAGCCTTCCCGTCACTGCGAAGTCGTTGCCTGTCCGCCGTGTCGGTGAGGACGCATTATAGGGATCCAGATCACACTATCAACCCCTTTTTTGCCTGTTCTGGCTCGTTCGTACAAATATCAGCCAAAAGCTTCCAAATTGACTACAAAACGTTCCAGTCGCTCAGCAAATTAAGGTGTAAAAGCCAATAAAGTCTATCACCGGGCCTTACTCAAAGCGTCTCAAACTAAAGAAATCACTGTTAGACACTATATAAGAGGGAATGAAGCAGAAGCGATTGCAGGGATTAAAAAGCGCATATACGAAAAAGCCCCAGTCCTAAGGACTGGGGCTTTTGGGAATTTGGTGCCGAGAGAGGGACTTGAACCCTCACGCCCGAAGGCGGCGGATTTTGAATCCGCTGCGTCTACCAATTCCGCCATCTCGGCAATGCGGGCAATTATACGCAAGGGTACCGGCAACGCAAGCATTTAAATAACGGACTAAAACTGACTGCTACTTTTTTAGCCTTTCTATAGGGGCATCATCCCTTCTCTTGCAGGAACAGCGTTTTTTAGCTTAGCTATTTTCCGTTAAACTGAACGCCTAATCTTTTAGAGGCCCCAATGGAATGAGAAAGAAAAAACAATCTTCGCAACAGCCTTCTATCAACACTATTGAGAAAGGTGCAGGTTTCTTCAGGCGTCTTGGCGCCTTTATCTATGACGGCTTGGTCGTTGTTGCCCTGCTTATGTTAGCAGGAGCCCTTGGAGTTGGATTCGGTGCAACACTCATTGAATTGGGCCTGGTTTCAATGACAGGTTATGTTGATATCAGTGACTTTATGACCAGCCATCCCGTTGCCAGCCAAATTTTCACATTTTATATGGCTGCAGTTTTACTCGGATTCTTTGTCTTTTTCTGGTGCCGTGGTGGACAGACACTGGGGATGAGAGCCTGGCGTCTGAGAGTTCAAAACAGCGACGGCTCAAATATCACGATTATGCAGGCGTTGATTCGACTTTCTACCGCGTGCTTGGGGCTGGGTAATCTCCTGGTAATCTTCGACCCCAAGAACAAAGCATTCCAAGACCACTTCGCTAAGTGTGAAGTCATCGTCCTGCCCAAGCCGTAACTATCCACGGTATATAAAGAAGGGAAGCCACCACAGCTTCCCTTCTTTTTGTCAGATAAGACCGTTTTGCTCTCTACAGCTTTCGCCGCAACAGGTACAGGGTAATCAGCACAAACACTATGCTCGGTGCACTTGCACCAATTACTGGCGGAAGTTGGTAAACCAGGCTTAATGGCCCAAACAGCTCGTTTGATATATAGAAGGCAAAACCAAAGATCACACCTGAAAGCACACGGGCTCCCATGGTAACGCTTCGAAGCGGGCCGAATACAAAAGACAAGGCCAACAACATCATTACACCCACAGACACCGGCTGGAGTGCTTTGCGCCAGAATGCCAATTCGTACCGGGATGCATCCTGTTTCGAGTCTTTAAGGTAAGAGACGTAATCATAGATTCCCGACAATGAGAGCTCTTCGGGCTTCATCGTCACAACAGCCAGTTTGTCGGGTGTCAGTGATGCCTTCCAGTCCACATGAGGCTGCTTGGTTTCAGTAATCTTTTTATCGCTCATCTGGGTAATGGTGACATCGTTCAAACGCCACTCATTATTACCGATGTAATTTCCGCTGGGTGCAAATACGGTATTTTGCAGGTGGTTGTTCTTATCGAATTTCCAGATGGTGATTCCGGACAGGGCGCCGTCTTCACTGGTTCGGGCAATATAGATGTAATCATTGCCATCTTTTGCCCATACGCCACGCTGTACCGAGATAACGCTGCCGCCTGATTTTGCCATTGAGCGCAATTCACGTGCTGATTTCTGCGCTTCCGGTGCACCCCACTGCCCCAACGCCATAACAATCAGCATCAATGGAACAGCTGTTTTCAGGACTGAGGTACCGATATCCAGCTTGGAAAAACCGGCAGCCTGCATCACCACCAGCTCAGAGCTTGAGGCGAGCATACCGAGACCTATAAGCGCACCAAGCAAAACGGCCATTGGGAAAAACATTTCAATATCGCGCGGCATGCTCAGCAACACAAACATCAAAGCCTTTCCAAGTGTATATGTCCCATCTCCTACAGAACGGAGCTGCTCAACATACTTGATAATGCCTGACAGCCCTACAAGGGTGAAAAGACACAATGTTGTTGTCGCTACAATAGTGCGGCCGATGTACAAATCAAGAATCTTAAACATCAGGCTCTCCTGAACTTCAGACGCAGCTTACGCATCGGCAGGGTATCCCAACTGTTCAGGGCTACGGCAACCAGTAATGCCATTAGATTAACCGACCAAAGGCCTATATCTGCCGGCAACTTGCCATCTTCCACAGCAGATTTAGCAGCACTGATAGAAAGGAAATACGCCAGGTAGAGCAGGATTGCCGGGAACAGCTTGGCAAATCGTCCCTGGCGAGGGTTTACGGCAGACAGCGGTACGACGATCATGGTCATCAATGGAATACAGAGGATCAGTGAAACGCGCCATTGGAACTCTGCACGAGCTTCCAGTGATTTCTCTTTCATCAGTTCCAGTGTCGGAATGGCATCCCAGTCACGGCTTTTCTTCTTCACCGCTCTCTGACCAATCAACACCTGATAATTGCTAAATTCTGTCACCGTGTAATCTACACGGGTCGGTACGCCCTCATACCGGGTACCATCCTGAAGATCGAGTACCTGCCTGCCGTCGGGCAACTCAGATACCACGCCCTTACCGGCATAAGTAACGCTCGGACGCAGGGAGCCGACAGGTACAGGTTGAGCAATAAAGACGTCGTGAAGCAGCTTTCCACCATCAGAAATATCCCGGATAAACACTACAGCTTGCCCGTTAGGTGCTTCCTGGAACTGGCCTTTTATCAGCAAATCCAATCCGGATTCAGCCTGGAGCTGTTCCATTACATCGGCTTCTTTATCGTTAGCCCAAGGCGCCAGCCACAATGAGTTATAAGCGGCTATAGCACCGGTAATCAGAGCCAGGTAGATGGCAGCACGAATAAGGAACTTGTTCCCCATCCCGGTGGCACTCATGACAGTGATTTCACTCTCGGCATACAGACGGCCGAAAGTCAGCAAGATGCCGATGAAGATACTGAGGGGTAACATCAGCATCGCCATTGAAGGCATATACAGGCCTACAAGAGTCAGGATTTCGTTACTTGGGATAGAGCCATCGCTGGCATTGGCTAGTACCCGGATAAACTTCTGACTGAAAAAGACCAGGAACAGTACAAAAAGCACCGCAAGCTGACTCTTCACCGTCTCTTTGATGAGGTACCGAACAATAATCACAGACTTCGCACCTTAGAAAACTTGTGTTTTTGCTAGAATATCGATAATTTTTCGCAAAAGTGTTATTTTTTTAATCTTTACGCATTGCCAAATTGGCTGCTTTGTAGCCACATTGATGTATCTTCAACACGCTACAAAAACGGCATTATCTATTATTTGGCCTTGCTTGTCTTTAGGATGTAGGAGTACGCATGGAGTTCAGTGTTAAAAGTGGCAGCCCTGAGAAACAACGCAGCGCGTGCATCGTAGTTGGTGTATTCGAACCGCGTCGTCTTTCTCCTGTGGCTGAGCAACTGGATAAAATCAGCGACGGCTACATCAGTTCTCTTTTGCGTCGAGGCGATCTCGAAGGCAAACCTGGACAGATGTTGCTACTGCACCATGTCCCAAATGTCTTGTCTGAGCGTGTACTGCTCGTTGGCTGTGGCAAAGAACGTGAGTTGGGTGAACGTCAATACAAAGAAATCATTCGTAAGACGATCAGCACCCTGAATGAGACCGGTTCAATGGAAGCGGTTTGCTTCCTGACCGAGCTTCACGTGAAAGGCCGCGACACGTACTGGAAAGTGCGTCAGGCCGTTGAAACAACCAACGACAGCCTGTACACCTTCAATCAGTTCAAGAGCATTAAGCCGGAAATTCGTCGCCCTCTGCGCAAACTGGTTTTCAACGTGCCAACCCGACGCGAGCTGAACATTGGTGAAAAAGCCATCAGCCATGGTCTGGCCGTTTCTGCAGGTGTGAAAGCCTGTAAAGATCTCGGTAACATGCCACCAAACGTGGCAAACCCTGCTTATCTGGCATCCCAGGCTCGTCGCCTTGCAGATGATTTCGAACCTGTCACCACCAAGATCGTGGGCGAGCAGGAAATGAAAGAGCTGGGCATGCATTCTTACCTGGCGGTCAGCCAGGGTTCAAAGAACGAAGCCATGATGTCGGTGATGGAGTACCGCGGTAACCCTGATCCGGAATCAAAGCCAATCGTACTTATCGGCAAAGGCCTCACTTTCGACTCCGGCGGTATCTCGCTGAAACCGGGTGAAGGCATGGACGAAATGAAGTACGACATGGGTGGCGCAGCATCAGTGTATGGTGCAATGAAAGCCCTGGCCGAACTCAACCTGCCGGTTAACGTGATTGGTATCCTTGCGGGCTGTGAAAACATGCCGGACGGCAATGCCTACCGCCCGGGTGATATCCTCACCACCATGTCAGGCCAGACTGTTGAAGTACTCAACACCGATGCCGAAGGCCGTCTGGTTCTTTGTGATGTACTGACTTACGCTGAGCGTTTTGAGCCTGAATGCGTAGTCGATGTTGCTACCCTGACCGGTGCCTGTGTGATTGCCCTGGGTCACCACATCAGTGGCCTGCTCGCAAACCACAACCCACTGGCTCATGAGCTGATGAACGCATCAGAGCAAGCCGGCGACCGTGCATGGCGCATGCCAATGGCTGACGAATATCAAGAACAACTGGACAGCCCGTTTGCTGACATGGCAAACATCGGTGGCCGTCCTGGTGGTACCATTACCGCAGCTTGTTTCCTGTCTCGTTTTGCCCGCAAGTACAACTGGGCACACCTGGATATCGCAGGTACAGCCTGGACGAGCGGTAAAAACAAAGGGTCGACAGGCCGTCCGGTCCCACTGCTGGTCCAGTTCCTGCTGAACCGCAGTGGCCAGGAAAATATCGATTAAGTAATTCGATGAGACAAGGAGGCCATCTGGCCTCCTTTTTTATCTCTGAAATATACATCGGCCCCCCAACAAACATCTTCAAAGGAAGCCATGGCAAGCGCGACGTTTTACCTGCTGGATGAAAAGTGCGAACTGGATACACAGCAACAGATACTGGATAAGACACTGTCTTTAATCCAAAGCCAGGTTGCTGCCGGACAGCGTCTTTATATTTTTGCGGCAGATCGCCAGATGGCCTTTGATGTTGATGAAATACTTTGGCAGCTTCCACCTGAGCAATTTGTTCCGCACAACCTTAGCGGTGAAGGCGGACGAAGCATAACAGCGGTTGAGATTGGCTGGCCCGGTATACGCCATACCGGTTACCGCAATATTCTTATCAATCTTGCACAGGATGTGGCAAACTTTGCTCCATCCTTTGCTCAAGTGATAGACTTCGTCCCTTGTGATGAAGGTCTCAAGCAGCAAGCCCGGGACCGATACAAGGCATACCGTAACCAGGGTATGCAATTGACTATTCTTGCCATCGGCGATACGCCCTAATTTCTGAAGACCGTTCAAGAACGCTATGGAAAAGACATACAACCCACAATCAATTGAACAGGCGCTGTACAAGCGCTGGGAAGACGCCGGCTACTTTAAGCCACACGGCGATACTTCAAAAGAAGCCTACAGCATCATGATCCCGCCGCCAAACGTGACGGGCAGCCTGCACATGGGTCATGCGTTCCAGGACACCATCATGGATACCCTGATCCGTGCCCAGCGAATGAAAGGCAAAAACACCCTGTGGCAGGTTGGTACCGACCACGCAGGTATCGCGACCCAAATGGTCGTTGAGCGTAAGATCGCCGCAGAAGAAGGCAAAACCAAGCACGATTACGGCCGTGACGCTTTCATTGACAAGATCTGGGAGTGGAAAGGCGAATCAGGCGGCACCATTACCCGCCAGCTGCGCCGTCTGGGTGCATCTGTAGATTGGGATCGTGAACGCTTCACCATGGATGATGGCCTGTCTAATGCCGTTAAAGAAGTGTTCGTACGTCTGTATGAAGAAGACCTGATCTACCGTGGCAAACGCCTGGTTAACTGGGATCCAAAACTTCACACGGCAATCTCTGACCTTGAAGTGGAAAACAAAGACACCAAAGGTTACATGTGGCACTTCCGCTACCCTCTGGCAGACGGTGTAAAAACTGCAGATGGTAAAGACTACATTGTAGTTGCGACTACCCGTCCGGAAACCATGCTGGGTGATACCGGTGTTGCTGTTAACCCGGAAGATCCACGTTACAAAGACCTGATTGGCAAAGAGATCATCCTGCCTATCGTGAACCGCCGTATCCCGGTTGTTGGCGATGAGCACGCTGACATGGAAAAAGGCACCGGCTGTGTGAAAATCACACCGGCTCACGACTTCAACGACTATGAAGTCGGTAAGCGCCACAGCCTGCCAATGATCAACATCCTGACTTTCGATGCCAACATCCGTGATGTTGCTGAAGTATTCGATACCAAGGGTGAAGCAAGCGACGTATACAGCGGTGAGCTGCCAGAGAAATACCGTGGCATGGAACGCTTTGCTGCGCGTAAAGCAGTGGTTGCAGAGTTCGAAGAGCTCGGCCTGCTGGAAGAAATTAAAGACCACGACCTGACAGTCCCTTATGGCGACCGTGGCGGTGTGGTTATCGAACCAATGCTGACCGACCAATGGTATGTGCGTGCAGCCCCGCTGGCCAAAGAAGCAGTTCGCGCTGTTGAAGACGGCGATATCCAGTTCGTGCCTAAGCAATACGAAAACATGTATTTCTCTTGGATGCGTGACATTCAGGACTGGTGTATTTCACGCCAGCTGTGGTGGGGTCACCGCATTCCTGCGTGGTACGACAACCAGGGCAACGTATATGTTGGCCGCGACGAAGATGAAGTGCGTAAGAATCACAACCTGGAATCAGTGATTGAACTGCGCCAGGACGATGACGTACTGGATACCTGGTTCTCTTCTGCACTGTGGACTTTCGGCACCCAGGGCTGGCCGGAGCAAACTCCAGACCTGAAGGTATTCCACCCTTCAGATGTACTGGTGACCGGTTTCGACATCATTTTCTTCTGGGTTGCCCGCATGATCATGATGACCATGCACTTCATCAAAGATGAAGACGGCAAGCCGCAGGTTCCGTTCAAGACCGTTTATGTAACCGGCCTTATCCGCGATGAGAACGGCGACAAGATGTCGAAGTCCAAGGGTAACGTACTTGACCCACTGGATATGATTGACGGTATCGATCTGGAATCTCTGGTGACCAAGCGCACCGGTAACATGATGCAGCCTCAGCTGGCCGCCAAGATCGAAAAGAACACCCGCAAGACTTTTGAAAACGGTATCGAACCTTATGGTACTGACGCCCTGCGTTTCACCCTGGCAGCTATGGCTTCAACCGGCCGTGACATCAACTGGGATATGAAGCGTCTTGAGGGTTACCGCAACTTCTGTAACAAGCTGTGGAACGCCAGCCGCTATGTACTGATGAACACAGAAGAGCAGGATTGCGGCATGGCAGGCGGCGAGATGGAATTCTCGCTGGCTGACCGCTGGATCCAAAGCCAGTTCCAACAGGCAGCCAAAGACTTCAACGCACATCTCGACAACTACCGTCTGGATATGGCTGCGAACACCATTTATGAGTTCGTATGGAACCAGTTCTGTGACTGGTACCTGGAGCTGACCAAGCCGGTTCTGTGGAAAGGCACTGACGCGCAGCAACGCGCTACCCGCCATACACTGATCACCGTATTGGAGCAGACCTTGCGTCTGGCTCATCCTGTACTTCCATACATCACTGAAACCATCTGGCAAAGCGTGAAGCCACTGGTTGACGGTGTTGAAGGCGACACCATTATGCTGCAGGCACTGCCTCAGTTTGATGAAAGCCAGTACGATGCGGCAGTTGTTGCTGATATCGAGTGGGTGAAGCAGTTTATCGTCAGCATCCGTAACCTGCGTGCTGAATACGATATCGCGCCAAGCAAAGGCCTGGAAGTGATGCTGAAAGCAGCCTCCCAGGAAGATGCAGACCGTCTGGCTGCCAATGAAACCGTGCTGGTTTCACTGGCTAAACTGGAAAGCATCCGCGTTCTGGCTGACGGTGAGACAACCCCTGCCTGTGCAACGGCACTGGTTGGCAAGTCTACCCTGATGATCCCAATGGCTGGTCTTATCGACAAAGACGCAGAACTTGCCCGTCTGGACAAGGAAATTGCCAAGACCGAAGGTGAGATCAAGCGTATCGCCGGTAAGCTGGGTAACGAAGGCTTTGTTGCCAAAGCGCCTGAAGCCGTTGTCGCCAAAGAGCGTGAAAAGCTTGATGGTTACAAAGAGACACTGGTGAAACTGCAAGAGCAGAAAACCACCATTGCCGCGCTGTAATTTGGCGTAATGCATAAAAATGCCCGGGCATTGTCCCGGGCATTTTTGTATCTAATGAATCGGTCCTTATACCAATTGGATTAATTCTTTGGTCTGAGATGACACAGGAGAAATCATTCAGTTCAAGGCGCGAGTTGCAGATGCTAGTGGGGCTACCATCAAAACGAGCAACGCTGAAATGGATGATTTCGACCAGTCAGAATGATCAAAGAATTAGTCTGATTGGTATTAACCCTGTAAAAACAAGGAAAAGCGGGGCGAAATATCCCCTCGCCCAACTTATTTCGGCATCACTGCCAACTCTGGATCCCCGTTAGACGGGATCAGGCTGAATATTTCACTGCCCTCTTCCACCAGCTTGGCTACATCATCATTGGCTGTCACCAGCGTAAGCGTCTTCTGATTCCAGACACAAAGCGGGACAGCTTTCGGGTAATACTCAGCAAACTGTTCGAAACTGAAGTTTTCCGTAATCCGGGTTACCTTCACTTGCGCCCCCTGAGCACTCATTGACGCCAGTTTGGCGTAGCTCATCGACTCATCAAACAGCGCCGCATTGTTACCATGTGCCATTTCATAGCGCGCATGCTTCTGCTCCCCGGATGTCAGCTCAAAGACTGCATCCTCACCCAGTTCATCCTGGTAAAACACCTTCACCAGTGGGTTGGTCTGCCGGTACGGCGAGACCAGAAGCACCCGTCCAATCCCACCTAAATCCAAGTGGGTTTCAGCATGGCTGGAAGCTGGGTTACCAAAGTAGACCGGAATATTGTCCATGCGGGCCAACCGGATACTTTCCCAGTTGGTATCAGCCAATACCGTCCGGATGTCGCGCTCTTGCAGCAATTTAGCCAGTTGCCGTGTAAACGGAGAAGAACCAAAAATCAACAAGCCCTGAGGTGAGCCCTGTTTAACACCAAGCTTACCGGCCCACCAACTTGCTGTCAGGCTCTGGATAACCACAGTACCGATGATAACCAGGAAGACCAGAGGGACCAAAAGCTCAGTACCTTCAAACAGTTGCTTTTCCTGGAGCTTAATTGCGAACAGGGATGATACCGCAGCAGCGACGATACCACGCGGAGCCATCCAGCTCAGGAACCATTTATCCGGGCTCGTCAGGTTAGTACCAATGGCGCTTATCCACACACTGAGTGGACGAGCCACCAGCATCACAGCTGCCAGCAAGGCAAGTCCACCCCAACCGAGTGACAGCAAGGCGTCTGAGTTCAGGCGCCCTGCCAGCAAAATAAACAGCGCAGATATCAAAAGTACTGTCAGGGTTTCTTTGAACTCAATGATGTCCTCAATATCAACATTTTTCATGTTGGCAAGCCAGATACCCATGACCGTAACGGTCAGCAATCCGGACTCTTCCTGTATCTCATTAGAGAAAACAAACGCCGCCAGGCTGAGGGTCAGCACCATGACATTTTTGAGGTAAGGCGGAACCCAGTTATTACGGATCATCACCCCAACCGTGTGGCCGAAAAATGCGCCGGCACCAAGGCCTATACCCAGTGTATAACCAAGAGCGTGAAGAACATGGATGGTTGGGTCAGCAGTAGAAATAATGAACTCATACACCAGCACAGCGAACAATGCGCCGATAGGATCAATAATAATTCCCTCCCAGCGGAGGATATTACCCAGCTCATTTTTAGGCTGGATACTGCGCAGCATCGGAACAATCACTGTCGGGCCGGTAACCACCACTAAAGCAGCAAACAGGCAGGCCAGTTGCCAGGAAAAGTTGATAAGAAAGTGGGCTGCAGCAGCTATTACTCCCCATGTCACCAGCATGCCAAAGGATACCAGGTGTGTAACCATCCGGCCGTGGCCGCTGATTTCCTTGAAGTTAAGGGTCAAAGCCCCTTCAAAAAGAATGATGGCAACGCCAAGAGAGACAAGCGGGAACAAGAGATCCCCAAACAGGGCATCCGGGTCAATCAGTCCCAGTCCCGGACCCAAGGTCAGACCTGCCACAAGAAGTGGCAAAATAGCCGGTAAACGCAAACGCCAGCCCAAATACTGGCAGCCGAGCGACACCACGCCGATCAGCGCCAGACTGGCTGCAGCGGAATATTCCATCCGTAAGTTCTCTAAAAGTATCGGTAATGTGAAAACCAGTATATGGGCTTGTAAGGTTCTGAGCCAGAAAACAAAACCCAGGCAGGATCACGCGGCATCGTTATTCGCCAACACAATCAGTTGAGGTTGTCAGAACGCAAACGGTTGATCCTGGCATCCAGATCCGGGTGGCTTTTTACCCACGCGGGCAACCCATCTTCCGGGTAGGCCTCTTTGAACAGCATAAACATCTCTGCAGCCGGCTCGGTTGTGCCATAGATTTTCTGCATGTACCGGGCGGCAAAGTCATCAGCTTGCTGTTCCGCCTCCCTGGAATATCCGTTGGTAGCAACAAAAACGCCGACACTGCCGAGGGTATCCAAAAGACCTGTACTTTCGCCGGTAATCACCGCAACACCGGCTGAAAGCAACGACGAGCGGACAAGGGATTTCATTACATGCTGATGTTCAATATGGCCGAGCTCATGAAGGAGAATGGCATCCAGACGAGGGGAGATACCTGACAACTTAACCAGAGAGTCCAGCACGATGACAGTCCCGTCACTCAAGGCAAAGGCATTCGGGCCATTACCCCAACGTCGAAACTCCAGCTTAGGCGTGAAAGGAAGCGGGTCTATTTGGGCGACCAGAGCATCAAACCGCTGGGTTATCGCCTCTCTCTTGTCGTCGGACAGCTCTGAGGGTTCAAAAATATGTTCATCAAGAGAAGCAGTAACTTCCTGCCCGACAAGTGTGGGGATCTTTGCAGGCATAACCCGGACAATACCATTGGTGATTGCCGGGATACCGTGGGTAAAAAAGAGTACAACGACAAAAACAGTCAACACGGTACTGGCGAAAATGCCTTTCCAATTCCGCTCCAGACGCCCAACCAACCCCGGAGGTTTTTGGTGAACCAGCCAGCATTTTAGTTTTTGCTCTTCATCTCCGGGAAGAAAGCTTTCCCCTCCCGGGAACCGCAACAACAAAGGAAGGTTGCCAATATCGGGTCCCGAATCAAGCTCCGAGACACTTGAATTAACCGTTTTATCAAGATACCGGAGTTGCACCCTGCCCCCAGGCATACAAAACAGGGTCGCAGGCACTTTTTCAGCGCTTTTGGGCGGGTGGCAAAGTCCGGCAATTTCCATCAGTTTGTTAACCCAACCCAATATTCACATCAAAGGCCTGTGCCAGCTCATCAGCAATGGACGACTTCGCATCGCCTTCGTGGTCTTTCACCGCGAGCGCCTCGACATCACCAACAACAACCGTGATATCCGCCAGGTAACGGGAGGTACGGACAATCACCCACGGCCGGGCAAGGCCAAGGGTAAACAACTGGATAAAGAAGTTACTCACGACCAACCAAAGATAGCTGCCCACCTCCATGGATGAACGAAAGGTAATTTCCGGATCGCTGCCGACAGTGGCCTGAGCGAAGATGTAATTCCAGGTCCGCACGGTAATGAAAGCACTGACAACCATAAAACCCAAGAACGCAGCAAGATACAGCGCAATCACGGAAGCAATAAATCCTGTTCCGGGTTCCTGGCCTTCATTGCCACTGGCAATCATTGCCATGATATCCGATCCGACAGTGAAGAAGCCTATCACGGCAGCAATTGCCAATATCAGAAATGCTACTAAGGCCGCCAGTAAGAACGTTTTAATATAGAACCGGGTTTCGATGATTGCAGAGAACGTTTGTTTTCCATACGCGATATTGTTGAGCACAAACCTGACCATCCCAGCCATCGTCCACGCATAACCGAAAAATCCGACCACTACCGCTGCTACAAATAAAACAACGCTTATCAGGTCAGCGGCATCACCCAACCAAAATGGTGTAAATACCAGACCGGAAAACAGTAAGAAAATAATCAAGCCCCTTCCAAGAAACGCCCAATAAGCCCCCTTAAGGGAGCCGGTGAAATCAAAACGGACATTTCTGTAACGGGTCATCCGGGTATCAAACCGGATGTTATTGCGGATAAGCCAGGGCATAACCAGTAAAAACAGCATAACCAGCCCACCGGAAAACACTGGAAAAAATTGACTTGATACCACCCAAATGACCACACAGACAAACGCCACGATTCGTCCAATCAAGATCTGAATGGGTGTGGCGAGATATTCAAAACGCTCGCCGGCGATCTCAGTATTACCGTGAAGGTATTTTTTTGTTCGTACCTTTGCCCAAGCAGAATAAATTCCCAGCGTAATGATGCTCAAAAGGATATTCACAATCCAGATACCGAAGAACTCGCCTCCCCGGCCATGAAACTTCACCTGACTTTCCATCTGTCTTCCCTGACGTCCAATAGTTAATTATTCGCATGCCACAAGGCAACTTTTTGGACATTTAGCATAACAATAGAAGTGAAGATTGTATGATGCCCCGAAGTGGAAAATTCAGAAATGAGAGCCAAGCCAATGTAACCGTTTGAATATAAACACATTAAAACGACACCCTTCGATAGGCATCACCTATTGAAACAATCCTTCACTTCGATTTTATTTATTGATAATGATTATCAATAATGATTAACAAGAAAGGGAGGACATCTTATGAAAAAGACCATCAGTTTTGCAGTAATACATTTCACCATTGCCTTTACCGTGGCATATGTCCTGACAGGTGACATTCTGATCGGCAGCCTGATTGCGCTGATTGAGCCTGCTGTAAATACTGTTGCGTTCTTTTTCCATGAGAAAACCTGGCAGCGGTTTGGTAAACAGCGCAGCCTTGAAGCCAAAACCACCAGCTTTGCGGTAGTGCATTTTTCAGTGGCCTTTACTGTCGCATACCTATTGAGTGGAGAGCTCCTGACCGGCGGCGTGATTGCAATGATTGAACCTGTATTTAATACCGTTGCTTTCTATTTTCATGAAAATGTGTGGAGAAAAAGGGAAATCCGCACCGCCCGGCACGCTCATCATTGCCACCCGGTCATGGCATAATCTGCCCGGTAACATATTCTTTAAAAAGACAAGCTCCTCACTCTGAGGGGCTTCTTCATGGATGGAAGGAATGAAAGCTGAGCAGTTAAGGCACCAGGTGCGTCGGTTACTCCGCAACCGCGGACTGTTAGACAATCTCTACGGCCAGTCTGGCCTGACTACCATACAATGTCATGCTTTGATAGAAATCGATGCCCTGCCAACCACTCTGCCTGACCTCTCCGTTGCTCTGAATGTCGATACCAACAACGCGAGCCAAACCCTGGCAATCCTTATCAATCAAGGATTGGTGGAACAGCTTCCCGAGCAGGAAAGTGGTACTGTACCGGCCTATACCCTGACGGACAGCGGTAGGGAGAAGCTGAATGAACATCACCGGCAGATGAACGGTGAGATTACAGAATACGTTGCCCAGATGGATGACGACGAGATTCACTTCCTCCTTCACACCCTAGACCGTTATAACCGGGCAATGGAAAAAGTACCACTTCAGCTTGGCTATACTTTGCGCCCCATTGAACCGATTGATAATCCGGGTATTGCGGCGGTCATCCGGGCAGCCACCCGGGAATATGGCCTCACCGACGGGCAAGGGTTCAGCGCAATCGACCCGGCGCTCGACAGCCTCAGTGAAACCTACCGTCCCGAAGGGGCGGGTTACTGGGTGATAGAGAAAAACCTGAAAATTCTTGGTGGTGCAGGAATCGCCCCACTGGAAGGTAAGCCAGAGATTGCGGAGCTCCAAAAACTTTACCTGCGCCCGGAATGTCGCTCACTGGGGCTGGGCCGCAGGCTGGCAGTGACTGCTCTCAAGTTTGCCAGGGAGCATGGGTACCGCGCCTGTTACGCTGAAACCACCCAGGCACTGCCTGTCGCCCGGGCGATGTTCCTTTCACTGGGTTTTGAAGAACTCAACAGCCCTGTTGGCAACACCGGCCACACGGAGTGTGAGCTCCGGTTTATCAAGACATTCCACCCGGAAACGAACAAGGCCACCGGTTAAGGCGGCCTTGCTTTCACTTATCGTAGAAACAGCTTAATTGTAGCTGCTGTAGAGATCGTAGCTTCGAAGCCCGCCCGATAGCGTCTGAAGATCTGCTTCGCCAACAAAACGGACCCTCCGCGGCCGATCAGGCAGCAGGACAAAACCGTTGTCCTCGAAACGGCCATCCCCTTCAAACTCAAGGAAGACATAGAGCGCCGGTTTGGAGCAGGACACCATCACGTACAAACCGTCGGCATCTTCACCCACTTCCGTCCGCACATCCGGGTCACGCAGGGGCAGCATTTTAGGCTTGTCCGGCAGCCAGGTATTTTCAATGCTCATCCGCCCGTCGGTCATGGAAACAAAGAAAAAGCCTTCTTCTTCCTCACCGTCCAACTGCTCCTGTGGCCACTGCCAGACCACCTGGTTGTCATCTGCATTCAATACGCAGCGCAGGGCGTCCCGGTGCAGCACCTCACCATCCCAGCTTAACCAGATTACTTCGCCGCGAAGTTGCATGGCTTCTCGGCTGTCATTCACCACATGCAGTGAAAGGCCCTCGCTGTCATGGATAAACGTTGCCATCTGCGGGGCGAAGAAATGACGGGCATGATAGTGCAGCATCTTCCAACGCCCGGAATACTCAATGGACGACCAAGAGCTGACTGGCCAGCAGTCGTTGAGCTGCCAATATAGAATGCCGCGGTTAACCGGCTTTTGCGCGCGCCAGAATTCACTGGCGGTGCGAATTGCCATTGCCTGCTGCACCTGGCTGAGGTAAAGCATATTGGCAAAGCCGTTCGGGAAGCGGAAATACCGGGTAAACATCTCGGTGATAATCGAGTTCCCCCGGGCATTTTTCTGGTGCGACTCGAAGCTCGGGGAAGTCACGTTCCAGTCGCCTTCCGGTGCAAAGGTCTTCACCGTCGGCAGAGAAGGCCACGACTGGTAGCCAAATTCGGAACAGAAACGTGGCTTCACACTGTGGTAGGCATCAAAGCCTTTTCCGGAATGCCACACATCCCAGAAGTGCATGTCGCCTTTTCCGTCGTCATGCCAGGCATCACCGAAATCCAGATCACCGTTACAGGGAGAACTTGGCCAGAACCGGCGTGCAGGGTCAGCCTTTTCCACCTCTTCTGCCAGCACCCGGTTAAGGCGGTCGTAATTCACGACATACCGTTCCCGGTTCGCTTTGGATTCGTCATACCATCCAATCGCGCCGATCACCTCATTGTCACCACACCAAAGGGCGAGGGAGGGATGATCTTTCAGTCGGCGAATCTGGTAACGAAGCTCTTCCCGCACGCTGTCAACAAAACTCTCGTTGGACGGGTAAAGGGCACAGGAGAACATCAGGTCCTGCCACACCAGCAGTCCAAGTTCATCACAGATCCGGTAGAAACAGTCCCGCTCATACATGCCGCCGCCCCATACCCGGAGCATATTCATGTTTGCACTGGCAGCATCCTCAAGAAGCTGGCGGTAGCGCGCAACGGTCTGGCGTCCTGGCATAGCATCAAGCGGGACCCAGTTTGCGCCGCGACAGCTTACCGGTACACCATTCACCCGAAGTTCCATCGACTCGCCGGCTTCGTCCGGCTCACAGTGCCATTCCAACTCACGCAGGCCCAGGGACTTTTCTACTACCTGTCCGTCAAGTTCTACGGCCAGTGAGTACAGAGCCTGCTCTCCGTACCCGGCGGGCCACCAGCGTTTGGGGTGGTCAATATGGAACGTCACGCTGACACTGCTGCCACGCATGTCGAGTGGTACAGATTTCACCTGGTCAGAAAACGAAAAGTTGGCCGACACCAAGCCACTGTTTACCGGGGTATAATTCAGGGTTACCGTGATGTCACAGCCTTCCCCGCGCCACACTTGGGCAGTTTCAACACTGTCCAGACGGGCGACTTTCAAGCCCCGGATAAAAGCAGACTCGTACACTCCCATCACCGGCAGGCAGATCCCCCAGTCCCATCCAGCATGGCACTGAGGTTTACGCAGCAGATTCATATGCGGGATCTGGTTATTCCCCTTCGCCCAGGGTACCGGGAACGTCAGATCTTCTGCTCGCTCTCTGGCTTCTTCTGCCACAGGGTGGAACAGGATCTCTATCCGGTTGGTTCCGGCTACAAGATATTGCAGGATATTGATACGGTAGCGACGGAACATATTGTCACAGTCTGCGACAGCAAGCCCGTTAACGCGGATCTGTGCCAGTGTGTCGACAAAGCGCAGGTCCAGCTCAACCGCCGGGCAAGTCAACATCTGTTCGGTAATATCAAATGTTGTGGTAATCTGCCACTCACATTCAGCCACCCAGGCCGCTTCGGCTTCCTGTCTGGCCCAGTAAGGATCGTTTAATATACCGGCATCAAGTAAAGCGGAATGAACATCGCCGGGAAAGGTAAATGGAACAGGCGCCAGAGCAGGGCGGGAAATGCAGGTAAGCTCCCAAACGCCATCAAGGGTAAACTCCATTGGAATACCTGAAGACAGTTAATGCAACTGAGGGCATTTTACGCCGCTCCTTGTGAAAAATCCGGTACAAAATCAGAATTCCGGCCTGATTCTCAGTAATTCCGCCTTGATAATGCAGTGACCAGATTGGCCTGCCATATTGTTCTACCCAAGTCACCATCTGCGAATATAAAAAAACCGCCGGGAGTTCATCCCAGCGGTTATTGTTCTCAGAAAAAATCAGCCGACAGATTACTCTTCGTCGCCTTCTTCTTCCTCATCATCTTCACCTGACTCGAAGTAGGTGCCCCAGCCGTCATAGTAAAGGCCGTGCTTGTCAGCAAGTTCAACCAACTGGGCTACCTGGGCATCGATGCGGTCAGCATCCAGGGCACTTTCCATGATGGCATCACAGCAAAATACCTTGGTACCGTCTTCAAGCTCAGCTTCTTCCGCCTCAAAGATTTCATAGCC
Source organism: Parasalinivibrio latis (assembly GCF_036825535.1). Taxonomy (GTDB): domain Bacteria; phylum Pseudomonadota; class Gammaproteobacteria; order Enterobacterales; family Vibrionaceae; genus Parasalinivibrio; species Parasalinivibrio latis. The sequence goes on from NZ_CP098812.1 coordinate 3,278,037, forward strand.
TAGTTTGAATGCCTGAACCGCTACCGCTTCCAGTGCTTCAAAGTTTTCGCCAGCGAGGTGGTGTTCAATGGTGTACAGCGCGTCTGGCTCACTGCCGTCTTCCAGCAATGAAGCAATAATTTCACGGGTTTCTTGTTTCTGTTCTTCAATGAGTTCGGCAGACATCGCACTCTCTCCAGCCTGAATGATATCGGAGCGAACTATGGCACGTATTCCGCATTTTTACCATCCTGACAGTAGGACACAGAACTAAAATTGACCTTAGCAGAGAAGATTGCCATTATTGCCAATGAGTCAACAGAATGTTAAATAAAGTGGTAAATGCATAATTTTTCACTGGCAATCTGGCGGGTAATCAGGGAAATGAATTACCAAACGCTCGTTTTGCATACTTCAGCGAAATTGCAGCGCAGAATCTCCAGGCCACAGAAATCAGGCCATACAGCTAACTTGGCTAACCGGAAATTCGACTCATTTGAATATTTAAATGGATTTACAGCTTATTCAGGCTTATTTATGCAATAAACACGCAATTCCTGCAATCTGACTGCAAAATCCTTCACAACTTCATACGGACAAATTGTGAAGACAAAAAGGGTTGTTATCGAAACATACACCAGTGGTTATCACCCTCCTTCACTTGAGTTTAGTCAGAACAAAACACAAGAGAGAGATCAACATGAGCCAGTTTTATGTGGGGTCAGAAGTCGGCCAATTGAAACGTGTCATGCTGCACCGGCCGGAAAGGGCGCTGAACCATCTCACTCCATCAAACTGCCACGAGCTGCTGTTTGACGATGTCCTCGCCGTAGAACGCGCAGGCAAAGAGCACGATACTTTTGCTGATACCCTTCGCAACCAAGGGGTTGAGGTCTACCTGCTGCATAATTTGCTGGAAGAAACCCTTACCGAGCCCGAAGCCAAGAAGTGGCTGCTGGATACCCAGATCAGCGAGTACCGTCTCGGCTACCAGTTTGCGGAGGATGTCCGGGGGCATCTTGCCACCCTTTCTAACCAAGAGCTGGCAGATATCCTGCTTGGCGGGCTAAGTTATATCGACTTCCACGTCCCGTCTTCATCAATGCTCCCGGCAATCAGCCAGCGTACGGATTTTATTATTGAGCCACTGCCAAACCACCTGTTTACCCGGGATACCTCCTGCTGGGTTTATGGCGGAGTCTCCCTGAACCCGATGGCAAAGCCAGCCCGCAAGCGAGAAACCAACCACCTCCATGCGATTTACCACTGGCACCCGGAATTTGCTTCGGAAAACTTCATCTCCTACCTGGGTGATGACGGCGAAGACTATGACAACGTAATGATCGAAGGCGGAGACGTTCTGGTTATCGGCCATGGTGCGGTGCTGGTTGGTATGTCTGAGCGTACCACACCACAGGGTGTCGAGCTGCTTGCACGCCGCCTGTTTGAACACGGGCAGGCAACCGAGGTCATCGCCATTAACTTGCCAAAGCATCGTTCCTGCATGCACCTCGACACTGTGATGACCCACATGGACATCGATACCTTCTCTATTTACCCGGCAGTGATGAGCCGCGACCTTCAGTGCTGGAGCCTCACCCCGGACGGCAAAGGCGGCCTCCGGGTTAAGGAGCAGGACTACTTCCTGTCCGCCATTGAAAAAGCGCTGGGGATTGGGGCACTGCGTATCATCACCACTGGTGGTGACAGTTTTGAAGCGGAGCGGGAGCAATGGAACGACGCCAACAATGTGCTGACGGTAAAACCTGGAGTCGTTATCGGCTATGAAGGTAACACCTATACCAACGAAAAATATGATAAAGCCGGCATCACTGTTCTCCCCATCCCTGGTGACCAACTGGGCCGGGGACGCGGTGGAGCACGCTGCATGAGCTGTCCGCTGGAGCGAGAAGGCATTTAATAACACTGCTATATGGAAAGCCGGGATTTCCCGGCTTTTTATCTCACAGGCCATCTCCCGCACACCACCGGATGCTGAATCTTTTTAACCCGCCGCAACCAATTCTCCCCGAACTCGCAACACTTTCCTTGCAAGTTAAACTCAATGAGAATATTATCCCATTATAAGCAAATAATTATTCATATAGGATAGAGTTGAAAGCATAAGTTTTCACTCAAAATGGAAAGGCAAACACAAGGACGGCTTCCATGGCATTCAATCTCCGCAACCGTAATTTTCTGAAATTGCTGGATTTCACCCCTCGTGAAATTCAACACATGCTGGAGTTGTCCGCCGAACTGAAAAAAGCAAAGTACGGTGGATACGAGCAGCCTCGCCTGAAGGGTAAGAACATTGCCCTTATCTTCGAAAAATCATCCACCCGCACACGATGTGCTTTTGAGGTAGCTGCTTTCGATCAAGGCGCACAGGTTTCCTACATTGGCCCTTCCGGATCGCAAATCGGTCACAAGGAATCAATGAAAGATACCGCTCGGGTATTGGGACGTATGTATGACGGTATCCAATACCGAGGCTTTGGACAGGAGATCGTTGAAGAGCTGGGAGCCTACGCTGGCGTCCCGGTGTGGAACGGCCTGACTGACGAATTCCACCCAACCCAGATCCTGGCAGATTTCCTGACCATGATCGAACACGGCCAGGGCAAAAAGCTCAATGAAATCAGCTTTGCCTACCTCGGTGACGCTCGCAACAACATGGGTAACTCGCTGATGGTCGGTGCAGCAAAAATGGGTTTGGATATCCGTCTTGTTGCCCCGAAAGCATTCTGGCCAGAGGCCGGACTGGTGGAGACATGTCAGCAAATTGCTGCAAAAACCGGGGCAACCATTACCCTGACTGAAGACGTCAACGAAGGTGTTAAGGGCTGTGATTTCCTGTACACCGACGTATGGGTCTCCATGGGTGAAGCCCAGGAAGCCTGGGAAGAGCGGGTGAAACTGCTGCTGCCATACCAAATCAATATGGATGTTGTAAAAGCAACCAATAACCCAGCGGTAAAATTTATGCATTGCCTCCCGGCTTTCCATAATGACGAAACGACTATGGGCAAACAGGTTGCAGAGCAATACGGCCTTAAAGGGCTGGAGGTGACTGAAGACGTGTTTGAGTCTGAATATTCGATTGTCTTCGATGAAGCAGAAAACCGCATGCATACCATCAAGGCAGTGATGGTTGCCACCCTCGGCAGCTGAGCATCCCCCCAAAAAGACGCAGCCACAGCGGCTGCGTTTTTGTAACACTATAAAATATAAAGAAAATAACAACAATCAGACAAAACCCGGCCTGTCACCGCAAATTGCCATAAATATACGTAGCCCTGAAAGGCAAACGCTTGCGCCAGCGCCAAATCCCGGTATAATCCCCCGCAATTTGTCTGGAGAACAAAAAGAATGCCTGTTAGAAACCTGAAAAAATGCACCGCATTTCACCACGCAGTGGCAGGGGTTTCTGTTTTTGTTCTCCCCGTATTACCGTTAAAAAAAGCCTCCTGAATGGGAGGCTTTTTTTTGGGTTTCGCAAACTGAACCGGATTAGGTTCAACGTACAAAGGGAAGAGAGTCATGGCGAATACGCTGTACAAAAAGCACATCATTTCGATTCCGGAACTGTCCCGAGATGAGCTCGAACTGATTGTGGAAACGGCAGGCAGCATCAAGGCAACCCCACGTCCAACCCTGTTGCAACACAAGGTCGTGGCCAGCTGCTTCTTCGAGGCATCCACCCGCACCCGCCTCTCTTTTGAGACTGCTGTGCAGCGTCTGGGCGGCAGCGTGATTGGCTTCCCGGATGCAGGGAACACGTCTTCAGGAAAGAAAGGTGAAACCCTGGCAGACTCCGTGCGCGTGATTTCTTCCTACGTAGATGCATTTTTTATGCGCCATCCCCGAGAAGGGGCAGCCCGCCTGGCAACCGAGTTTTCCAACGGCGTGCCGATTATCAATGGCGGCGACGGTGCCAACCAGCACCCGACCCAGACTCTGCTCGATCTGTTCAGTATCTATGAAACCCAGGGACGCCTGGACAACGTCAGCATCGCGATGGTCGGTGACCTGAAATATGGCCGTACTGTGCACTCACTGACCCAGGCTCTGGCCAAATTCAACAACAACCGCTTCTATTTTATCGCTCCGGATGTACTGGCCATGCCAGATTATATCCTTGAAGAGCTCGACGCTGCGGGTATCGAATACAGCATTCACAAGAGCATTGAGGAAGTTGTACCAGAGCTGGACATCCTTTACATGACCCGTGTCCAGAAAGAGCGTTTCGACGAATCAGAGTACGCACACATTAAATCAGCCTATGTGCTGGATACAAAAACGCTTGAAGGCGCCAAGGAGAACCTCAAGGTACTTCACCCGCTGCCACGCGTTGACGAAATCACCGTGGATGTCGACAAAACGCCGTACGCTTACTACTTCCAGCAAGCAGAAAACGGAATTTACGCCCGCCAGGCTCTGCTGGCATTGGTGCTGAACGAAACAATCTGAGGAAACAAGCATGACCAAAGAATACAAGATGCAGGTTGAGGCGATTAAAAACGGCACCGTGATCGACCATATCCCGGCCAATATCGGTTTCAAGGTAATCCGCCTGTTTAACCTCCACAAGACAAGTGAGCGCGTAACTATTGGCCTCAACCTGCCATCCTCGGCAATCGGGCACAAGGATCTGATTAAGATAGAAAATGTTTTCTTCAGCGCGGAGCAGGCGCAACAACTGGCGCTTTACGCCCCCAATGCGACGGTCAACAAGATTGAAGACTATGAAGTCGTCGCCAAACTTCCACTGACGCTGCCGGAAAACATTACCGGGGTATTCAGTTGCGCCAATACCAACTGTATTACCCATGTAGAGCCAGCGGTAGACACCAGTTTCCGGGTTATCACCAAAGGCGATGAAATCCAGCTCAAGTGCAAATACTGCGAGAAAGTCTTTGCCCGCGACATCATGAAAGAGCGCCGCTAACCCCTCCCCGGCCCCGGCTAATTCCGGGGCCTTCCTGACTAGGAAATAGTCAACCACGTCCCCCAACTTTGATATTGCGCCGATTCTTGTAAACAGGTGCGTTAAGCCTTTGACGTCTGCCCGGCAGCGATGCAGACTAAGTACCCTGATAATCAGCAAGCTCGTGATTTGGCGAGTTTGTTTTGCATTTATTTGAATATAAGAAGATTACTGAGGCAGCCAATGACTAAAGTACTGCATACTGAAAATGCACCAGCCGCTATCGGTCCATATGTACAGGGTGTTGACCTGGGAAGCATGGTTATGACTTCCGGACAGATCCCGGTTAACCCGCAAACCGGTGAAGTAGCAGCAGACATCGCCACTCAGGCACGCCAGTCTCTGGATAACGTAAAAGCCGTGGTTGAAGCTTCTGGCCTGACTGTTGGCGACATCGTGAAGATGACTGTATTTGTGAAGGATCTGAACGACTTCGGTACCGTTAATGAAGTATATGGCAACTTTTTCGATGAGCACGGCGTAGCAAACTACCCTGCGCGCTCATGCGTTGAAGTGGCTCGCCTGCCAAAAGATGTAGGTATTGAGATTGAAGCTATTGCGGTTCGTAAGTAATCGGGAAAGCTGACAGACTAACGGCGCCTTTGGGCGCCGTTTTCAGTTCGGGGCCGGTTCAGGCCAAAGATGGGTTGATACGATCCATCACATCACCAAACCAAGCTGTAAATTGTGCCGGATCTTCCATGCGGGCTCGGGCGATATCTTCACTTCGCCACCAGCGGTAATCCATCACTTCTTCCGGATTTGGGTAAACACTCACCTCATCCACACGGCAAAGAACAATCTGGTCCAGTTCGTGCTCAACCAACTGATTGTCCAGTTCAGCCCGGTAGATAAAACGCTCACCCAAAGCCAACGGCAACGGCGCATCTATCCCCAGCTCTTCGTACAGGCGGCGTTTGGCTGCGGACTCAATGGTTTCGTTCACACCCGGATGGGAACAACAGGTATTGGTCCACAAGCCGCCACTGTGATATTTATCCATCGCACGCTTCTGAAGCAGGTATTCTGCACCTTGCTCCGTTTCGCGGTAAATCATGACAGAAAAGGCCAGGTGTAACTGACCCGCTTCATGGGCAGCCAGCTTTTCTGCCACCCCAACTTGCTTTCCATGCTCATCGACCAGGACAACCTGGTTTCCCGTTTGGTTCAACATCATAAACTCCCCCAAACATTCAGCACTTCAGCGAGTGAAGGCTTTTCTATCAGTACCTTAAAGATATACCAACCAGACGGTATTGGTCGGTATAAATGGGTATTGGAACAAACGAAGAAGGACATACGTGGTATGTCCTTCTCTTTAATTCTTTGCGTCTAATCCCTTAGGCTGGTTGCTTCTGCGCTCCGTTAAGCCGGGCAACCTCTTCGTCCAGCTCAGCCAGTTTGTCCTGCATCAGGTCATGGCACTTTTTGGACAGTTCACGCACGCCTTCCTTTCCAAAACCTTCGGTAGAAATAGGCTCAAGCATTTCAACGATGACATGCCCATTGTCCCATTTACCGGCTTTAAGACCGGCGGTGCTGCTGCATACGATAGGTACGATAGGCACACCGGCTCCTACTGCAGCATGGAATGCTCCGGTCTTGAACGGCAGCAGGCCACGTCCGCGTGAGCGTGTGCCTTCCGGGAACAGCCAGACGGAGACTTTGTCTTCTTTGATCTTGTCGATCACCTGGCCGATAGTACCAATCGCTCGGCTGCGGTTGTTACGGTCAATCATGATGTTGCCTGTCAGCCAATAGAGCTGTCCGAATATTGGCAACCACTTAAGGCTTTTTTTACCAACAGTTACAGCGCCCGGAGTCACGGCATTGGCAATGGTCACGAGATCCCAGTTGCTCTGGTGGTTGGCAATAAACACACAAGGGCCGAAATCATGCGCATTTTCCGGCAGGCGGAGATCCAGCTTGATACCGAACAGTTTGTGCAGTTTTCCGAACAGGCGTCCAAAGGTGTACACGTGTTTCGGGTTTCGCGGACTCAACAAACAATATCCGCAACCAAACACAAAGATAGCGACTGCGAAAACCAAGACTGCCAGCAGTCGCGGGATGAACATCATGGCACACTCCTAAGCTTACAACTGTGCGCTAGTATATACGCAACAACCTCAAGATGCAGGGGGTTTCAGCAAGAATTGTTGAGGTTTTAATCAAGGAGGTTTTCCTAAGATATTTTTACGCAACATGCAAAAACAAACCCTCCGAAGAGGGTTTGTTGTGAAGGGTAGATTATTCTTCTTCCTTGATAGCAGGCGGTAACTCAATCTCGATATTTGTTACCCGTTGCAGGCCTCGTGGCAGCATACTACCCCTCCGGCCTCGCTCACCACGGAAGTTATCCAGGTCACTCGGTTTGAGGGTCATCTTACGCTTGCCCGCATGAAGGGTAACCGTCGCATTTGGCGGCAACACCACAAGGTGTGAAAGCATCTCTTCCCGAGCCTTGGAGCGGGCTGCCGGGATATTGATGATCTTGTTACCCTTACCTTTACCAAGCTGCGGAAGATCTTTGAGCGGGAAGAGCAACATCCGGCCTTCATTGCTGATGGCCATGATCTCATCTTCATCCACATTGCCAATACGCTGCGGTGGCATCACCTCAGCATTTTCCGGCAGCGACAACAGTGCCTTACCATTACGGTTCTTGGACACCAAATCCTCAAACTGGCACACAAAACCATATCCGGCATCAGATGCCAGCAGCATACGCTGGTCATTTTCTGCCATCAGCAACTGGCGCACATGGGTGCCTGCCGCAATGTTCAGGCGTCCGGTGACCGGCTCACCCTGGCTGCGCGCTGACGGCAGGGTGTGGGATTCCAGCGCATAGCTACGGCCATCGGTACCGATAAACACAGCCGGTTGGTTGCTGCGTCCACGGGCATGGGCCAGGTACTGGTCACCGGCCTTGTAACTCAGTGTGCCCGGGTCGACTTCATGGCCCTTGGCATGGCGCACCCAGCCTTTGTCAGACAGCACGACAGTGATGGATTCACTTGGTACCAGTTCACGTTCGGTCAGTGCTTTGGCTTCTGCTCGCTCAACCAGAGGGGAGCGACGGTCATCGCCGTATTTCTCGGCGTCAGCCAGGATCTCTTTCTTCAGCAGGGTGCTCATCCGGCGCTCAGAGCCCAGCAGTTGCTCAAGCTTGTCGCGCTCTTTGCTCAGTTCATCCTGCTCACCACGGATCTTGATCTCTTCCAGCTTGGCCAACTGGCGCAGCTTGATTTCAAGGATGGCTTCAGCCTGCTTTTCACTGAGGCCAAAGCGGTTCATCAATTCTGCTTTCGGATCTTCCTCGGTACGGATGATCTCGATAATTTCATCAATGTTGAGGTAAGCAACCAGCAAACCTTCCAGGATGTGCAGGCGGGCCAGCACTTTATCCAGGCGGTACTGCAGACGGCGGCGCACGGTTTCGCGGCGGTACACCAGCCACTCAGACAGGATTTCCACCAGGCCTTTTACTGCCGGGCGGCCATCCAGGCCAATCATGTTCAGGTTGACTCGGTAGCTGCGCTCCAGCTCAGTTGAGGCGAACAGGTGGTTCATCAACTGGTCTGAGTCTACGCGGTTAGAGCGCGGTACGATCACGATACGGGTTGGGTTCTCGTGGTCAGATTCATCACGCAGGTCTTCCACCATCGGCAGCTTCTTGGCGCGCATTTGCGCTGCAATCTGCTCCAGCACCTTACCGCCGGATACCTGGTGAGGAAGCGCGGTGATAACAATGTCACCGTTCTCCTTGTGCCAAAGCGCACGCATCTTGATGCTGCCACGGCCACCTTTGTAGATCTTCTTGAGCTCAGTCTTTGGCGTGATGATTTCCGCTTCGGTCGGGTAATCCGGGCCTTTAACGTGCTCCATCAGCTCATCAAGGTCAGCCTTGCCGTTTTCCAGCAGGGCAACCGCCGCATTGGCCACTTCGCGGGCATTATGCGGCGGGATGTCGGTTGCCATGCCCACAGCAATACCGGTTACCCCGTTCAGCAGGATATGCGGCAGGCGGGCTGGCAGTGACTTCGGCTCCTTCATGGTGCCGTCAAAGTTCGGGGTCCAGTCAGACGTACCCTGCCCCAGTTCAGACAGCAGCACTTCTGAGAAGCGCGACAGGCGAGCTTCGGTATAACGCATTGCCGCAAAGGACTTAGGATCGTCCTGTGCACCCCAGTTACCCTGGCCGTCTACCAGCGGGTAGCGGTAAGAGAAAGGCTGTGCCATCAGCACCATGGCTTCGTAACACGCGGAGTCACCGTGCGGGTGGTATTTACCCAGCACGTCACCCACAGTACGGGCAGATTTTTTGTACTTGGCCGTCGCGCTCAGGCCGAGTTCAGACATCGCGTAGATAATACGGCGCTGTACCGGTTTTAAACCGTCACCTATGAAGGGCAGTGCCCGGTCCATGATGACGTACATGGAATAGTTCAGGTAGGCGTCTTCGGTGAAGCGCCGCAATGGCATCTGTTCTACGCCATCGTAAATTATGTCGGTCATCGTTTATCCCGTAATCTCGCTTAAACTTCCAGCTCAGCCATGTCGCCTTTTTCCTGCAGCCAGCTGCGGCGGTCTTCGGCACGTTTCTTACCCAGCAGCATATCCATCATCTTGTCAGTTTCACTCTGATCATCAATGGTCAGCTGTACCAGTCGGCGGGTATTCGGATCCATGGTGGTCTCGCGAAGCTGCATCGGGTTCATCTCACCCAGACCCTTGAATCGCTGGACGTCAATCTTGGCACGCTTGTTACTCAGGCGCTCAAGGACACCGGCTTTTTCTTCATCATCCAGTGCATAGAACACCTCTTTACCGCAGTCGATACGGTACAGTGGAGGCATGGCGACGTATACGTGACCGGCAGTGACCAGCGCGCTGAAGTGCTTCACAAACAGGGCGCAAAGCAGCGTTGCAATGTGCAGGCCGTCAGAGTCCGCATCGGCGAGGATACACACCTTGCCGTAGCGCAGGCCGGAGAGGTCATCGCTGTCCGGGTCGATACCCAGGGCAACGGAAATATCGTGGACTTCCTGGGAGCCCAGCACCTGATCCGCTGACACTTCCCAAGTGTTCAGGATCTTACCGCGCAGCGGCATAATGGCCTGGAATTCACGGTCGCGTGCCTGCTTGGCACTGCCACCCGCTGAGTCACCCTCCACAAGGAAGAGCTCGGTACGGGCCAGATCCTGCTGGGAGCAGTCAGTCAGCTTGCCAGGCAATGCCGGGCCACTGGTGATCTTCTTGCGCACGACTTTCTTGGCTGCACGCATACGCCGGTGAGCGTTGGCAATACAGACTTCCGCCAGTTGTTCGGCAATCTGTGGGCGCTCGTTCAGCCACAGGCTGAAGGCATCTTTCACCACGCCGGATACGAAGGCCGCACACTGGCGTGAAGAAAGGCGTTCCTTGGTCTGGCCGGCAAACTGCGGATCCTGCATTTTCACCGACAACACGTAGGCACAGCGTTCCCAGATATCATCTGCAGTCAGCTTCACGCCACGGGGCAGCAGGTTGCGGTATTCACAGAATTCCCGCATCGCATCCAAAAGCCCCTGGCGCATACCGTTCACATGGGTACCACCCTGCGGGGTAGGGATAAGGTTGACGTAGCTTTCGCCGATCAGGTCTCCGCCTTCCGGCAACCAGATAACCGCCCAGTCAGCCGCTTCAGTCGCACCGGAAAACACACCGACAAACGGTTCAGCCGGGAGGACTTCAAAGCCCTTCACACCTTCAGCCAAATAGTCTTTCAGGCCGTCCTGGTAATGCCAGGTGACCTTTTCGCCGGTGTTGTGGTCGGTGAAATTGATTTCCAGCCCCGGACACAGAACCGCTTTCGCTTTAAGGATGCTCTTAAGGCGGGTGACAGAAAACTTAGGGGTATCAAAGTAGGAGGCATCCGGCCAGAAACGGACTCGGGTACCGCGGGCACGGCGGCCACAGGTACCTGTTACGGTCAGCTCCTGAACCTTGTCACCGTGTTCGAATGCGATATCGTAAATATTGCCGTCACGCTTAACTGACACTTCCACGCGGGAGGACAGGGCGTTCACCACAGAGATACCTACCCCGTGCAAACCACCTGAGAACTGGTAGTTCTTGTTGGAGAACTTACCACCTGCGTGCAGTTTACAAAGGATCAATTCGACACCGGACACCCCTTCTTCAGGGTGGATATCGACCGGCATACCGCGGCCGTCATCAATAACTTCCAGTGACTGGTCATCGTGGAGAATCACATCAACCTTGCTGGCATGGCCAGCCAGTGCCTCATCGACACTGTTATCGATAACCTCTTGCCCCAAATGGTTCGGACGCGTGGTGTCGGTATACATACCGGGGCGTCTCCGGACGGGCTCAAGTCCGTTCAGTACCTCAATGGATCCTGCGTTATAGGTCTGTGTCATAGCGCTTTGACTGAGTGAATTTTGTCACATGGTTAAGAAGCTGCCTCGGCTTGTCAAGGGATGCGCCCTGATTCCTCAGGGTCAGATCAAGCTCAGGCGGGATTTACTAAAAATAAATTCCAAAGGCTTCAGGAAAACGAAAAGTGAAGCCAGAGGCTTCACATGAAATTCTTTATTGAACAATTTAATGCTTATGCAGCTGGTGAGAGAAACTGCACTATTTCGGCACAATATCTCTCAAAACCGACAAAACTGTGGTCACCGTCCGGTTCAACTGTTTGCCTGCAACCGGCATATTTGGCGACTGCCTGACGATAGTCTAACACCTCATCCCCCTCTTGCTGTAACAGCCAGAAATGTTCGGGTGTACCCGGCGCGGAAACATCTACCGCCTTGAGTTGGTCAATGTGTTCCTCTGTGACCTCGTAAACCTCTCCGGTATACGGGTTTTCCTGCCTGCCGAGGTAGTCCAGGAGCAGCTCATAAGGCTTGACGGCAGGATTAACAAGTGCCGCCTTCAGGTGATATTTTTCTGCAAGGAATGTAGCGTAGTAGCCGCCCAGCGAGCTTCCGGCAAGGCCGATATTATATCCGTCACGCAACAGGCTCTCTACCAATTCGCAAAGCTGTGAAATAGCCTTTTGCGGTTCACTGAAGAGCTGCGGTACCTCGACCCTGAGCTCCGGGCGGCTTTCCAGGCAGTAATCACGGACCAGCGCCGCCTTTACCGATTTTGGGGAGCTGTTGAAACCGTGGATATAAAGGATGCAGGACAACATGTCAGTAACCGCCGGACTGTAAGTCAGGGCTAAAGATAACACCCTCAATGCGGAAGACACCTGAGTCCATCGAACCATCGGCATTCAGGGTAAGGGTACGCCAGCCCGGGTTTTGCAGATCCAGGGCGAAGTTGTCGGAGTCAGGCATAAACTGGATGCAAGTTGACGGCGATGCCATAACCCGCACTCCCTGGTATTCATAATCCAGAGCCTGGTGGATATGTCCACACACCACACCTTTTACATGAGGATAGGCACTGACAATCTCCCAAAACCGCTCATTGTTGTGCAGTTGGTGCTGATCCAACCAAGCACTGCCGGCAGCAATGGGGTGGTGGTGAAGAAGAACCAGTATATGCTTTTCGCCGGCATTGGAGAGCGCATTCTCAAGCATTTCAAATTGGCTGTCTGAAAGCTCACCGTGCGGGACACCCGGTACCTGGCTGTCGAGCATAACCATTTGCCAATACTCCCCCAGGTTCACTATGTTGCCCCGGTGCAATTGCGCCGCATTCAGGATGCTTTCCATCTCAGGTTGGTAGTCATGGTTCCCTGGCAACCAGTAACAAGGTTGTGTCCAGCGGGTAATGCCATCTGCAAAGCGCTGGTAGGAAACGTCAGAGTGATCCTGAGAGATGTCGCCGGTCGCAACAATCGCATCAAAGGCGATGTTGGCATCATCTACTGCTTCCAGTACCGCATGGAAACTGTCCAGTGTGTTAACACCGAGGAGATTACCCGCCGGGTCGGCATAGAGATGGGTATCGGTAAGCTGCAACAGAGTAATGCTTTCGTGTTTCTTTTTGTCCAAGTAGCAAACCTGCAAGTTAATCTGGCCCTGTCTTACTTCGTCTTAGTACATGGAATCCTTCACGATTCCGCTTCGTATGCAATGAGCCAACCAGTCGGAAAGAAACTGGTTAACCTGATGTTTTTCATCCCTGACCAGCATGCGAGGATTCGGATAATCATAGCGCGCCTTGAGCGCCGAAATCTGCTGACTGCTACACACTTCTGCAACCCTGGCATCATGGTAGAGCCGCACCGTCATAGACGGGCGCAGATACTCAGGTAACGAGCCTTTAAGGCGAATGGTGACTAAAGTGGTGTAACGGGTCGATTCTTCTATTTCTATGTCGTAGCAACTTCCGTGGATATCGTAACTGCGAGTATCTCCCACATCATCCCCGTGCGGCAAAAGCCTGACCAACTTAGCATAATTGGTCTCATACATTCGCATCAGCGCCGGAAAGTCGACATGGTAGCGATGGTTCAACAGTTACACTCCTTTCTTGAATAATGTTTTACCCGGCAATATTAACTGCCGGATATTACCTTAGCATTTTCACGCAGCCGCTGATGGTGAAGCTGCAGCCACTGGATTGCAATAATAGACGCTGCATTTTCAATGGTGCCATTCTCCACCAGCTTGTAAGCCTCCTCACGGGACAGCACATGCACCAGGATGTCCTCTCCCTCCTCAGGCAAACCGTGAATCCCCTCTGCTTTCCCTGCATCCACAATGCCAAGGTAAACATCCAGGGATTCGGAACACCCACCGGAGCTGGACATATAGCGGGTGATTTTCTGGAGGGACTCAACCTGCAAACCGGCTTCTTCCTCTGCTTCGCGGTAAGCCACCTGCTCAGACGTCTGCCCTTTATCAATCACCCCGGCAACAATTTCCAACTGCCAGCTCGACTGGCCGGCAACCATGGCACCAACCCGGATTTGCTCCACCATCACAACCCGGTCTGATACCGGATCATATGGCAATACGGCAACGGCATGGCCACGCTCAAACAGCTCGCGTTCTATCACTTCACTCCAGCCACCGGAAAACAGGCGGTGACGAAAAGCATACTTATGCATCTTGAAATAACCGTCATAGACAGTCTCTACAGCGGTTACTTCCGCATCGTCACGGGTGAACGTGGGTGAATATACTCCTGATGCCAAACCTTGCCTCCGGTCGCCGAGCGTGAGAAGCGGAATAATTACCACTCACGCCTCTGCTAAGCAATGAGATATCTCAACTTCCTAGATAAAGATTATAAGAATAGTTAATCTCATTGGAGACAATTGGTCTGAATCGGTCAAAAAATGAGTAAATTCATGTAAAATCGATTCCAACTTGGCACGCTTACGATAGACTATCTGCCAGAATTTAAGACCTTATAGAATTAGGGATAAGAGTATGAAGAAATTGCTTCCTTTCGCTGTCAGCATCGCGCTGGGTAGCTTCAGCTCATGGGCTGTTGCTGATGACCTTGCGCAAATCTATCAGCAGGCCAAGCAAAATGATCCCCAATTGCTGCAGGCCGAAGCACGCAAGAATGCGGCGTTCGAATCCATTGATGCTAACCGTGCGGCCCTGTTGCCACAAATCAGCCTCAAAGCCGGTTATAACATCTCTCGCAACAGCGATATCGACAGCCGTGATACCAATACCCTGAACGGCTCCATCAACCTGAGCCAGCAGCTTTTCGAACAATCAAGCTGGATTAACCGCGATATCGCCGAAATCAACTACCGCCAGGTAGACGCTGTGTATGCGGCTACCCAGCAGGGACTGATTCTCCGTGTTGCCCAGTCATATTTCAACGTGCTCCGCGCTGCAGACAACTTGGAGTTTGTCCGTGCTGAGAAAGCGGCTGTTGGCCGCCAGCTTGAGCAGACCAAGCAGCGTTTCGAAGTGGGCCTGACCGCCATTACTGACGTGCATGATGCACAAGCACAGTTTGACTCCGTATTGGCCAACGAAATCCTGGCAGAAAACAGCGTTACCAACAGCTACGAAGCACTGCGTGAAATTACCGGCCAGGCAAACAAGGACCTGAGCGAGCTGGATACCAAGCGTTTCTCTACCAGCCGCCCAGACAAATCAGTCCAGGAGCTGGTTAAAACAGCTGAAGAGCAGAACCTGAACCTGCTGGCAGCACGCATTGGCCGTGACGGTGCCAAAGAACAGATTTCCCTGGCTGAAACCGGTCACCTGCCAAGCCTTATGTTTACAGCAGGCTACGGCTTGAACGATACAAACTATGAACACGGTACTCCACCAGGAGTACAAGACAACTTTGGTGAATTCACCGCAGGCATTAACCTGGAAGTGCCTATTTATTCTGGTGGCGGTGTAACAGCCCAAACCAAAGCGGCCCAGTTTGCCTATGTCGAGTCCTCCGAGGCTCTGGAGCAGACTTACCGCAGCACGGTGAAAGACGTCCGGGCGTTCTACAACAATATCAATGCCAACATCGGTGCTCTCCGGGCTTACCAGCAGACCGTTGTTTCTGCCCAGTCAGCATTGGAAGCGACTGAAGCCGGTTACGATGTGGGAACCCGTACTATCGTTGACGTACTGGATGCAACCCGCCGCCTTTACGATGCCAACCGTAACCTGTCAGATGCCCGTTATGACTACATCCTGAGCGTGCTTCAACTGCGCCAGGCAGTGGGTACCCTGAACGAGCAGGACGTTCTGGACATCAATGCTGGCCTGGTCAAAGCTAAAAAGAGCTAAATCATTGCTGGTTTTTTAAACAAAAAAGGCACTTTCGGGTGCTTTTTTGTTTTTTTAGAAACCCGGTGAATAGATACCAGGAAAATCATTCCCACAATCACAGTATCTGGCAGAATGTCATCTGTTCACTGCGCAACCAATCTCATCAACCACATCAGGCAGAAACAAAAAAAGCGCCAACTGGCGCTTTTTAAACACTGGGTTAATTGCCTCAGTTTCGGATCTTGTTAATGATTTCGGTAGTAGAGCACCCGTCCTCAAATGTGAGGATTTTCACTTCACCACCGTTGGCAATCACTTCCTTACCGCCAGCAATTTCTTCCGGCTTGTAGTCGCCGCCTTTTACCAGCAGATTAGGCAATACTTCACTGATAAGGCGTTGAGGCGTTTCCTCTGAAAATGGCACCACCCAGTCAACGGCTGACAGGCCAGCCAGAACAGCCATACGACGCTCAACAGGGTTGATAGGACGCTCAGGACCTTTCAACTGGCGAACCGATTCATCAGTGTTTACCGCCACAATCAGACGGTCACCCAGCTTGGCTGCCTCGTTGAGGTAAGCCACATGGCCGGCATGCAGGATGTCGAAACAACCGTTGGTCATCACTACTTTCTCACCGCGGCTGTTAGCCACTTCTACGGCGAGCTTGAGCTGCTGTTCGTTAATCACACCGAACCCGGTATCGTGACCACCGGAGATTGCTTCGGTCAGTTCAAGGCGGTTAAGGGTCGAAGTACCCAGCTTGCCGACAACCACACCGGCAGCAGCATTTGCCAACGCACAGGCGATATCCATAGAAGAACCGGCAGCCAGTGATGCAGCCAGCACAGAAATCACGGTATCTCCGGCACCGGTCACATCGTAAACTTCTTTCGCCAGAGTCGGCAGGTGCAGGGGCTCCTGTCCCGGGCGGATAAGGCTCATGCCGTTTTCACTGCGGGTTACCAGCAGGGCATCCAGCTCAAAACGCTCAACCACCTGGAGAGCTTTGGCCACCAGGTCGTTTTCGTCCTTCACAGCACCAACAACTGCTTCGAACTCATTCATGTTCGGCGTCAGCAGGGTTGCGCCGCGGTAGCGTTCAAAGTCAGCACCTTTCGGGTCGACTAGGCTTGGCACACCGGCCTCACGAGCCACCTTGATCATCGCCTGAACGTGCTCAAGGGCACCCTTGGCGTAATCTGAGAAAATGACCGCCTTGCTGTTGGCGATAGCCTTACGCATCGGCGCCAGCAGGGACTCTTCAGTCACATTGAGGAAGCCTTCCTCAAAATCGAGACGAATCAGCTGCTGGTTACGGCTCATTACACGCAGCTTGGTGATGGTCGGGCAGCCAGGGACAGCAACAAAGTTGCACCCTACATTCAACTCACCCAGTTGCTTTGTCAGCACGGCAGCCGGTTCATCTTCGCCGGTCAGGCCGATAAGCTGAGCATGGCCACCCAGAGCAGCAACGTTCATAGCAACGTTTGCAGCACCACCGGGACGCTCTTCACTCTTGTTGATGCGCACAACCGGTACCGGGGCTTCCGGGGAAATCCTGCCGGTAGGACCATACCAGTAACGATCCAGCATCACGTCTCCGATAACCAGAACACGGGACTGATCGTAATCAGGTAGCGTGAGTATCATAAGGCTCTCCACTGAACAATTTCAGGGCAGGAGTTTACCATAACCACCCATACAGGTAAGGAGAGCTATGGTCCCAATTGCTGATTTTTTTTACGGTTAAGCTACAATGGCCGTCTTTGACGAAATTGACTGACATCCGGCTGACATGAGCAAATTCGAAGCACCCCGTTTTCGCTGGTCTTTCCTTAACCCTCGCTACCTGCATACCTGGGTTGGACTGGCACTGATGTATGCTGCAAGCTGGCTGCCTTACCGAGTACAGCAAATGCTGGGCCGTGGCCTCGGCAAACTATTAATGAAAGCAATGAAAAGCCGGGTAAAGGTAGCCCGCCGAAACCTGGAACTGTGCTTTCCCCACCTAACAGCCGCCCAGCGCGAGAAAATGGTGGAAGAGAATTTTCGCCATACCGGTATGGCACTGTTTGATACTGCCGCGGCCTGGTTCTGGCCAGACTGGCGCGTGCGTAAGCATGTGAAATACGAAGGGCTGGAACACCTCCACAAACTGGAAGCCGAAGGGAAAGGCGCTCTGCTGATTGCGATTCACAACCTGAACCTTGAGCTCGGTGCCCGCGCATTTGGACTCGAAACCCCGGGGATCGGGGTATACCGCCCGAATGACAACCCGGTGTTTGACTGGATCCAGTTTCGGGGACGCTCACGTTCAAACCCGGGAATGCGCGACCGCAAGGATGTGAAAGGCATGCTGTATGATCTTAAATACGGCAAACGCCTGTGGTACGCACCAGACCATGATTATGGCCGCCGACGCAGTACCTTTGCTCCGCTGTTTGCCGTGGAAAAAGCGTGTACCACTACCGGCACCAGCCTGCTGGCTGATGCGTCCGGTTGCGCGTTGGTACCTTTCACTTTCACTAAGGACCGCCAAGGAAAAGGCTATACGCTGAAAATTGATGAACCGCTGGACGCGTTCCCGCACAATGACCCGGACAACGCCGCGGCGTATATGAACAAAGCCATAGAGCATTCAATTATGCGGGCACCGGAGCAGTACATGTGGCTACACCGCCGGTTCAAGACCCGGCCGGAAGGTGACCCCTCGCTATACTAGGTTATGGCTTCTATGAAAAAAGGTGCTAAAAGCACCTCAGATTGCTGACTAACCCCGCTTTTTCAAGCGGGGTTTTCTTTTGTTAGCGGCCGAAGGCCGCGATCGCGCTATTTTTCCATATTGTTATGTTCAGGCCGCTTTTAGCCCATAGACGCTAAATTGCATCACTCTCTGGACTATTTGGCGCGCATTGAGCCCAATTTTGCGAAGATAAGCCTCCATCAGGGCTATCTTTTTGATGTTCTGTGCCGCTGCGGCCAGGAAGCACTGGATTTGTACTTTCAACAGGCCACGGAACCTCGCATAGCGATGGCCATGGTGTTGTTTGGCATCCGCGAAGCTTCGCTCCACCGTCTCTGCCCGTCGTCGGTACACTTTCTTACCCCAAGTGGTCAGTCTCAGGGCATTGGCATTCTCAACCGATTTCTCGAACAGGTGCCGGGTTATCACCCGTTTGTGGTTTTCACTCTTGGTGCAATCAGCACGCAGTGGACAGGTTTTGCATGTCTGCGGGTTTGAGTGATATTCACGGTAAGCTTGTCGGTTGGTGGTCTTGTAGACCAGTGCCTGCCCCTGAGGACAGAGATAGCGGTCCGTCTCTTTGTCGTAACGGAAGTGCTTTTTCTTGATAGGATTCTTTGTACGGTGAGGCCGGCGGTATCCCATGACCGGCAGGATTTGGCGCTGCTCCAGTTCATGGCAGATAGTAGCGGTGAAGTAACCGGCATCAAGCCCGGCGGCGATAGGCGAGAGCGTAAAGCGCGCTAACGTGGTATCCAGACGGGTGATATACGGTTGGGCGTCATTCACATTGCCCGGCGTGACATGGGTGTCGAGGATGATGCCGTGTTTGCCGTCGACGGTGCGATGGTCAAGGTAGAAGAAGCCCTGGGGCTTTTGGTCCCGTGTCATAAACCCGCTTTCTGGGTCGGTGGTGCTGACTTTGGTGTTTTTCTCGATGTGAGCATCTTTCGGCTTGAGCGGGCGTTTTCCTTCCGCTGCACGGTCAGCTTCAACCGCTTCATCTAACAGCTCGGCATAAGCGCTGACGTTTTGTTTCACCCGTTCGTTACGGTATTTACGTTTGTTGGCATTGGCTTTCAGGTGAGTGCTGTCGGTAAACAAGACGCGTCCATCGACCATGCCTTTGTTCATCGCCTGTTCGACGATACGGATGAAGAGGCGCTCAAAGATATCGGTACCGTTGAAGCGACGGCGGCGGTTCTGGCTCAAGGTGGACGCATCAATCACCTTTTCAGTGAGCGACATCCGCAGGAACCAGCGGTAAGCGATATTGACCTCGATGTCTTTAACGAGCTGGCGTTCACTTTTGACGCCGAAGAGGAAGCCAAGGAGCAGGATTTTGAACAGGCGAACGGGGTCTATCGCAGGGCGGCCATTGTTGTGGCAATAGAGGTGGGCGACTTCGTCGCGGATAAATTCAAAGTCGACGGCAGCATCGATTTTGCGAACGAGATGGTTTTTGGGGACCAACTGTTCGAGTGTCACCATCTCAATTTCATATTGTTGAGGGCCAGGGTCTTTAAGCATGTCACCACATCCATGATTGATTTGCTTATCCCTTATTAGATCAAAGCCCCAGCCAAATGGCTAGGGCTTTGTCAGCAGTCTGAGGTGCTAAAAGCACCTTTTTTGGTTAAAGCAGCGTGGCGAGAGGCGAGTCGTGAGTCAGGGCAATAGCCGAACACTTTCGTCTCACCACACAGTGTGTCGCTACCCCATGTTTTACTCTGTTGATTGCTCCCCTGCCAGCCAGTTGTCCCATGCCTCTGACACTACGTTTCGCTCATCCACCAGCGTGGAATCCGGCACTTCCGCATCGTTACCGGCAAGGGCCAGGCGGTGCATCTTATCGCGCAAGGTGACGTAGGTATCTCGAAGGGCTATCGCCTGCCCCTCCTCGACAATGCCGTAATTGGCACAGTCCTCAAAGATACGGACGTTATCGCTCCAGCGGGTCAGTTTAGGCTCTTTGCCGCTGTGGTTCAGCACCAGGTACTGGGCGATAAATTCGATGTCTGTAATGCCGCCCCTGTCCTGCTTGATCTTAAAGACTCCGGCGGTTTTGCTGCCAAGGTGTTCACGCATTTTTTCACGCATCTCGGCCACTTCCTTGCGGAGCTTTTCAGTATCCCGCTCAGCGCAGAGGATTTCATGGCGTACCTTTTCAAACCCGTCAGCAAGCTGCGGATCCCCGTATACCATACGTGCACGTACCAGTGCCTGGTGCTCCCAGGTCCAGGCTTCCTGCTCCTGGTATTCACGGAAAGACTCCAGTGTTGTCACCAACATACCGGACGTACCGGACGGGCGCAGCCGGGTATCCAGCTCGTAAAGCACACCGGAGGCTGTCCGTGTTGAGAACAGGTGGACAACCCGCTGCGCAAGGCGCAGGTAAAACTGGCGTCCGTCAATTTCCTTTTTGCCGTTGGTATAAACGTTGTCTGGGCAGTCATGGATAAACACCACATCGAGGTCTGACCCATAGCCCAGCTCCCAGCCACCTACCTTACCGTAACCGATAACTGCAAAGCCCCGGCCGTCACGCCCGGACAGGTGGGAAGGCTCGCCGTACTTGGCAGCAGTCTGCACCCATGCCTGACCGACGGCGGCATCAATAATAGCCTCCGCCAGGTAGGTTAAGTGGTCACTCACCTTCATCAGGGGCAGGACACCGGCAATGTCAGCAGCGGCAATCTTCAGCAGTTGGATCTGCTTGAACTGGCGCAGCGCTTCCATCTGTTGCTCCATATCCTCTTCCGGGATCCGGGCCAGGAACTCACGTAACTCAGTCTTGTACTGGTCGAGTGGCAGCGGGTTATACAGCTCTCTTGGGTCGAGAAGCTCATCCAGCAGCACCGGGTAGGTAGACAGTTTCTCTGCCACCATCGGGCTGGCGGCGCACAGGCGAACCAACTGGGCAATGGCCGCCGGGTGCTCATCCAGCAGTTCCATGTAGGTCGTGCGGGAAGCGATACGGACAATCAGGTGGGTAAGGCGGCCAAGCAGCTCTTCCGGGCAGGAAAGCCCCGGCTCTACCACCTTGGCAAGCAGTTTTGGCATCAGGCGGTTAAGTACCTCACGCCCGCGGGGACCCAGCGTCCGTTTCGCCAGCTCCTTTTTAAAATAGGACAGCCTTGCTGCCATGGCTTCCGGGCATGACACGCCGGTATCAGTGAAAATTGATGCCAGTATTTCCGGATCCCGGCTCGCCATGTCCCACAGCTCCTGGCAGGCGGGAGGAACATCACTTTCTGTTTCCTGCTCATCATCACCGATCAGGCTGTCGAACACATCATGCACTATGTCCATATGTTGTTGGCGGGCGGCCATCATCCCATCCCAGCTGTCGTAGCCCATGGCAATGTGCAGCCTTGCCTGATCCCGTTCGGTATCCGGTAAGGTCTGGGTCTGTTTGTCTGCAATAGCCTGGAGCAGGTTTTCCATCCGGCGCAGGAACAGGTAGGCATTTTTTAACCCGACCACATCCCCCTCGGGCAACAGACCGAGATCGCCCACAGCCTGCAAGGTTTCCAGTAACCCCCGTTTACGGAGCGAGGGTTCCCGCCCACCGCGGATCAACTGGAAAGACTGGGCGATAAACTCGATCTCCCGGATCCCACCGGGGCCAAGCTTGATATTGTCGTGCAGACCGCGGCGGCGCACTTCACTTGAGATCATCGCCTTCATCCGGCGCAGGGACTGCACAGCACTGAAATCAATATAACGGCGGAACACAAACGGGCGGAGCAACTGGCGAAGCTCCTGGTAGCACTCAAACTGCTCCCTGCCCATTACCCGGGCTTTAATCATGGCGTAGCGTTCCCAGTCACGGCCCTGCTCCTGGTAGTAGTCCTCCAGTGCAGCGAAGCTCATCACCAAGGGGCCACTGTCGCCAAACGGGCGCAGGCGCATATCGACCCGGTAGCAGAAGCCGTCAAAGGTCTGCTGGTCCAGCAGCTTAATAAGGCGCTGACCAAGGCGGGTGAAAAACTGAGGGTTGGCAATACTTCTGCGGGCTCCCTGGGTTTCACCGTTTTCCGGGTAGGTAAAAATCAGGTCAATATCAGAGGAAAAGTTAAGCTCACCACCGCCAAGTTTGCCCATACCAAGGATCAGCATTGGCTGGGGTTCTCCCATCGCATTGGTCGGTGTACCCCACTGTTTGCAGCAGTCTGCATACAGCCAGTGGTAGCTCTCTATAATCATTGCCTCAGCAAGTTCAGAAAGGTGATTGAGGCCGGATTCCAGTGCAATCTCGCCGTTGAAATCCTTCCATGCCAGCCAGACCATCTCCCGGCGGCGGAATCGGCGAAGTTCACGCATTGCCCCGTTTTCATCTGCCTGCAAGGCAAGAATTTCTTCCAGCGTTTCCCGGTAACCCTCATTGCGTTCGGCTTCACCCACATGCTCTTTCAGCCAGGGCAGCAGCGATTCATCATGCTCAAGGGACGATGCAATAAAATCACTTAACCCCAGCGTGCGCGACAGGCGCGCCCTTTCATCTCCCTGCCAACGGGCAAGACTGTCCGCCTGCTTTTCATTGAGGGTATCAAGGTAGCGATCCGCTAGCT
The DNA here is from genome assembly GCF_036825535.1 of Parasalinivibrio latis. Lineage (GTDB taxonomy): Bacteria > Pseudomonadota > Gammaproteobacteria > Enterobacterales > Vibrionaceae > Parasalinivibrio > Parasalinivibrio latis. The sequence goes on from NZ_CP098812.1 coordinate 3,301,033, forward strand.
TCTGGAGCATATCCGGGAGTGTCATGGCATTCCTTTTCATTCGGGGCTAATGTCCATTTTTATAACATAAAAAAACACCCACGCTCAGCATGGGTGTTCCTTCTCTTTTCAAGCCTGTGATCAAACCGTTTTCTGTCCGCGTCTAACCAGGCACGCTTGCTTAAACCACGAAGGCTTTTACTTTACCATCCAAGTCTTCCGCACTCTTCTGGATAAGCTCCGCTGTTTCCGCCAATTCCGTCACTACTGTCACGGACGCTTCTACAAGCTCCCGGACATTGGACAGGTTGGCATTCATTTCATTGGCAACCTGTGCCTGCTGCTCCGCAGCTGAGGCAATATGGAAGTTCATGTCGTTAACCTGGTCAATATCGTGGACGATCTTCTCAAGCTCTTCACCGGCATTGGAGACAGACTCCACACTGTCCGCCGCTTCCACCACACTTTGCTCCATGAGGGATACCGCACTACGGGCATTTTGCTGCAGCTGGCTGATCATCTCCTGGATCTCTACCGTCGCTTTCTGGGTGTTCTGGGCAAGGTTGCGCACCTCATCTGCCACCACGGCAAAACCACGCCCGGCTTCACCGGCTCGGGCAGCTTCAATGGCCGCATTCAGTGCCAGCAGGTTGGTTTGCTCCGAAATCCCCTGGATAGTCACGATGACGCTGCTGATCTTGTCAACGCTCGCATCCACCTGGTTGACGGCTTCTGCTGATTCACGGATATCAGAAGAGAGCTGGTTGATGGTACTGATGGTGGAGCTGACAAACCCCTGTCCCCGCTCAGCCTGTTGCTTGGAACCTTCCGTCGCCGCTGAAGCGGTTCTGGCATGCTCTGCAACATTCTGCACGGTAGAGCTCATTTCACTCATTGCAGAGGCCAGCTGGTCAATTTCCTTAAACTGCTCCTTGGCGGACTCCCTGGTCTCCTCCATGCTGATAGTCATGATTTCACTGTGACCGCCCAATTCTGCGGAAGAATCACGCTGCATTTTCACAACATCCAGAAGACGCAGTCTTGCCCGCTCAATCTCCCGTGCAATATCGCCGTACTCATCCTTGCAGTCCATATCGACCTCAACACTGAGATCGCGCTCTGCAAGTCTCTTTACCGAGTCGCTGATATACTGGGTCTGGCGAAGCATCACTCGCGATGCCCCCAAAAGGACAACCATAAAGGCAACAATAATCAGGCCAGTTTGCCAGGCGATTTTAACCAGATAGGCATTATAAAAGTCCTGCGCCTCGGCAGTGTCCTGTGAGACAACAGCTACCCAGGGAGTGCCGCCAACCGCAACCCCGGTCCCAATACGGGCCCCATTGTCCAGGCTGTATTTGATTCCCTGCCCGTTTTGGAACATTCCCGGCAACATGACGCCGCTGTCTGTTTTCAGGTTGATGTCTTTGACGCTTTTTGCCGTCGGATGCCCCATCACCTTACCGGTTTTGGTATCCACAACATACAGGTAGGTTTCAGCTCCCAGCGCCTGTCCCTGTGCCTTGAGCACACTCAGTGCCAGTTCTCCGCTGTTGGCTTCTTTGCTGACGGTCTCGAGGATTTTACCGGTTGCCGACGCTGTCTCTGCATTTTGGTGAAGCAGTATATCAACGACAGAATCTCTGAAAGTATGGGCATCCCAAAGCTGCTTACCCACAAGGAGGACGGTGCTGAATACCATCAGCATGATCATTTTTGGCAAAAGACGGACATCGGAAATGATCCTTTCCCAAGGCCGGAACACCATCTTGGACATGTTCAAACTCCATTACATATCTGGAAACAAGCAAAACTCGCTGTTTAATCAGGCTGGTTACTCTTATTATTTTTTGTATTCTCCTCAGGACAGCTTGTCAGTTTATCGGCAGTCAACATGAAACATTTACCAGCAAAACAAAAAAAGCCATCTGCAAAAGAGTTGACCCCACTCAGCCTGTTAACGCTATTTCTCTCATTCGTTTCTCTGATGGTTGTCACAACACTGCTCTTCCTTTCTCGATCAGACCCGCTATTCAAGTCTTTACTTGCCGTGGACTTTTTGATCTGCATTGTGTTTTGGATCCAACTGATAACTGACTTTTTCCGCTCACCCAAGAAGCTGGCTTATCTGAAACAGCACTGGGTAGACTTTGTCGCCAGTATTCCCGTCATCGAAAGCCTTCGCTTTGCCCGGCTGTTCCAGATAATCCGGCTGTACCGGCTGCTGCGTAAAGAACAGCAAATCCTGAAGATCATGAAAGAGAACCGGCGCGAATCTACCGTGGCGACAATTCTGTTCCTGTTGGTATTGCTTGTGATGGCCGGCACTGGTGCGATTTACTTTTTTGAAGCGGGTAACCCAGCGGCCAACATTCAGTCGAGCTCGGATGCGCTCTGGTGGGTATTTGTCACCATTTCCACTGTCGGCTACGGTGACTATTTCCCGGTATCCTTTGGTGGCAGGGCTGTGGCGGTGGTGCTGATGATCGCCGGTGTGGGCTTGTTTGGTACGATATCAGGTCTGGTGACATCCTTTATTTCGACCCCCGAGCAAACGATGAAACGCCAGTTGGTGACAGAAAACCGTGACCAAATGAACCAGATCCTTGCCCAACAGGCAGCTATCATGCGACGCCTTGACCGTATTGAATCCCGTCTTCCGAAAGAGAATCCATCTCCTGATCAGGAAAGTTAGGTAAAAAAATAGCGCCAATATGGCGCTATTTCTCAAATTGGGGAACGGGGCTAATCAATCCAGTAAGGTTCTAGATCAAGACCCGCCATCTGGCTTTGGGTCATTGCATGGATCAGCGACTCTTCCTTACGGGCCAGCCACTTCTGGATTTGGGCGTTGTCCTCTTCGTCGAACTCTTTTTCAAGCTTGCGCACCGGCTCTAAAAGCTCCAGGTCATCAATACCCTGGAACACATCAAGCCAGGGGAGTCGGAAGGCATTGCAACGCTCCTGGTCAAACAGGTTGGCAAGGCAGACTCCGGTCAGCAGGTTGCGTGTCAGCTTGGCATGCTGGTCAAAATATTCTTGGCGGCTCAGTGGCTCATCACGGTTAAAAACGCCTCGCAGTTCTTCCCAGGAAATATCCAGCTGGCGTACCGCAAACTTAAGAACAGGAGCAGCAAGCTTGGTCTGTGACTTTTCATCAAGGAATGGCTGCCAGCCGCGTGTCAGCATCCAGCGGCTGAGATCCAGCAGCAGTTTACAGTAACGCGGGGACTCAAGCAGCTCCTGCACTTCCGCCATATCCGGCAGTAATTCGTCACGGGCTTCCAGTGCTTTACGCAGGGGCTTCTTCGCATTGAGTTTACGAAGGTAATACCCCTTGTCCTCAACCAGTTGGGCAATTGCACGCGCTTCAGGCAACCAGTCCAGCTCGCCTTCCAGCCATTGCAGCTCCTGGCGGAGCAGTGCACTGGCCCGGCGCGGGATCATGCCGCCGTACAAGGCCAGGGACTGACGGACCAGCGCCACAGACAGGCTGATTTCATACAGCGCAGTCGCATCGCCGCTCTCAAAATAGACCTGCTCATGGTACTGCCAATGGGACAGAGCATGTTCAATCGCGCAGACAAACGCCTGCTCAACAGACATGTCAGTATTGACCGGCACTTTTTTCAGCGGGAAAGGCTTGTCACCCTGATACCCGGTTGCCAGACGGTAACCGCGGGCGGCCTTGCTCAGGTTGCCAAGGCGGACTCCGCCAAATTCAGCCAGATCCCGGGCGAGGGTGAAAAGTGCATCGGTCTGGCCTGATTTCAGCTCCAGTTCCACTTCGCTTATTACATCCTCACCACCGTCATCAGTGGTGACATTGCCCTGGTCCAGCGCCAGTTCAATCTGGCTGCCGTCGGCCATGGCAATCAACCATTGCTGGCGTTCAAAATCAGTAGCAAAAAGTGGCTTGAGCTGAGCCTGGAGTGTATCGATGTCCACGCCTTCTGGGAGGGCTTCGTGGGGCACCAGGTGTAAATCCGGTGTTGTGGCATTCTCCAGCTCTGCATTGTATTCCGGACGTTGGTGAAGCCCGGCGACAACCCGCCCTGCAGTCTTCATAGTCTGCACAAAAACATCGTCATAGCGGCGTACCCGCAGGCCGATATCGTTCATGCGCAGCTGGAGATCGGGTGTGTCATAATAGGTATTGTTCAGGAAGCGTTGTCCTTGTTGCAATACCTTGTATTCGGCGATCTTGTCGCGAATTTGCAGCGAAATGTGTGGAGAAACAAAAAATTTAAGCTCTATCTCTGTTTCCATATGGGTACCTGTCAAGAGTAGCCAATCAAGGATAGGGAGATTCGCTATGAGGGGCAAGCTTTATCACCCCATGATTGATCGAAAGCAGTTTCCTTGCCTGTGTGATTAAGTTAACATGCGCGCCTCAGTCTCTATCGAACAAGATTTAGTCTGGTTTTTATTTACTACAGGTCAAAACGACTATGCCAGTAAACACTATTGTCGGGCTGTTTGCTAAAAGCCCAATTAAACCTCTGCAACGTCACATCAACTGTGTGAATGATTGCTGCTCAAAGCTGATTCCTTTCTTCGAGGCATGTGCCGAAGGAGACTGGGAAAATGCTGCTACCCTTCGCCAGCAGATTTCCGAACTGGAAAAAGAAGCTGACGTGCTCAAGCGCGAAATCCGACTGAAACTGCCTCGTGGCCTGTTTATGCCGGTTGACCGCACTGACATGCTCGAACTTCTGACCCAGCAAGATAAACTGGCCAACCTTTCCAAAGACATTGCAGGCCGCGTCCTGGGCCGTAAATTGCAGATGCCTTCTCCTCTCTATCCCGATTTCGTGGTCTACGTTCAGCGTTGTTTGGACGCTGCAGACCAGGCACGACGTGTTATCAGCGAACTGGATGAGCTGCTCGAAACCGGATTCAAAGGCCGTGAAGTCACGCTGGTGGCTGAAATGATCAACCAACTGGACAAGATTGAAGACGATACTGACAACATGCAAATTCGTCTGCGCCAACAACTGATGGCAATCGAAGACCAGTACAACCCGGTTGATGTCATGTTCCTTTACAAAATTCTCGAATGGGTTGGCGGTATCGCTGACCAAGCGCAACGTGTTGGCTCGCGTCTGGAGCTGATGCTTTCACGCTCGTAATTCAAAGAATCGTAGAAACGACAAGGTAATACGATGGAAATCCTCGCTCAGTACGGCACCATTATTATCGTGGTGGCGGCGCTTTTTGGTTTTCTGATGGCTATCGGTATTGGTGCAAATGACGTTGCCAATGCCATGGGTACCTCAGTAGGCTCCAAGGCCCTGACCGTTAAGCAAGCGATCATCATTGCGATGATCTTCGAATTCGCCGGCGCCTATTTGGCTGGTGGTGAAGTAACCGATACCATCCGTAAGGGTGTTATTGAAACCTCCCTGTTTGCCAATACACCAGACATCCTGGTTTACGGCATGATGGCATCCCTGCTGGCTGCTGGCAGCTGGCTTCTGGTTGCCTCTTACATGGGGTGGCCTGTATCTACCACACACTCAATCATCGGTGCCATCATTGGTTTCGCCTGTGTGTCTGTAGGCCCTGAAGCCGTTGACTGGGGCTCAGTTAAAGGCATCGTAGGCAGTTGGATTGTTACACCGCTTATTTCCGGTGTATTCGCCTACCTGATATTTGTCAGTGCCCAGCGATTGATATTTGATACAGACAAACCTCTGATCAATGCCAAGCGTTTCGTGCCGGTATACATGTTCATCACCTCTATGGTGATTGCCATGGTTACCATCAAGAAGGGTCTGAAGCACGTTGGCCTGCACCTGAGTACCTCAGAAGCAGCTGTCTGGTCAGTGATTGTTTCAGCCATCGTGATGATTGGCGGTTACCTGTATATCCGCGCCAAGTACGCAGATGACAATGCCGCAACTGACCGCAATGGCTTTGATGGCGTTGAGCGCGTATTCAGCCTGCTGATGGTTGTAACTGCCTGTGCCATGGCATTTGCGCACGGTTCAAACGACGTAGCAAACGCGATCGGTCCCCTGTCTGCAGTTGTAGCAACTGTTGAACACATGGGTACTGTTGCTGACAAAAGCGAAATTGCCTGGTGGATCCTGCCTCTGGGTGGTATTGGTATCGTAGTAGGTCTGGCTACACTGGGTCACAAGGTTATGGCAACCGTAGGCTCCGGTATTACCGAGCTGACACCAAGCCGTGGTTTTGCTGCCCAGCTGGCAACTGCATCTACCGTTGTACTGGCTTCCGGTACCGGTCTGCCAATCTCAACCACACAAACCCTGGTTGGTGCGGTTCTGGGTGTAGGCTTTGCCCGAGGTATTGCTGCACTGAACCTTGGCGTAGTCCGTAACATCGTTGCATCCTGGGTAGTAACCCTGCCTGCGGGTGCCTTGCTGGCCGTAGTATTCTTCTACGCAATGAAAGCAATGTTCGGCTAATCGCTATCTGCGTCAAATTCGCGTCAAAAAAAGGGAGACCATGTCTCCCTTTTATTGCACCTAGAGGGTAAAGTTTTTAGGATCTGTTCAATTCTCATCTGAACCCAATTTAGTAAGGCCGATAAGTGAAACGTCTTGTAACCCTGTTTACCCTACTGGCAGCCTTTGCCTCAACTGGGGCATTTGCTCAAGATCGCTATATCTCTGAAGACCTGTTCACCTACATGCATTCAGGTCCGGGTACCCAGTACCGTATCATCGGAAGCGTTGATGCCGGAGAGAAAGTCACCGTACTGTCCAGCCAGTCAGATTACACCCAGATCGTTGATACCCGCGGCCGTAAAGGTTGGGTAGACAGCAAGTACATTTCCCGTCAACCAGGCCTGAAAGAGCGCCTGCCTGCCCTCCAGAACGAACTGAAGCAGGTTAAATCTGCACTGGCGAAAGCTGAAGGTGAAGCCCATTCCAAGCAGGAAGGTCTGCTGGAATCCCTGGATCAGCGTAACAGCCAGATCAAAGAACTGGAAAAGTACAATGCTGACCTGAACCAGAAGCTGATTGACTCCCAGGCAGAGACCCGTGAGCTTCGTGCGCGTCTGGATACCCAGAAAGACGACCTGCTGATGCGCTGGTTCACATACGGTGGCCTTGTTGCAGGTGCCGGCCTTATCCTTGGCCTTATCCTGCCGCATATCATCCCGCGCCGTAAGAAAACCAACGACCGCTGGATGTAACCGGTTCAGAGACAAAAAACGCAGCTTCCGGGCTGCGTTTTTTTTAATTTGCTGATTTGGTATTACCCAACCGTTGCCAGTGCAGGCAGTGCCACCAGCCAGTCCTCAAACTGCAATACCACCTGGTTTGGCTCAATGCCCAACAGGAGCACTCCCGGCACAATTTCTTGCCCTTCACGGACTTCCCTGCCGTTAACCTTCACCCAACGCGCTGACTGTTCAGAGCCGTAAAGGTGCGCCTGGAAATCCAGTTTCGGGAACCGTTGCTGCGCATCTGCCGGAAGGTCACCAAATGGGATGACCCTGGCCTGGTTGCGTGCCAACTTGGCTTCAGCCGTACGGGATTTGTCATCACTCAATGCTTCTTTCAGTTTCAGCGCCAGCTCAGGCGGAAGCGTCTCCAGGTTAATGGCATCAAGGCCAAGCTCCTTCGAACCTGCCTCATCACGTTGCGATTCCTGCCCCTGTTTCAGCATGCTGGAAAGCAGTTCAGCCGGATCAGCTGAGTCTCCATCCGCCGTTTGCTGAACCTCAGGCCCAGCCGGAAGAGGTTTAACGTTAAAGGCCGGGTAAGGGAGGATCCGGTAATCGACAACGGGCTCAGAGGCACTCTCCGGTTCAGGGATAACCTTTGCCGATTCTGTTTCCGGTGCCTCTGTTTCCAGCACCACCGTTGTAGCTATAGGCGCAGTTACCGGGCTAACAGGTACCACAGGCGGGTTCAGGTAATAATAAACACCACCGGCGACAATGGAAGGAAACACAACAGCAGCGACAACCCACGGCCAGCGCCGGAGCCTGGAGGGTGCAGCGCCGCTCGCCCCCATTCCAAGTGCAGCAGGTTGCTTAGTGTATTTTGTCTGGCCGGAGGCATCCGGTGATGAGGTTAAATCAGCGAACAGGCGGGACATCTTTCCCCTCCCCGATATCAGTTCCGGGCATCGCATCCACCGGTTCTTCACTACCGAATAGCACCGGGCCATGTTGGCCGACCATCGCCTGAAGTGTCATCAACGTCATCGGGCCGGCAATGCCATCCGCTTTCAGGTTCATTCGAGACTGGAATGCTTCAACCCGGCTTTTTACTGCCAGCTCAAAGTTGTTTTCAACCGGGTTGTTCTCGCCAGAGGCCAATTGCAAACGGCTGTCGAGCCACTGTACCGCCTCACCTTTCTGCCCGGCTTTAAGGGTCTGTAACCGGTAAGGAGGCTGCCACAGCAACAGGGCTTCTTCGCGCAGGTGCTCTGCCAGCCAGCTTCTTGGTACTTCAATGCGTTTGCCCCCCATCAGTATCTGGGCACTTTTGCTGCCAAGGCGGTACAACACGGCATAAAAAGGGATTTCGCCGGGCAGGGACAACTCCACCAGCGCCGGACGGTTCAGTGTCGCAAGGCGTTCAAGTGGCAGTGTTTTACGGTAGCAGGCTAGTTCCGCCCGACCTGCACTTTCACACGATGCATCAACGGTATCGACCTCATAGCCCCACAATGCATAGAGAGTTTTCATCGCACCTGCCGCCGAGCGGCTTTGCTGTGCCAGAGGTTTAATAACGTCCACCAGAGCAGGGCGTTTGACAACCGGCTTCTCCGGTTCCTCTCGAGGTTCAGCGATGGCGACAGGCTGGGCAGGTACCGATACCTTCGCCTGTTCCACAGGTGCTGGCTCATTTGCCCGCGGGATAAGGTTAGGCAGGGCAAAATACAGACCCGCAGCCAGAGTAATACCCGCCCCCAGCCCAAGCCAGATACCCACTGCGTTTTTCTTGCCCGGTACGGCATCCCAGTCCATGACATCCTGACAGGCTGCAAGTGCCAGTTTGCGGCTCACCACACCACCACCCTGCCTGGCCAGTTCAGACAAAGCCGTGTCGCAAACGCGGTTAATCAGGCGCGGAATCCCGCCGGTTTTGGCAGCAATGGTTTTAACCGCACCGGGTGAAAACAACGTCGCGCTCCCCCCGGCCTGGTTCAGGCGATAGTGGATGTAGTCTGCCACTTCATTACCGGCCAACGGCAACAGGTGGTAGCGCGCAGTAATACGCTGAGCAAGCTGGCGAAGCCTCGGCTGACGCAAAAGCTGTTGGAGTTCCGGCTGGCCGATCAGGATCACCCGCAGTAATTTCTGGGAGTCGGTTTCGATATTGGTCAGCAGGCGAAGCTGCTCAAGCACTTCCGGTGCAAGGTGTTGGGCTTCATCAATCAGCAGAACAGTGAGCCGGCCGCTGGCGTGGTTATCTATAAGGCGCTGGTAAAGAGCGTCATAGCGGCTTTTCAGTCCGCCATCCCTCGCATAGCTGACGCTGAGATCATCACAGATCGCTTCCAAGAGACCGGAAGCATCCAGCGTCGGGTTGAGGATCATCGCCACATCACTGCCTTCCGGCAGACGTTCAAGCAGCGCCCGCAATGTGGTGGTTTTGCCCGTGCCGACCTCACCTGTCAGCAGTGCGAGACCGCCGCCCTCATTCAGGCCGGACATAACATGTCTTAATGCCTCCCGGTGGCGGGTACTGAGGAAGTAACACTTCCCGCTGGGGACAATGGAAAACGGCGGCTGGTTAAAGCCGAAATAATGCTGGTACATTGCTGGGGTTTAATTACCGTGCCAGTGTATCATGATGGCACCAAAGTAAATGGCGGGCTATGTATTGTAAAGGATAAAGCCCAAAACCAAGTGACAGAGACAGGCTGAAAATGAAAAGGTATCTGGTAGGCGGCGCCGTCCGCGATCAACTGTTGGGACTGGATGTAAAAGACCGTGACTGGGTGGTTGTCGGCAGCGACATCACGACCATGGAATCACTCGGCTACCAGCAGGTCGGCCAGTCTTTCCCGGTTTTCCTCCACCCGGATACCCATGAAGAACACGCCCTGGCCCGCAAAGAGCGCAAGGAAGGCACCGGCTACACCGGCTTTGTCTGCGATTTCGCCCCGTCAGTCACGCTGGAAGAAGATCTCCTTCGCCGGGATCTGACCGTCAATGCCATCGCCATGGATGAAAACGGGACGCTGGTTGATCCTTACGGCGGTCAGTCGGATCTGGAAAAACGGCTCCTGCGCCATGTCTCCCCGGCGTTTGTTGAAGATCCGCTCCGGGTACTGCGTGTTGCCCGCTTTGCAGCCCGTTTTTCGTCACTCGGGTTTACCGTTGCCCCGGAAACCATGGCAATGATGCGTGAAATCGCTGAAAGTGGGGAACTGACAACCCTCACACCGGAGCGCGTATGGAAAGAGTGGGAAAAATCCCTTGGCTACAACAACCCGGAAGTCTTTCTCCAGGTACTGCGTGACTGCGGTGCGCTCGAATTTGTCATTCCCGAAATCAACGCCCTTTACGGTGTTCCCCAGCCGGAAAAATGGCATCCAGAGATCGATACCGGTATCCATACCATCATGGTGGCCGCCCGGGCTGCAAAGATCAGCACGGATCCTTTGGTGCGCTTTGCCGCACAGGTCCACGACCTTGGCAAGGCTAAAACCCCTGAAGCAGAATGGCCGAGCCATAAAATGCACTGCCAGACCGGCCAGAAAGTTATCCGGGAACTTTGCGAGCGCCTCCGTATCAGCAATGATTTCCGCGATGCTGCCCTGGTGGTATGCGCCGAACACAGCAACGTCCACCGGGCATTTGAGCTCAAACCCTCAACCTTTATAAAAGTATTCGACCGCATTGATGCCTGGCGCAAACCGGAGCGGGTAAAAATCCTGGCTGATACCTGCCGGGCGGATTACCAGGGCCGAACCGGGTTTGAAGATGAAGCCTACGAGCAAGCTGACCGCCTGCTGGCCGTGTTCGATGCTGCTCAGTCCGTACAGGTTAAACCTATTGTTGAAGCCGGGTTTAAAGGGGCTCAAATTAAGGAGCAGCTAGGTATCCAGCGTGCAGAGGCAGTGGCAAAGGCGTTGTTCTAATCAGGATCAAGGCTAACGCGAAGGGTATTGAAGTGGTGAGAAGCGGGGTTTTCTGAGTGAAGAATTTCCACAATCCGCTCTCTGCATGCGCTGAGAATCTCTTCAGCAACAAAGTCCTCCTGGATATTACGGGCGATTGCAACTGCACCAATCATCATTGACGTCAGTGAGGCAACGCCACCATAACTTGAGCACTGAAGCTGAGCTTTTCTCAGAAGACTCTCGATTTTTTGGTTCACCCGTATATAAATCTCGGCATATATTTTTTGCGTTTCGGTATCTCTCGAAGCAACATCAGTAGCTAGAAATGCCAGCGGGCATGGACGTTGTCCCCGAACATGTTCAAGGCTCAGGTACTGATCAAACAGGTACACTAGCCATTCAACATCGTCGACTTCTTCCGGTTTCTCTCTGGCTAAATGACTATTCGATGGTGACCAAAGCAACGACGCCCTATACAGCTCTGCCTTACTTTCAAAATGGGCATAAAAAGCCCCTCTTGTCAGGCTACAGTGCATCATCACCTGATCTACTGTCACTCCCATAAATCCTCGGCTGGAAAATAACTCCCAAGCACTACATAGAATCTTTTCTCGCGTCTTTGTCTTATGGGCTTTTGAATATGGCAAGGCGATAACCAAATCAGCTTAAAATATGTTCTTTATCATATATAGATTACCGATAACATCAAAGTTCACTTTTTAAGCAGGGAAGCTACCAATGATATATGCAATGTTTGCAATGGTACTACTAACTATGTTGGTTGGTGTTATTGCTCTCAGATGTCGAATTCGGGCAATTCGGACGGGTGAAATGACAAAGGAATTCTTGATCTTGATGCAAGGTGTTGACGTACCTGTACCGGAGTCAGTAATTAAAACTACTCGATGCTTCATCAATCTGTTTGAAGTACCCGTGCTGTTTTACATAGTCGCAGTTCTGGTAATTACGCAGGACGCACAAAGTGCGTATTTCGTACTTCTGGCTTTTGGGTTTGTACTTAGCCGAGTTGCACAGGCTTGGATACACATCACCTACAACCATGTTCCCCATCGTATGATAGCTTTCGGTATTTCAGTGATATGCGTACTATCGTTGTGGACTTTGCTGCTGCTAAGTACTCCGTAGCTGTCTCTATAGTTGCAAATACTCTCCAAACATTAAAAAGGGGCAAGTAAAAACTCGCCCCTCACATCTTTGAACTCGCCACTCTTTAGCGCATAGAAAGCATCACAAACAGTCCAACACCCAACAGAATGCGGTAAATCACAAACGGCGTCATGCCCATGCGTGAAATCAGCTTCAGGAAGTAGTGGATACAGATATAGGCGCTGATAAAGGACACCACAATACCAATTGCCAGTGCCATCCAGTCTACAGGCTCGGAGCCGGTCACCAGCTTCATGCCAAGGTAACCACCAGCCAAAAGGATAATCGGGATCGACATCAGGAAAGAGAAGCGCGCGGCGGCTTCACGGGTCATACCGAGGTAAAGTGCTGCTGTCATGGTCGCTCCGGAGCGGGATGTCCCCGGGATCATAGCCAGGGCTTGGGCAATACCAATAAACAGCGCCTTTTTCCAGTCACACTGATATTCGTCATCTGCCAGTTTGGCATTGCGGTCTACCCACCAAAGCAACAGGCCAAAAACAATGGTAGTTGTCGCGATGACATAGGCGGAGCGCAGGTAAATCTCAATGAAGTCCTTCATCAGAAGGCCAAAGATACAGGCCGGAATGGTTGCCAAAGCGATCATCCATGCCAGCTTGGCTTCCGGCGAACGATCACCACTGAAAGAAGCAAAAAAGGCCTTGAGCAATGTAATCACTTCCGTGCGGAAGTAGAGTACAACCGCCATCAGGGTGCCGACATGCACGGCAACATCAAATGCCAGCCCCTGATCGGGCCATCCCAGCACTTCTGAAGGCAAAATAAGGTGAGCAGAGCTGGAAATAGGTAAGAATTCGGTCAGGCCCTGAATCAGTGCCAGCCAGAATGCCTCAATGTGACTCATAGGTTAGTTTTCCTCGATAAACCCGGGGTCGACAGGCCAAAGTGCCTGCGCTTTGTCGAATGCCTTCCATAGTTCGGCATAAGTGCGGCCGTCACCCGGAACCGGCTGGTCAGGGAACATTTCCGCCAGTGGCCACAGGGTAAAAGCAAACTTGTAGATATCGCTGCGGGGCAGCGGCGGGTTGGCTTCCTGGCACAGATCGCCAAATGTCAGCAGATCCAGATCCAGCGTCCGGTCACGAAACTTGATGGCGTCCCGCTCCCTTCCCCAGCGCGACTCAATGCTGCGGAGATCAGCCGCAAACTCAGCAAGCGGCTTGTCCGTGTGTATTTCCACCACACAGTTATAAAAATTCGGGCCTTCAAACCCCACTGGCTCTGCTTCAAATATCCGGGAACACCGCATCTTGGGGTCAATTTCAGCCAGGGCCCTGATGCCCTCGCGGATATGGAACTCCCGGTCAATGTTGGAGCCAAGGCTGATTAGAACCTGGGTCACTTGCTACCTCGCTCAATGGTGACACCTACGGCACGGGCATTAACCACGGCTCCCGGCTTGGCAACACGCACCCGTATCCAGGGAACGCCAAACTCGGTCATAATGAGGGACGCCACCTCTTCTGCAACACGCTCTACCAGCTCTATAGGCTTGTCAGTCAGGTGCGACGTGACACGCTCGCTCACAGCGGCATAGTCCAGCGCAAGCGACACATCATCCGACTGCGCAGCCGGGCGGTTGTCGTGCGCCATTTCAATATCGAGCACCAGCTTTTGCTTGATGGTCTTTTCCCAGTCATAGACCCCAATGGTCATAATGACTTCAAGTTGTTCGATAAATACCGTATCCATGTTCTTACGCCAATTCTGTTACAGGTCGGATACCCCTTGTGAGCAAAAACGCGTACTATCTCTCACCTAACGGTCATTTTGTGTGAATTCTGAAACCGTTAGGGTAGTCTGAATGCGCAGGGGCTGCGTTTCAGTAAACGCCATCCGGCAAGGTTTGAGCGCAGACTATAGCAAGTTAACGCCCGGCACGATAGCCGCATATTTCACCGGTGCTGTTACATCAGCTTTACAAAGAAAGTTAAGTTTTCCGGACAGTTGCATGAGCCCATTATCGTTTTTATTCATTGTTGGCGCATACCTGTTGGGCTCGGTGTCCAGTGCGGTGCTGATCTGCCGCCTGTTCCGGCTTCCCGACCCGCGTGAACACGGCTCTGGCAACCCCGGCGCAACCAATGTATTGAGACTGGGCGGGCGTGTTGCTGCGGTTCTTGTACTGGTGTGCGATATCCTTAAAGGTATGATCCCGGTCTGGGTCGGTTACCTTATCGGTATTAACCCATTTATGCTTGGCCTTATCGCCATTGCAGCCTGCCTTGGCCACATTTATCCCATCTTCTTCCACTTCCGGGGTGGCAAAGGCGTTGCCACTGCGCTGGGGGCAATGGCCCCGATTGGCCTTGACCTGACCGGAATGCTGATTGGCGCATGGCTGTTGGTTTTACTGCTTTCTGGCTACTCTTCAATGGCTGCTATTGTCACCGCGCTGCTCGCCCCACTGTTTACCTGGCTGGTCAAACCCCAGTTTACGATGCCGGTCGCCATGCTGGCCTGCCTTATTATCTTCCGCCACCAGGACAACATCCGACGCCTGTTTGACGGTACTGAAAGTAAAATATGGAACAAGAAAATCCGGCGGGATGATGAGAGCAAATCGGCGGAGAATGGGGAAAAGCCGTAGGGACAAATAATGTAGGGGCCTGGGTTCTGGGTTTGGTACTGGGTTCTATTTCTGACTCCTGCTCTTCCCAGGGCCTTTCGTTCCCGTTACCGGTTCCCTAAAAATAGAAACCGCCCTTTCTCGGACAGTTTCGGATCATTCAGCTAATCAGCCTTTCTGAATTACGCAGTTTCAGATTCTGCGATTGGCTTCAACTGATCGATAGGCCAGCGCGGGTAGGCTTTTAGCTCAGCAAGCCCAACACTTTCACCGTTTTTCAGTCGCTGCATACCGGCATAGGCAATCATCGCCCCATTATCGGTACAAAACTCTGTACGCGGGTAATAGACCTGCCCCCCCAGTTTTTCCATCAGGCTTTCCAGCCCCTGGCGCAGTGCGCGGTTGGCACTGACACCACCAGCAATCACAAGGCGCTTCATGCCACATTGCTTCAGGGCGCGGCGGCATTTAATAACCAGGGTATCCACTACAGCATCCTGGAACGCATAAGCAATATCCGCACGGGTCTGGTCGTCATCGCCGTTGTCACGAATAGTGTTCGCAGCAAATGTTTTCAGCCCTGAGAAACTGAAATCCAGCCCTGGCACCGTTGTCATTGGACGCGGGAAGGTAAAACGACCCGGTGTGCCTTTCTCAGCCATCTTTGACAGCAGTGGCCCGCCCGGATAATCCAGCCCCATCAGTTTGGCTGTTTTGTCAAAAGCCTCACCGGCGGCATCATCAATAGACTCACCAAGGATCTGGTATTCACCAATGCCTTTTACTTCCACCAGCATGGTGTGGCCGCCAGATACCAGCAGGGCAACAAACGGAAACTCCGGAGGTGTCTCTTCCAGCATCGGTGCCAGCAGGTGACCTTCCATATGGTGGACAGGCACAGCAGGTACGCCCCAGGCATAAGCCAGGCTGCGCCCAATGGTCGCGCCAACCAGCAATGCACCGACCAGACCTGGGCCTGCGGTATAGGCAACACCATCAATATCATCAGAAGTGAGGCCGGCATCCGCCAAAGCTGCTTTAATTAAAGGAATGGTCTTTTTAACGTGATCGCGGGATGCCAGCTCCGGCACCACACCGCCGTAATCTGCGTGTAGCTTTACCTGGCTGTATAACTGATGTGCCAGTAAGCCTTTTTTATCGTCATAAATCGCAACGCCGGTTTCATCACAGGACGTTTCGATACCCAGAATGCGCATAACTACCTCTGCTCCGGTGTTGTGAGGGCGCAATCTTACCCTCTCGATAAAAAATTCACCAGTCCGGCAACAGCCAATGCTTTACAAGTACCCAGCGTTCAGATTAAAATTCCGCACCATTTTTAATCATGGCTGGTCACTTTGTCACCAGCGTAACTGATACAACCCCCGAGGTGAAAGGCACATGCCAGTAGTTAAAGTACGTGAAAACGAACCGTTCGACGTAGCTCTGCGTCGCTTCAAGCGCTCTTGTGAAAAAGCAGGTATCCTTTCAGAAGTTCGTCGTCGTGAACACTTCGAAAAGCCTACTACAGTTCGCAAGCGCGCCAAGGCTGCCGCTGTTAAGCGTCACCTGAAGAAGCTGGCTCGCGAAAACGCACGTCGCGTACGTCTGTACTAATTACAGCGCCCTAGGATTGCACTATGGCACTGATTGATCGTCTGAAGGACGAACAAAAAGCAGCGATGAAGGCGAAAGACAAACCTCGCCTGTCCACCATCCGCCTGATCATGGCAGCCATCAAACAACTTGAAGTAGACGGTCAGAAAACTCTGAACGACGACGAAGTTATTGCTGTGCTGACCAAAATGGTTAAGCAACGTCGCGACTCCGTAGCGCAATACGAATCAGCAGGTCGCCAAGATCTCGCTGATGCAGAAGCCGCAGAAATCGTTGTGATTGAGGAATTCCTTCCTCAGCCACTGTCAGACGAAGAAGTTGAGCAACTGGTGAAAGACGCTGTTGCGACAACAGAAGCTGCTTCGATGCAAGACATGGGCAAAGTCATGGCTGTGGTTAAACCACAGATCCAGGGCCGCGCTGACATGGGTAAGGTAAGCCAGCTGGTTAAGGCTCTTCTGGGCTGATCTGCTGTAGCTCCTAACCCGCAAGCAAGCCGTGCTATCCTTTTTGGAGTGCGCGGCTTGTTCGTATCTTCTCCATCTGAAAAACAGACCCCACACGTATACCTTGGCAACACAAGAATCGTGGTTGTTCGTGGTGATTCATTATTAATCGGTATGGCGTTCTAGAGCATGGCAGGAAAAATTCCCCGCGCGTTTATTGACGACCTTCTGGCACGTATCGATATCGTTGAATTTATCGACAGCCGGGTCAAACTGAAAAAACAGGGCAAAAACTTTGGTGCCTGTTGCCCCTTCCATAACGAAAAAACGCCTTCATTTACCGTGAGCCAGGAAAAGCAGTTCTATCACTGCTTTGGATGTGGTGCCCACGGCAACGTACTCGATTTTGTTATGGAATACGACCGTCTCGAATTTGTCGATGCGATCGAAGAACTGGCAGGCCAACTGGGGTTGGAAGTTCCACGCGAACAAGGCAGTGGTAACTTTAAAGGCTCAAGCAACAACGAAAAGCGTACCCTCTACCCGATGATGGGAGAGATTGCCCGCTTCTACCAAAGCAAACTGCGCACGCAAGAAGGCCAGACCGCCATTGATTACCTCAAAGGACGTGGCCTGACCGGTGAAATCGTCCAGCGTTTTGGCATTGGCTATGCGCCGGATGAGTGGGATGCAGTACGCAAACAATTTGGGCGTGACGGTACTTCCCAGCAATCGCTGGTGACTGCCGGCATGCTGATAGAAAACGACAACGGCCGTCGCTACGACCGTTTCCGCGGCCGGGTTATGTTCCCGATCCGCAACCGCCAGGGCAAAGTAATCGGCTTTGGAGGCCGGGTATTGGGTGACGGTACACCCAAGTACCTTAACTCCCCGGAAACCCCGATTTTCCATAAGGGGAAAGAGCTTTACGGCCTCCATGAAGCCCTTGAGCACGACCGCGAACCTAATCACCTGCTGGTGGTTGAAGGTTATATGGATGTGGTGGCACTGGCGCAGTTCGACGTCAACTATGCCGTTGCCTCGCTGGGTACCTCCACGACAGGGGACCATATCCAGACCCTGTTCCGACAGACATCCACCGTCATCTGTTGCTATGACGGTGACCGCGCCGGCCGCGATGCAGCATGGCGCGCAATGGAGCAGGCACTGCCCCACTTAAGTGACGGCAGGCAGCTTAAATTTATGTTCCTGCCGGATGGCGAAGACCCGGATACCCTGGTCCGTCAAGAAGGAAAAGACGGATTCGAACAGCGCCTGGCCAAAGCCATGAGCCTGTCCGAGTTCCTGTTCTCGACTCTGATGCAGCAGGTTGATACCAGCAGCCGCGAAGGCAAGGCAAAACTCACCGCCCTCGCCGTGCCGCTTATCGACAAGGTTCCGGGCGGCACCCTGCGCCTTTACCTGCGCAACACCCTTGGCAGCAAACTTGGCTTGCCAAGCGAAGAACAGCTTGAACAACTGATTTCCGCCAAAGGGGCTGATGTACAAAAACGAGCCCTGCCGGAAATGAAGCGCACTGCCATGCGCGAGGCCATTACACTGCTTTTGCAAAACCCGGAACTGGCAGATGGTATGCCGGATCTGAGCGGTTTTAGCGAATTACATGTACCGGGCCTCAATTTACTCGTTCAGCTGGTTGACATCTGCCGGGCTCACCCCCATATCAGAACAGGTCAACTGATTGAACACTGGCGCGGCAGCGACCAGGAACAATTAATTGCTCGCCTCGCCAGCTGGGACCTCCCTCTTGGCGACAGCAATGAAACAGAGCTATTTGACGATGCATGGCGCAAAATCCTTGCGCAGTGCTTCGCACAACAGATCGCAAAACTACAGGCGAAGGCAAACACCATCGGCTTATCAGTCGAAGAAAAGCGGGAATTGCAGTTATTAATTCTCAATCGTCCCGACTAGTGCTGCTCTGATTAGGGCGTAGCCAGTATTTGGTAAATCTGTTAAAATTGGCGGTTTGCGTTTTCGCATACTAAATTCTTCACTCAGACCCGAAGTTGGATATCGTCTATGGATCAAAATCCGCAGTCACAACTTAAGTTACTCGTTGCCAAAGGTAAGGAGCAAGGCTACCTGACCTATGCCGAGGTAAACGACCACCTTCCGGAAGACATCGTCGATTCCGAACAGATTGAAGACATCATTCAGATGATCAACGACATGGGTATCCAGGTGGTGGAAACAGCCCCGGATGCCGATGACTTGATCATGTCTGAGACTGTCACCGATGAAGACGCAGCGGAAGCTGCGGCTGCAGCACTTTCCACCGTTGACAGCGAACTGGGCCGTACAACCGACCCGGTACGTATGTACATGCGTGAAATGGGTACCGTTGAACTGCTGACCCGTGAAGGCGAAATCGACATCGCCAAGCGTATCGAAGACGGTATTAACCAGGTACAGCTGGCGGTTGCCGAATACCCTGAGTCTATCTCTTATCTGTTGGACCAGTTCGACAAAGTCGAAGCGGAAGAACTGCGTCTTACTGAC
Organism: Parasalinivibrio latis; assembly: GCF_036825535.1. Taxonomy (GTDB): domain Bacteria; phylum Pseudomonadota; class Gammaproteobacteria; order Enterobacterales; family Vibrionaceae; genus Parasalinivibrio; species Parasalinivibrio latis. Next base: position 3,320,416 of record NZ_CP098812.1, read on the forward strand.
ATCATTTCAGGGTTCGTTGACCCTTCTCAGGAAGAAGATCTGGCCCCAACAGCAACCCACATCGGTTCAGAGTTAAGCGAGAGCGATCTTGCTGACGAAGACGAAGATGAGGACGATGAAGACGAAGACAGTGACGAGGACGATAGCGAAGACGACAACGCCATCGATCCTGAAGTCGCCCGTGAAAAAGTCTCTGAACTGCGCCGCAGCTACGAAGCCGTGCTGGCATCAACCCAGCAAAAAGGCCGCGAAGATGACAGCACCAAAGAAGCCATCACTGAGCTGGCTGAGGTGTTCAAGCAGTTCCGTCTGATCCCTAAGCAGTTTGACCGCCTGGTTGACGAAATGCGTCAGACCATGGATAAAGTTCGTACCCAGGAGCGCCTGATCATGCGCCTGTGTATTGACACCGGTCGTATGCCAAAGAAAAACTTCGTGCAGGTATTTGCCGGCAACGAAGCGTCTGACACCTGGCTGGATGCTGTACTGGCAGCCGGTAAGCCATACTCAGACCGTATCAAAGAAAATGAAGAAGACCTGCGTCGCTGCATCCAGAAGCTGAAGCTGCTGGAAGAAGAGACCGGCCTGTCTGTTGAGCGTATCAAAGACATCAGCCGCCGCATGTCTATCGGTGAAGCGAAAGCCCGCCGCGCCAAGAAAGAGATGGTAGAGGCAAACCTGCGTCTGGTTATTTCTATCGCGAAGAAATACACCAACCGTGGTCTGCAGTTCCTGGACCTGATCCAGGAAGGTAACATCGGCCTGATGAAGGCAGTTGATAAGTTCGAATACCGCCGTGGTTATAAGTTCTCAACTTACGCCACATGGTGGATTCGCCAGGCGATCACTCGCTCTATCGCTGACCAGGCCCGTACCATCCGTATTCCGGTACACATGATTGAGACCATCAACAAGCTCAATCGTATCTCTCGCCAAATGCTGCAGGAAATGGGCCGCGAGCCTTCCCCTGAAGAACTGGCAGAGCGCATGATGATGCCGGAAGACAAGATTCGTAAGGTACTGAAGATCGCCAAAGAGCCAATCTCCATGGAAACCCCAATCGGTGACGATGAAGATTCACATCTGGGCGACTTCATCGAGGATACAACCCTCGAGCTGCCAATGGACTCTGCAACCATGCAGAACCTGAAGTTTGCAACCAACGAAGTTCTGGCTGGCCTGACACCACGTGAAGCCAAGGTACTGCGTATGCGTTTCGGTATCGACATGAACACTGATCACACTCTTGAAGAGGTAGGTAAGCAGTTCGACGTTACCCGTGAGCGTATCCGTCAGATTGAAGCCAAGGCCCTGCGTAAGCTTCGCCACCCAAGCCGCTCAGAAATCCTGCGCAGCTTCCTGGATGAATAATCCAGTGGACTAAAAACAGAAAAGGCGGGTTTGATACCCGCCTTTTTTATACCTGATAACAACAGGTTAGCCCCCTGGCAGTGGCAAGTAGTGATTGAGTTATCAAGTACAACAAAAAATGAAGCAAGTGCGCGAAAAACATACAGATTTCACCCTGCAACACGCTAGACACACCGCTTCGATTCCCCTATAATTTGCACCCACTGGCCCCTTAGCTCAGTGGTTAGAGCAGGCGACTCATAATCGCTTGGTCGTTGGTTCAAGTCCAACAGGGGCCACCATATTTTACAGACACTTAGCACCGAAAGGGCTAGGTGTTTTTTTGTATTTGGCGTTTACCGCTGCACTTACAGGTGTACTTAGAAAAAAATACGATCTACATCTTGCTGATAAATAAAGACTTGTAAGCACACACAGTCGATTGTCACTTCGGAATAAACCCTTTCTGACGATAATTCCACGCCTAATACTCTGATATAAATCCACATTTCTCATGAACAGCGTTTCAAGGCTGATCTGCGCTTTTTGACCAAAATGCGTTATTTGGACAGGCAAATCTTCCGCAAGGGGTCACATTTTTAACATTCGGAGTGATATTCGGTGAATACCCGCACAGGCAGGAAGATAGCGAACCCGGCTTTTTGCTGATTCTGGGACAAATCGAAGGCAACAAACTTGGGTAAACGGCGGTTAATCTCATATTTGAGCCCTTCCCCGGTCAATAGAAAATAGCAATCTTTGCTACATCAGTAGCCTACCAAAGGGTCGCGTTTGAAACGCGACCCTTTTCTTTTTCATCTCTGGGCGATGTCCAGTACCACACCTGAAAGAATCACTGTCACCAGCAACAAAGCAATAGATAACACCATTGGTCCCATGACGTGATGTCACGATAGCTAGAGTATTAATAAGCCGTCATTATATAATTCGGTGAAGGAAGCACCACGATATGAATCAAGAGACATAATACTTTGCTCGTAGATATTAATTACATTAGACAGGGATCGTCAGATGGTAAAAGTACTAAAAGTCCTCGGCTATATTGCTATAGCTGTAATCCTCTTATTCATTACGGTGGTTACATGGAGCCATTATTCACTGAATTCAGCCAAAGAGGACTCCTTGCCGTTTGTTGAAATGAGCATGCCTGTGGTATCGACATGGAATATTGATACCTTTGAACACCTGCTCCACCCAGACGCAAAACCAATCTTTGCCGAAGAAAAAACCCATAAGATGTTTAATCTGATATCACGACTTGGGGAGTTGATCTCTTTCGAACCTGAACTGGTAAACGTAACAGACAGCGCAACCACCAGTGGCGGGATTCAGAGCACCCATGTTTATCAAATTAAAGCGATTTATTCCGCAGAGAATGCCTTGGTCACAATGACATTACTGAAGGTTGACGGTATATACCTCATCTCACGTTTGAGCTTTGATTCAGATATTTTTCTCGAGCCCTTATCTGAGTGAATCAGTAAGGGTTGCGTTTCAAACGTAACCCTTTAATTACCTGTTTTTCATGTAAACAACCACAGGGAGCCAACCTGGCAATCCTGTCTGCCAGTGAAGGAGTCCACCAGCGGTATCATCCCGTCTCACCCTCATTGCCTTGTACAAACCCAGTAGCAGGAAGACGAGGACAGCGTCAATCCGGCATCCAGAAACCAACGGGTAATGGGAGGCAACGGACCTGTCATAGCATTCCCCTTTGAAATTGCGTCAACCAAGATAAACCCCGACAGATTCCCAAATAAGCATGAGCGCCATAATGATGATGAGACTGCCCCCGGCAATGTTCACCAGCCGCATCCCTGTGGAATTGAAAAACGGACGGGACGACACCGCATGTGCGGTATATACCCAGGCGCAGTCAATGATAAGCCCAAGGACAATAGGGATCATCGAGTAGGCTAAAAGGACAGGAACGGGATTTTCCAACCCCTGACTGAGAAAGCTGGGGACAATAGTGCCAAACATGATGAAGCCTTTTGGGTTGGTGAAGCCCACAATAATCCCCGACACCAGCGGCTTTGAGACATCCTCTTCTTCCACATCCGGTTTTTGGAAATTGTGCCTTGGTAACGTCAGGTATTGGTAACCAATGACAATCAGCACGGCAGCGCCCACCAGCCGTATCACCATCAGGACAGCGCCCGAAGTCATTACCAACGAGCCTATCCCGACAGACAAAATCACCGCAATCAACGTCATCCCTATCGCGTTGCCAATCACACTGTGTAACGCGGTATTCTTGCCTCTGACTACCACTTGCCCTATGAAAAACATGATGCTGGGACCCGGGGTAGCAATGATGACGGACGCCGTGATCACCAGCCCCAGCAATCCACTCATGATGTTGGTTATCTCTGTCATGCGCCTCCCTACGCGTAAAGTTCGAATTTTAACTATGCCTTATCAGTCATAACGGGATTACTGTTATCCAGAAACAAAGGAATAACCATCAAATCATCAGCGATCAATGATTCACAAGCTTTCATGCCTTACTTTTTCCTAAGCACTCTTACAACCCTTTCTGGCTGTCATACATGATGAGCACCGCCCCCATAAGAATAAGAGCCAAAGCCACTGCTTTGGTCACCGAAATGGGGTGGCGAGGCACACCAAACAACCCGAAGTGGTCAATCACCACAGACAGCACCACCTGCCCCAGGAACACAAACAGGATGGACACCGACACGCCCAATTTGGGAAAGGCGATAAACATAAAGAAGATGTAAAACGCCCCTATACAGCCTGACGCCCACATCCACCAATCCGACAGCTCAAACTTCAACAGAACATTGTGTTTGTTGATAACCAAGGAAAAAAAGAGCGAGGTGACAGCCCCGCCCAGGTACAGGATGAAGGTCGCATCAACCTGATCGATTGCCAGTTTGCTTTTGAGGGCATTGGTCATAACTGCCTGGACCGGGATGATACAACCTCCCAGAAAGGCAAACAGAAAATAGGGAAGGTAAGCGGTGTTCACGAAGATCTTACCTCCAGTGACGTTCAGAATTGGGTGAGCAAGAAAACCAGTACATTTCTCACTCTACTCCATGTAGTCAGACAAATTTTGATGTTTCTATAACAGCGTCAGATGGCTTCACGGATGCTAGCGGAAAGCCTGCTTATTGTGAAACACCACCGTAATAATCTCTTAAGCGAGATAGGGGCCTGAATATAGAGATTTCACCGTGAACTCAAGACTGGTATCAGCCAAAGCACCACTGACTGAGCCCTGATCTTTTTTTAGAAAATTGTCGCTAAGCACAGTCTTGGGAATGCGTCTGAAGGACACTCTTTTTTGTAAATTTGTCGCTAAGTGCGCTTCAAGGTCGGAGGGATGACAGGTTAGGACAAGAGAATTAGAGCAATAACTCAGTATGATTTTGGGGGAATTGCTCAGCCTGCTGCGGGGACTTTTTTTCAAAAAAGATGCCCTATTCCTTTTTTTAGTGAAAAAAAATCTCCGCGTGAGATACCGGTGTGGTTACTGGCATCAACCCCCTGACTATTGATACCCCCCTCCCATGAGGGAGAGGAGACGGGCATCTGGAGACAGGATTATTCAGGGGACTTCTCTGTCGCTCTTGTTAATGCGACAGCTAAACCACCAACCACTAGAGCCCCACCAAGAAACGTAATGAGTCTTGGGTTTTCTGCGCACGCTCCAGCAATCACAGCTCCCGTTAAACCACCAACCACACCGGCAGCAACTTGCGCAGATGTGATATTCAAGTTTGTCACCCAATTAACGAAATGCTCGCAATTGTGGCTGGTTACCTCGTATTTCCATACACCTATCTGTGAACGAGCTCTTTCAATTACCGTTGAAATGGGATCGTCATATTTGGCGTCAACTACATAGGTTGGTTTACCTTCGGTAACCACATCCCATGGTTCCTCTTTAACGGTGCCGTTTCGCTTGGTAGCTGAAATAAGCATTGGTTTCCCATCATCGCTGATCTTATCCGTTACCAAAGAAAAATGTTGATAGAAACCGAAAGTGGTAGCAACAACGTCACCCGCTTTTACTTCGATTGTGTTCAAGTCTTGCTCCTTTTGAATAATTGTTTTTCCATGTCCAATAATTGGGGCAAATAAATCAATTTCAATACATTCCATGTGGTTTTATATATTTCATCCAACCATATGATTCAAAACCAACTTAAGCGTACAAACTTTCTCCAGCTCGATATTGAGCGTATCTTATTGTTGTCTAGTTAGTCGGATGATGGAGCATTTGATTTCATGTCGTTCGCCATGATGCCCTTTGCCCTTAAGAACGGCACCAATGAAGTAGTTGGGGTTGATGACGTTCCGAGGGGCGGTAAATGTGATTGCCACTGTATCTGCTGCGGGACTCCGGTTGTTGCCCGGCAAGGTGATATCAACGTCCATTGCTTCGCCCACAGTACGGCACTCAAGGAAGACACGGACATTGTCTGTAACTACTCCCCGGAAACTGCCGTTGCCCTCATTCTCCGCCAGGAGCTGATCAATCGCTCTGAGTTGGTCCTCTTTGACCATGACCTCGGCTTTGCCTATTCAGTGAACATTTCGCGTTGGGAATTGAACCATAGAACCGAGTTCAGCACCGTGGACATGATGGCTGAAACAGATTTCGGTCACCGTATCGCACTGGACATCCCCTACCCAGGAAGACATGCTGACACCGCTGACTTCGGCAAGCTGGATGTTGAGCTCATCTGCCGGATAATTCCAAAAACACTGACAGAGCAAGTTCACGACTGGAAAAACAGCATTAAGGCGGAGTCGGTTGTTGACGAGCTTTTTCGCAATCCAAATCTCATCGAACCGATAGGGATTGAACCACCAGCAATGCCAAAGGAGATCCAATCTCCTGTCCTGGTTCGGCATCCCAAGATAGAAAGACCGACCGAAAAAGCGCCGCCCCGTTTATTGGTAAAGGAGCCACCCCCTCCCGAACCGGAATCTCGGATCCAGTACAAAGAAGGCAAATGTGTGTTGTGCGGGAACCCGCTGTCATACACGTTCAAACCGGCATTCTGTGTGAAATGTAAAGAGCAATTCGTAGGTCCACGCTTCAATAACCTGACCGATTTTGCCAAAGCCTTGGAAAGAGGATGGAGACCCGAAGATGATAAACGGAGAGAGCCGGAACCGGCAGCCGTCGATGTCCATCCTCCTCAGGAAGAGCCACTTATACCGGTGCGGGCTTACGACTACAAAAAGTGGAAAGGCTGATTAATATATCCAGGGTTGGTCGCAGCCTCGTTTTATCGACCGCAACCACCTGATTTTCCACCTGATAGGGCTTAGCCTGATTAGGCTAAGGCGGAACAGTACATCATTCCCTTTCCCTCGCACCTCCTTTTGCTTTTAAACATGAGAGGCTTACCAAGTAGACAGAGTGAAACCACATTGGCTTCTGTATCCAGATGGTGGCAATGAAAAAGAATGGACAGTAACCAGCTGAGAGCAATGCAAAACCATTCTAGACAAGACGGCGATATCTGATAATTGGAGATTAAGTGTATCGAGAAGTGGTGGACCTTTTCGGGAGTAATCCGCTTCAGGAACAGGTCTGCCAGTAGATTAGAGCAGGCATATTGGGGTCGATGAATTTCCAGCGGTTAGTAGTGTAAGCAGATCTTGCAATTAGCATCCAGCGTGTAATTGCGAATTACAGGGAGAATAGAATTACATCGGACTTTCATTAAGACAACAGGACTCAAAGGCAACCAACATAAAAGTCAAACGACGCTAATCATTAACCATAAATAAACTAAACTCATATTTTCTGTGGGAAATCACACAAACGGAATAAATTATAACAGATAACTGTTATTAATATAAAAAATATTAAAAATGAAAACTTAGATTGTCTGATTATATAGCGGTTTTAGCTGAAGATTCTCTGTCGGCTGATTGCCAAGGTGATAGAAGGATAGATATGATTATGAGGTTAAATGCGGTTCAATTCGTTGAAGCAGTGGCATTTTTCAACCCACACAACTTGTATTAACCTTTATCCAACAGGTTAGCGCATTAATATTAATGTAATTAAAACTTTTTAAGGAGTTAATTAATGAAGAAAAAACACTTCATCTCTCACCGCTATAAAAAGCGCATAAACGGTGTGATATTGTCCTTGTTTTTGGGGCTGCCATTGATTGTTAGCAATAGTTTCGGGATTGGTGCGGCTACACCAGTTCCCGAAACGATAATGATGCGGATCATAGTAGGGTCTTAATTACTAAAATCTAGCAACATTCAAGAGCTCTCGATAACAAGGGAGCTCTTTTTTAACAATCACAACAGTATTTATACCGTCATGTCTGCAAACGTGTTTATTCTAAAAAACAACGTATTCATTTGCAACTGCAAATATTCAACTCATACCTGTTATCGTTCAAAGTCTAAGCAATCATTTTATTTGCTCTCATACCACAAAGATTTTCACGGTGGCTTATGGTCACTACTGTCAGTTAACCATCAGGTGCTCAGGAATTGTCGCACCGTCGAAATCCTTCTCATCCATCGCATACAGCACACCGTCTACCCAATTGAAGGCAGAGCTCACCAGCAGCGATGCCCGGGTATGGTGGCACTTCAACGCACGTCCGACATGACTGAGGTTACAGCCGAAATACAGGTACTCAACCAGCGCCTGGTGCTGCTCGTGATCCCGGCATTTCAGCACGGACACGATATGGTCTACCCTGAGTGCTTCGTCCTCGGTGATCCCGCAGGAGCGGTAAGCAGGTGACACTGACAGCACGCTCCGGGATGGAAAGTGAATAGTGCCGATATCTTGCCTCGACCAAACAACCCATCCTTCAAGCATTTCTAACGCAAGGTTTGATTTAATATCCATACAACACCACCAAGCCAAAGGAACAGCAATCGCTTCCTTGGTCCTATTAGAGAATGTATAGCGCAATCAGATTTCCGCGCCTACATATTGCCCGGCGCAGACGAGCACCTGAACAAGGAATTCTTCAAATACCAGCATGAGGGTTTCAGTGTGCGGGACATGGCCACGGTGGTGAGCTATGTTGAATACCACATCGCCTTTACCAGGTATTACGAGAACCTTGGCTCTGAACGTTTTCAGGAGCTTTCGGAAACCCGGATACTCAATACCGTCATGGCGTACAAAGGGCTGGGGGAAAAGCTGCTTCAGGCGGGTGAAGCGGTGGAAGACATCGAGGCAATCAAGTTGTTCAGGCTGGAGAACGACCTGCCACGGGAAGAGCAGGCAAAGGACACCGGAGAGGCATCCGGGGATTAGCGGTTGATGGTAATCGGCGGTAATGGACCTTTCATGGGTTTGTCCTCCTCGGGGTATGCTCTGCCAACGTAATCCAGCGACCCGGTGAAGTCAATCTGGTGCCGAAAGCATAGCCCCTCCCACCTGGACGCGCTGTCCTGTGGTTGCGAATAAATACCATCGTCTGGCTAGCCGTTATCAGCAAGCTGTAAGCTGACGCGAACACGGGATTCGATCTCCCAGAACAGGCTCCCCACCTCAATCTGTTGGAAAAAATATACCGCTCACCTGTAAACTGGATCTGTGATTCGGCAATAAGCCTTTGGAGGTTTCTGTGTTTATCGTTTCTCTGACGTACAAAGTCGAGCTGTCTGAAGTGGAAAAGCATATCGACGCACACATCGCCTATTTGGAAGAGCATTATGACAGTGGTTTCTTTCTGGCTTCAGGCAGAAAGGTTCCGCGCACTGGCGGCGTCATTTTGGCGCAGGCTGAAAACCGCGAAGCACTGGATGCAGTACTCAAAGAAGACCCGTTTTATATTGAAGGTGTGGCTGACTTTGATGTCACTGAATTTGTTGCCAGTAAAACGGCTGCGGGTTTGGAGAGGCTGAGGGATATCTGAAATTTCTCACCTGCACGCCCTCAGCACATTTCGTTCGTCTGATCGAAACGATCCACAACATAAACAAGTGCCGGAGGGCGGATCCCTTCCTCAGTCATCACATGACAAAAAAGACTTTAGTTTTGGGATTCAGGCTCGACACTCAACGTCAACGTTGAACTCGAATCGGCTTCTTCAGCCATTGCTGCACGCTCGGCTTTGGAAATATAGCGGGGTTTATTGCTGTTATTCAGTTTGGCGTTTTTCTTTTTCTGCTTTGCCTTCAGCACCTGATTGATTCTTTTCTTGCGGTTCATTTTTACCCCCTTTTCGATTGGCCGGCAGATTAAAGGTTTTTACCGGTAAGCTCAATGGCGAACGCATGAATCACCGCAAGCTCATGGCCTCTCCCACGCTTTTTAACGGGAGCTGTTGTCCATGCCCCGGAGACTGGATCTGATCCGGCTTTCTATTTCCCTGAATAAACTCCCCACCTCGGCGGACAGCCCGCTTTTAAAACGTTCAGCATTAATATAATACGGAGCCCTTTTCCCTCTGAGCTCTACCGGTTTACCCACCTGGACAAAATCGATACCCGCCCAGCGCAGGCTTCGTGCAAGGCGAGGCTCCATAATGACAAAGCAGTGTTCCAGGCCTTTTTGTTCCCCAAGAGACCCGGCCCCGAGATACAGCGCCATAGATATAAGTGGAAAAATACGGAGCTCTTCGTCGGTCAGTTGATTAAGGGGTTTAAATATTTCGGCACTTTCCTCATTGCGACGTCGCCGGAAATGTAATGGAACAGCCAGACGGGAAATTTCGCATATAGATGAATAACTGAACCTACCAGGCTGATAGTCCGGGTGCTGGATAACACCGGGGCAGTGAACTTCCAGGGGTAAGGGTTGGTTCTTTTCTACCGGGGTAACCAGTCTCACACACCCAGCAACCATGCCCGAAGAAAGATGCCGGATCAGGCAGAAATCTGAATAGTCATCAAATGTATCGGATTCCCTGCCATCGGGGCGCACCGGCTCATAGTTGAGTTCTTCACAGTACACTTGATGGCGCGTCCTGAGCACTTCATCCCGGAGCTCGTCATTCAGCGCGACCTGAAAATCCATATACGTCGTGAATTTCTCGAACATAGCCTTTCCTCCCCACCACAGGAACAAATGTATGAGGTGGAGTAAGCAGGGCATTTAAAACAAGAGTAGTGCCGGTATAAACGAGCCAGATGCCGCATTTTATGAAATCGGGCAACAGATGCCTAAATTGTGCGTGTCTTTTGCCATTCCCCTATATGTATCCTCTACTTGCTGTTGTCGGAGGCATGTGCTGAATCCCCAGCGATACTACTTCCGCAATATTTACAATAATCGGCGTCAGCGTCATGGTCTGACTTGGAGCAATTTGGACACCTGATTAACTGGCGCTGGCGTGTAAGGTGTTGCCCCATATGGGCGGTAATAATCCCGGTGGGTACGGCTATGATGGAATAGCCCATCAACATGGTTAATGAGGCCAACGCTTTACCAATATCGGTTTGCGGTACGATATCGCCATAGCCGACTGTGGTCATTGTGACGATTGCCCAATATATGCTGTATGGAATGCTGGTAAATCCGTGTTCTGGCCCTTCAATCACAAACATCAGAGAGCCAAACACAGTGACAAGAACCATCACGGAAAAAAAGAATATAAATATCTTCCTGCTGGACATTTTCAGCGCCGACAAAAGCACATCAGATTCCTGCAGGTACCTCATCAATTTAAGCACCCTAAAGATACGCAACACGCGTAAAAGACGTATCACCATCATGTAGTTGGTGCCGGGAACCAACATGGCCAGATAGGTTGGAAGGATCGCGAGAAGATCCACAATGCCGTAGAAGCTTTTGGCGTACGCTTTGGGAGCCGGTGAACAGTAAAGGCGAAGAATGTATTCGATGGTAAAGAAGATCGTGAAAAACCACTCGAGCGTGATAAAGATGCTGCCGTACTTCTCCTGCATCTTACTCACAGATTCCAGCATCAAAACCAGGATGGATGCCAGAATAATGATAATTAACGCGAGATCAAAAACTTTTCCGTGCCTGGTTTCGGTACCAAAAATGGTGGTGTAAAGATAATCCCTGATGGCATCCCTGTTCATACTACGCCTGACAATTAATAGTTAGATATTAAAAGATTAGCAGGATCTAATTAAGGGGCCGTTTTCAGGTGTATAAAGTAACGGTGCCGCATAAATAGCGGCTCCTGGTAAATTAGAACTATTTTAGTTTCCGGGAAGAATCACGTTGTCTATAACGTGTATAACGCCGTTACTTGCATTTACGTCTGCGATAATGACGTTTGCATCATCAATCATTACATTATTCGCGGATGCACGAATTGCCAAATCACTGCCTTGGACCGTTGTCGCTCTGTTGAGTCTCATTACGTCCGCCGACATCACTTTCCCCGAAACAACGTGGTACGTCAAAATGGCAATTAATTTGTCTTTGTTTTCCGGTTTCAGCAGGCTCTCTACTGTGCCTTCGGGCAATTTGGCAAAAGCCTCATCGGTAGGTGCAAAAACGGTAAAAGGTCCGTCGCCTTTGAGAGTATCAACAAGTCCGGCAGCTTTTACGGCAGCCACCAGTGTATTGAACGACCCGTTGGCTACAGCACTGTCAACGATATCTTTTTTCATTCCACTGTAATCAGCTCGAGCAACAAAAGATGAAGTCAGACTGAACGTAACGAGGGCGAGAATTACAAATATTTTCCTGAACATAACACTGTTTTCCTTGTCGGGTTATAGCGACAGCTTTGCGCCGTTAGCATCAGCCTTAATTACGCGGGCCCGGCAAATAAGATCACTTCTTTAAAAAATCTCATCTCTGTAATTCGTCCCGTTGCAGCGTGATATAAGGAAGGTCCTTTTATCGATGAATTCCGCCATGAGAGGTAAAACATTTACACATCTGTCAGCAATAAAAAATACAAGGTTTATTGCGTGCAAATATTAAGACAGCACCACACCATGTTGGCTAATAAACTGGGTTAACTGACGAATTCCTAAGAACAGAGCTTATTATGGCTACCTGCCCCGTTTGCCACGGATTGTGCGAAACGCCAACCGGCCGCTATCACAATTGCTATTCCTGTGGAGGGCGGGGTTACGGCAGTAGTACTGATGTTCCCTGTGTGGCTTGCGGGGGATCCGGCACATCCACGCAGGAAATCATGGATCCTTGCTATCACTGCCATGGAACCGGCATTGTAGACAATTCCACCACCTCTTCAGGGAACAGGCCGCCCACTTCACCTGCAGCAAAACAATCAACAAGGGCGGGCGTCAAGCCTGGCTCCGAGTCACGCGGGGCAACAAGTAACAAACCGCAGGTATCACCCAAAACGACGGCAAAAGAAAAGCCTGACGGCCTCTTCGCACTCCTTGCAGCTGTCTTTGCCGGGATAATGGGTTACACCCATTTTGAACAGACCCAAAACTCAACAGAATCACTACTGATGGGCGCAGTGTGTTTCGTTGCGGGGTATGCCGGGCTTTTTGTGCTCTATTACGTTGTTAAATTGGCCATTGAACTGCTCAAGGTACTCTTTGTTGTCGTGTTTTGGGGTGGCGTTGCACTAGTAGTGGGGAACCTATTAGGGATACAGCTCGCTGCAGATATTATCGATTTCCTAGAAACACTTTGGCGGAATATATCTTCGACTTTATGAGCATCCTCCCTGGCATTTGTCGCACTTATGGCCAAATTTGAGTTTTGGGTGTTCGGTGCCCCACTTTCCTACCTGACAATATTCTTAGTTATAAAACGACTCTCTTTCCTCTTTAACCCATCTTTAATAGCGCACCAATGAGCATATGGGTGAATAGCCACTTAGCGCTATGCGGTATGCATCAAGAAACAACCACATTTTTCAAGGTGGCATGATGAACACACAACTTAGGCCTATTTTCATTTTTATTATTTGTTTAGTGAGCTCAGTGTTGATTAACGTAACATCGCCTGGCGTACAAGCCTATGCGCCGCCTCCAGATACAGGTGGTGGTGGCGATGATGGAGGAGGAGATGGCGGAGGGGATGGTAGTGGTAACGGAAATATTCCGGACAACACGGTTGTCGTAGACGGCAAAGAGTACAAAGACTTTGCTGCGGCAGTCTCCGCCATTACCGATAAAAGCATTGTAGAGTTTGGTCCGGGCGAATACACACAGGGAATCACAATTCGTCACAATGAAGTCACACTCAGGGGCAGTCAGGGCACGCACTTCAAAGGTGCACAAGTACAGGGTAAAGGGACCTTTGTCGTCGCCGGAGATAACGTACGAATTGAGAGGATTGAGTGCAGTAACGTTGCCGTCAGGGATCAGAATGGAGCTTGTGTCCGTCAGGAAGGTAAGGATTTGGTTCTGGATGATGTGTATTTTCACACCAGCGAGCAAGGGTTGCTTTCGGCCAAAGGAAGCGGCTCGTTACTTATCACAAACAGTACCTTCAGTAACCTGGGTAAAAACGGTCGCGCCCACGGTATCTACAGTAATAATGACACGCTAACCATTCGCAACAGCACGGTAAAAAGCGCTAAAAGCCAGGGTCATGAAGTGAAGTCCCGTGCAAGCGTCACCAATATCGAATCTTCTACCATCGCCAGTGTGGGTGGACAGGACAGCCGATTGCTTGATATCCCCAACGGTGGTGCATTGCGCATCACTCACAGTGTACTGCAACAGGGCCCTAATTCTGTAAACAGGCAGCTTATTGGATTTGGGCTAGAGCCTAACTATGATCCTCTCGCCATGCATGTGGTGGAAATTCAGGACACGGTGATCATCCTTGAGCGCAACGGTACCAACGAGTTTCTGGCACTTCCCAAAACCGGAACTGATTACCTGGTGATATCCATTGAAGGAAATGACTTCATTGGAGAGTTTATGGACAAGGGAAACTTGCCACAAAGCAATAATTTCTACCCAGATCGCGCCACTTACGGTTTAGGGCCATACCCAAATCTTCCTACTATCGGAGAATAACTTAAAACGAACGGGAAAATAATAACTTCCGCAATATACAGAAATAATCACCATTACGTATGAATATTATTCATGCTCAATTTGAATTTTAAATACCAATAAAACAGTGCAGATTGGTAAGCCTTTACTAATATATTAATTAATAGCGAGAGGTTTAATTTGTCTGGGTAAACATTAAAAGGCTTACGGGTTTTATCTCTTACTTCACTTAACTTGTGTTGCTCCAAATCAGCAACCATAAGGGTTCTATCACGATTGATAAGGATTGTGCTATGAAAAACAGTCAGCCATTCTTATTCGCGCTCTCCGCCGGCGCGGTTCTTGCCGGATGTGGAGGTGATAGTTCCGGAGATGCATCATCCCAAGCATCTACGAGTTTTACTCTTGGCGTGTCAGACGCTGCCGTTGATACCGCCAACAAAGTCGTCCTGGCTTTTGAAGATGTAGTACTGGTTCCTTTCAATCCGGATACTGGAGAGCAAAGCGGAGATCCTATCGCGATCAATGTCAGCAATTCCGGAGATTTGCGCAAAATCGATTTAATGCAATATCAGGGTAGCCAGTCCGAAACCATCATCAACGAACAAGTCGTCCCACCTGGTGATTACGCACTTTGCGTCTATGCCAAAGACGGCAAATTCCTCAATGATGATTCATTATCTTATGTTGAAAAAAGTGATGGCTCACTAAAAGGTCTGGTTGTTCCCAGTAAAGGCAGTTGCTTCGGGTACAAACCTAATACCTCCGATCAGGGGCGCCTGAAGTTTTCCCAAAGTGATGAGTTTGTAAGAATCGATTCCGGCAGTAACAGCTATATCGTTGAATTTGACCTTCGAAAAGGGCTCAGCGACCCACAAGGGCTGGATTACATGCTGATGAACTCCAATGCAGTTACGCTGGTAAATGCATCGGTATCCGGACATATCAAAGGAGATGTTAATTTAGCGCAATATCAGGCATGTGAAACGGACAGTGCTTCACTCAATGCGATAAACAATGTTTCTGCTGTACATGCTGTCTACCTGTACTCGGGCGTTCTGAGTAAGGCCAACATGGGAGATTTAGGGACAACCGATCCCGCCTTAACAGAACCTTTAGCTGTTGCATCCGTTACAGAGGGTACAGATTCCCAAGGCGAGACAGTGTACAGCTACGAGTTTGGGTTCATTGACCCGGGCACATACAGTCTTGGGTATACATGTACTGCATTTGTTGATGACGCCAGTTCTCATGAAACCGCCGCCGACGGGTTTCAGATATACGAAGATTACTCCCCTATAGAAGTCACCTCTGATAACACCACTGAACAGGATATTACGGTTGTTCCTTAGTCCCTGAGGCTACTTTTCAGCCCTACTCTGTTTTCCCAGGGCCTTTTCTTCCCAGGTCCGGTTTCTTTTCCCCAAACGCAAAAAAGCCCTGACCGTCAGGTCAGGGCTTCTTCTACTTTTTGCCTTCATCTTTTTTCTAAAAAGATGAAAACCAATTTGGAAGCCTGGCGATGTCCTACTCTCACATGGGGAGACCCCACACTACCATCGGCGCTATTGCGTTTCACTTCTGAGTTCGGCATGGGTTCAGGTGGAGCCACAATGCTATGGTCGCCAGACAAATTCGGTACAATCTTGAAAGCTGATGTCTTCTAGCGTGTTCTCTTACACATTCAAGATGTTTGATTCTCTTGAGTACGCACAAAACCCCTTGGGTGTTGTATGGTTAAGCCTCACGGGCAATTAGTACAGGTTAGCTCAACGCCTCACAGCGCTTACACACCCTGCCTATCTACGTCGTAGTCTCCGACAACCCTTTAGGACACTTAAAGTGTCAGGGAGAACTCATCTTGAGGCTCGCTTCCCGCTTAGATGCTTTCAGCGGTTATCGATTCCGAACTTAGCTACCGGGCAATGCCACTGGCGTGACAACCCGAACACCAGAGGTTCGTCCACTCCGGTCCTCTCGTACTAGGAGCAGCCCCTCTCAATTCTCCAACGCCCACGGCAGATAGGGACCGAACTGTCTCACGACGTTCTAAACCCAGCTCGCGTACCACTTTAAATGGCGAACAGCCATACCCTTGGGACCGACTTCAGCCCCAGGATGTGATGAGCCGACATCGAGGTGCCAAACACCGCCGTCGATATGAACTCTTGGGCGGTATCAGCCTGTTATCCCCGGAGTACCTTTTATCCGTTGAGCGATGGCCCTTCCATTCAGAACCACCGGATCACTATGACCTGCTTTCGCACCTGCTCGAACCGTCATTCTCGCAGTCAAGCGGGCTTATGCCATTGCACTAACCTCACGATGTCCGACCGTGATTAGCCCACCTTCGTGCTCCTCCGTTACTCTTTGGGAGGAGACCGCCCCAGTCAAACTACCCACCAGGCACTGTCCTCACCCCGGATAACGGGGCCAAGTTAGAACATCAAACATACAAGGGTGGTATTTCAAGGATGGCTCCACGGCAACTGGCGTCACCGCTTCAAAGCCTCCCACCTATCCTACACATGTAGGCTCAATGTTCAGTGCCAAGCTGTAGTAAAGGTTCACGGGGTCTTTCCGTCTAGCCGCGGGTACACAGCATCTTCACTGCGATTTCAATTTCACTGAGTCTCGGGTGGAGACAGCGTGGCCATCATTACGCCATTCGTGCAGGTCGGAACTTACCCGACAAGGAATTTCGCTACCTTAGGACCGTTATAGTTACGGCCGCCGTTTACCGGGGCTTCGATCAAGAGCTTCATCCGAAGACTAACCCCATCAATTAACCTTCCGGCACCGGGCAGGCGTCACACCGTATACGTCTTCTTTCGAATTTGCACAGTGCTATGTTTTTAATAAACAGTTGCAGCCACCTGGTATCTGCGACTGCCTTCAGCTCCATCCGCAAGGGACTTCACCAAGGGCAGCGTACCTTCTCCCGAAGTTACGGTACCATTTTGCCTAGTTCCTTCACCCGAGTTCTCTCAAGCGCCTTGGTATTCTCTACCCGACCACCTGTGTCGGTTTGGGGTACGGTTACTGATAACCTGAAGCTTAGAGGCTTTTCCTGGAAGCATGGCATCAATGACTTCACCACCGTAGTGGCTCGACATCAGGTCTCAGCCTTAAGAGAAACCGGATTTACCTAATTTCTCAGCCTACACCCTTGAACCGGGACAACCGTCGCCCGGCCCACCTAGCCTTCTCCGTCCCCCCATCGCAGTTATCAGCAGTACGGGAATATTAACCCGTTTCCCATCGACTACGCCTTTCGGCCTCGCCTTAGGGGCCGACTCACCCTGCCCCGATTAACGTTGGACAGGAACCCTTGGTCTTCCGGCGAGGAGGTTTTTCACCCCCTTTGTCGTTACTCATGTCAGCATTCGCACTTCTGATACGTCCAGCACACCTTACAGTGCACCTTCAGCCGCTTACAGAACGCTCCCCTACCCAATGCGATAAATCGCATTGCCGCAGCTTCGGTGTATCGCTTAGCCCCGTTACATCTTCCGCGCAGGCCGACTCGACCAGTGAGCTATTACGCTTTCTTTAAATGATGGCTGCTTCTAAGCCAACATCCTGGCTGTCTGGGCCTTCCCACATCGTTTCCCACTTAGCGATAACTTTGGGACCTTAGCTGGCGGTCTGGGTTGTTTCCCTCTCCACGACGGACGTTAGCACCCGCCGTGTGTCTCCCGGATAGTACTTACTGGTATTCGGAGTTTGCAAAGGGTTGGTAAGTCGGGATGACCCCCTAGCCTTAACAGTGCTCTACCCCCAGTAGTATTCGTCCGAGGCGCTACCTAAATAGCTTTCGGGGAGAACCAGCTATCTCCGAGTTTGATTGGCCTTTCACCCCTAGCCACAAGTCATCCGCTAATTTTTCAACATTAGTCGGTTCGGTCCTCCAATTGATGTTACTCAATCTTCAACCTGCCCATGGCTAGATCACTCGGTTTCGGGTCTAATTCCAGCAACTGCACGCCCAGTTAAGACTCGGTTTCCCTACGGCTCCCCTATGCGGTTAACCTTGCTACTGAAATTAAGTCGCTGACCCATTATACAAAAGGTACGCAGTCACCCAACAAGTGGGCTCCCACTGCTTGTACGTACACGGTTTCAGGTTCTATTTCACTCCCCTCACAGGGGTTCTTTTCGCCTTTCCCTCACGGTACTGGTTCACTATCGGTCAGTCAGGAGTATTTAGCCTTGGAGGATGGTCCCCCCATCTTCAGACAAGATAACACGTGTCCCGTCCTACTCGTTTTCACGCTAAAAGCATTGTCGTGTACGGGGCTGTCACCCTGTATCGCGCCACTTTCCAGAGGCTTCCACTAACACTTAAAACGCTTAAGGGCTAATCCGGGTTCGCTCGCCGCTACTGCCGGAATCTCAGTTGATTTCTTTTCCTCGGGGTACTTAGATGTTTCAGTTCTCCCGGTTCGCCTCGCTGCGCTATGTATTCACGCAGCGATACTGGCTTATGCCAGTGGGTTTCCCCATTCGGACATCCCAGACTCAAGTGGCTTTTACTGCCTTATCTGGGCTTATCGCAAGTTAATACGTCCTTCATCGCCTCTGACTGCCAAGGCATCCACCGTGTACGCTTAGTCACTTAACCATACAACCCGAAGGAGTTTCGAGTCATACGTTGACCAAGATTTGGTTTTCGCCGTACTCAAATTGAGTTGTGCTTAAAGCACTACCAAAACACTTGAATGTGTTTGCTTTGAGAACTTGTTTGCTTTCGCAAACAATCCAATCTTTCGATTGAATTACTAGTCAGCTTTCCAGATTGTTAAAGAGCTATTCTCTTTCGAGAATCAACGCAAAAGCGTTAATCAATGACAACATCATTGATTAGCGCTTTCGCCACTTAAACATTTAACCAGGCAATCTGTGTGGACACTCATGAAGCAGTTTAGGTAAGGAGGTGATCCAGCCCCAGGTTCCCCTAGGGCTACCTTGTTACGACTTCACCCCAGTCATGAATCACACCGTGGTAAACGCCCTCCCGAAGGTTAAGCTATCTACTTCTGGTGCAACCCACTCCCATGGTGTGACGGGCGGTGTGTACAAGGCCCGGGAACGTATTCACCGTGGCATTCTGATCCACGATTACTAGCGATTCCGACTTCATGGAGTCGAGTTGCAGACTCCAATCCGGACTACGACATACTTTCTGGGATTCGCTCCACCTCGCGGTCTCGCTGCCCTCTGTATATGCCATTGTAGCACGTGTGTAGCCCTACTCGTAAGGGCCATGATGACTTGACGTCGTCCCCACCTTCCTCCGGTTTATCACCGGCAGTCTCCCTGGAGTTCCCGACATGACTCGCTGGCAAACAAGGATAAGGGTTGCGCTCGTTGCGGGACTTAACCCAACATTTCACAACACGAGCTGACGACAGCCATGCAGCACCTGTCTCAGAGCTCCCGAAGGCACACTCGAATCTCTTCAAGCTTCTCTGGATGTCAAGAGTAGGTAAGGTTCTTCGCGTTGCATCGAATTAAACCACATGCTCCACCGCTTGTGCGGGCCCCCGTCAATTCATTTGAGTTTTAACCTTGCGGCCGTACTCCCCAGGCGGTCTACTTAACACGTTAGCTCCGAAAGCCACACCTTATAGGCACAACCTCCAAGTAGACATCGTTTACGGCGTGGACTACCAGGGTATCTAATCCTGTTTGCTCCCCACGCTTTCGCATCTGAGCGTCAGTCTTTGTCCAGGGGGCCGCCTTCGCCACCGGTATTCCTCCAGATCTCTACGCATTTCACCGCTACACCTGGAATTCTACCCCCCTCTACAAGACTCTAGCCTGCCAGTCTCAAATGCAACTCCCAGGTTAAGCCCGGGGCTTTCACATCTGACTTAACAGACCGCCTGCATGCGCTTTACGCCCAGTAATTCCGATTAACGCTCGCACCCTCCGTATTACCGCGGCTGCTGGCACGGAGTTAGCCGGTGCTTCTTCTGCAGCTAACGTCAAATGGTGCAGCTATTAACTACACCACCTTCCTCACTGCTGAAAGTGCTTTACAACCCGAAGGCCTTCTTCACACACGCGGCATGGCTGCATCAGGGTTTCCCCCATTGTGCAATATTCCCCACTGCTGCCTCCCGTAGGAGTCTGGACCGTGTCTCAGTTCCAGTGTGGCTGATCATCCTCTCAGACCAGCTAGGGATCGTCGCCTTGGTGAGCCATTACCCCACCAACTAGCTAATCCCACTTGGGCTCATCTCTGGGTGCGAGGCCCGAAGGTCCCCCGCTTTGGTCCGTAGACATTATGCGGTATTAGCTACCGTTTCCAGTAGTTATCCCCCGCCCAGAGGCAGATCCCCAAGCATTACTCACCCGTCCGCCGCTCGCCGCCCAACAACGCTCCCGAAGGATTGTTGTTGTCGCTGCCGCTCGACTTGCATGTGTTAGGCCTGCCGCCAGCGTTCAATCTGAGCCATGATCAAACTCTTCAATTAAAGTTTTTTCAAACCCGAAGGTTTGGCTCAATGAATACTGTTATTCCTTATTACTAAGGAATGAATTGACTGTGCCGATATTCCTTTGCAGGAATCTCGTTTGGTCACTCGATTCATTGAATAAATTCTTTATTCTGTTTCAACGAGCGCCCACACAGATTGCATGGTCAAATTGTTAAAGAGCAATATCGACGTTAGCGTACGTTATCCTGAGACTTCGTTTTACCGCTTTCGTGACCGGAGTCACACTCCGTTCCCCGTCGACAGGAGCGCAGTATAGAGATCTGAAATTTTCGTGCAACCCTTTTTTCGGAAAAAATTCATCGAATGGTCACGAAGGCAGCGAAAGGGGCAAAAAAGGCACTTTTCGGTTACTTTCCGTACCAGAAAGCTCGCCAAATCTGGGTTGGAAGCTGTATATCAGAAGCCGGGCTTGAAGTTTTCTTGCAATACCACCAACGCGGAGCGGTCAAAAAACACCCAAAATTCACTCTATCCATTTATAGATAAGGACAGCCGCCTCTTCAGCGCTGTTTTTATTGGTTCTGTCGGCGCCTGATCGATAGCCTGAGTAGCAAAGTAGCTTGCCAACTCCCTATTACCCGTCTGGCGGTATAAGTCGGAGCAAACAGCAGCCCACAAATAATGTCCTTCAAGCCAGCCTGGCGGTTCAGCCTCTTTCAACTTTTGCAGTGCGAGGTTCGGCCCTTTCCAGTATGCAATGGCAACAGCCTGGTTCAACCGGTAGAACGGGGATGGCTGAATCGCACTTAGCATATCGTATAGGGAGACAATATTGGCCCAATTGGTTTCATCCAGTGACGGAGCCAGGCAATGCTCAGCTGCAATCCCCGCCTCTCCATGGTAACGGGAGAATTCCTCCCCCGCGGATGCCCTTTCCAACCAAACCATTCCCTGCCAAATTTCCTCCCGGCTCCACAGGCTTCTGTCCTGCTCCTCCAAAAGCACCAACCCACCGACATTATCTTGTCTGGCGGGTATACGGGCATGGTGGAAATACATCAGAGCATTAAGCGCACAAGCAACAGGACTTTTCCCGGAAGGGTGTGACAGCAGCCATGTCATGAGCCTCATCGCTTCGCTACAGAGTTCCAGCCGAATTGGGCTGGTGCTATCTACCGACAGGTAACCCTCATTGAACATCAGGTAGAGTACATGCAATACCGCCGGACATCGGACACTGTACCAATCATCAGTTGGGGAATCCTGCTCACCATATAAAACCCGGAGCTTTGCCTTGGCCCGGTTGTAACGCTTATATACGTTGTCTTCCGATATAAAGAGACGTGCGCTGATTTCACTGACACTGAACCCGCAAAGTGCTTTCAGGGTAAAAACCAGTTGGGACTTTTCAGGAATACGTTCATCGCAGCATTGAAAAAGGAGAAACAGGGCATCATCCTGCAACTCTCCAGTCAGCTTTCCCTCATCTTCTATATAAGAGGGATGATTAATTTGAGACTCTTCAATGAAGGAAAGGCGGCGCTGATGTTTGAATTCATCCAGCAACCGGTTGGCGGCGACCCGGTATAACCATGCAGAAGGTTTTTCTGGCTTCCCCTGTACGGGCCAGACTTGTGTAGCCTTCAGCATGGCCCCCTGCACTGCATCTTCTACCCTGTCGAAGTTGCCTGAGCCAAATCGCCGGGAAAGGGAAGCCACCAGCTTCCCATATTCATGGCGAAATGTACGCTCCAGAATTTCCATGCTGACCGTGACCTACCGACTATTGAGTCTGTATTTCCCGGATTTCCACACTGGTACCGCTGCCGGCCACACCGGGGCTTTCCAGAACCACCTGTTCAGCCTCTTCATAATTCTCTGCCGAGATAATCATAAATCCACCGATGATTTCCTTGGTTTCCATATAAGGGCCATCAGTGACGGCACCGCCATGGCGAACCAATTTCCCGCCAGAAGCCAGCTTTCCGCCCATATCAACAATGTTGTCGGAAAACTTTTCTTTCCACGCCATGAAATTTGCATACATTTTTTCCATGTCGGACGGCGAAGGCGGCTCGCAGTTTCCACCATCACTGCGTTGGATACAAAGGTAGGTTTTGGTCGTCATATCATTACTCCTTGTTGTCTATATAACGTAGCCGATTCACGGCACAGTCACATCTTTGACGACAACAGGGATGGTTATTGGACACCGCTTAAAAATATTTTCTCCCACTCAAGCATGGGGAGCCGGTAGTAGCTTTGCTACCACCTTCTCACAATCTTTCTGCTCCATGAATTTGGGGACGGGGTAGTTCCACACTGCCTCAAGGCATGCCTGGCGGGCTATCTCTGGGATATCACTTTTGTTCATCGCCTCAAGGGTCTCTGGTATACCCAGTTTCAGTTGAAGATCCCTGACCCATGAAATAAAGGCATCAGCTTTGTCTTCACTACCCTCTCCAATTCCGATGGTTTCTGCCAACTCAGCCAGCCGGGGAGCAGCGCTGCTCTTCGAATACCTCAGCACATGGGGAAGCACCACGGCATTGGCTAACCCATGGGGCGTCCCATATTGGGAGCCCAGTGTATGGGCAATGGCATGGGTGTAACCAAGGCCGGCTTTAGTGAAGGCTAAACCGGCGTAGTAGGATGCCAGGGCCATATCCTCTCGGGCTTCAAGGTCCTTTCCGTTGGAGACGGTGGTTTCCAGACTGCGTGATATCAACTTAACCGCAGCCAGAGCGTAACGATCGGTTTCCGGCGTGGCATTGCCTGAAATATAGGATTCAACTGCATGGGTCAGTGCGTCCATCCCGGTCTGGGCTGTGACATGAGGAGGAAGCCCCAACATTAAAGCCGCATCCAGTGCAGCAGCAACAGGCATCAGTTTGTGGTCGAGTATTGGGGTTTTCTGGTGGGTAAACGGATCAGACACTACCGCAGCAACGGTCACTTCCGACCCTGTCCCTGCCGTAGTTGGGATAACAAACAGAGGAGCCGGGGCTTTGCGCAGTTTCAAAAGGCCTGTCAGTTTCTTGATAGGCTTTTTATTGGTTGCCAGCGCAGCCACAGCCTTACCACAATCCAGAGGTGATCCCCCGCCAATGGCAAGTACCGCACCACAACGGGTTTGCTTGTACAGCGCCACCGCGGCTTCAGCCTGATCATAAGTTGGATCCGGTGTGACCTCGCTGTAACACTCAACCGCCACACTCCATTTTTCCAGCTCACAAGAAAGCTTCTCAACAAATCCCAGTTGCACAATTCCGGCATCAGTCACTATCAGCAACTTCTTGATACCCATAAGGGCTATCGATCGACAAAGCTCAAGCGATGAGTCCTTGCCGATAAACATTGTCGGTTTGGATATCGGCAAAACTTTGGCCGCAAGCCAGAGCGCCTTCATATAGACCTTATTGAACCCTCGCGTGAACATAGTGGCGATCCTTTTCATCCGATCAATTACTCCAGATTAAAAAATAACCACCACTATCTCTACCCCAACAATATGAAACTGGGGTATTGCACGGGTTTAAATACTAACCGCCGGCAACACCATAAACTTTCCGGTGTGCAGGACGCTGGTTAAGCCGGTCGTAATAAGCTTCCAACACCGGGTATTCTCCGATTAATCCCATCAGCTTCGCCATAAAGCAAGAGTGCCCGACGGCAATGTCGGCACCGCTGAAGACATCACCCAGAATGTAATCCTGCTTTTCCAAAACCTTGCTCACCGCATTGGCGCGCAAACTGAACTGGTATTTGCCCTGTTCTGCTGCCTCCAGATTGTACTGCCTGCCGGGCGGCCTCATTGCGTAAAGCGGCCTGAGTTTATTGTCGAAGTACTCCATCAGGCGGCAATCCATTTCCGCCGGCGCGTAGACACACCACTGGTAATACTGTGCCCGCTCAGGTGTGCCCGGTTCCGGTGCTAAGCCCAACCCCGGATTTTCATCGATCAGCTGCATAACGATCGCCACCGATTCAAACAGCCTGTATTGGCCGGTTTCCAGTACGGGAACAACACCCAATGGGTGGCGGCTGAGGTGCTCACTGGCATTCTGCTCACCCCCTTCAAGGTTCACGATATGGCTGTCATAGGGTAGACCCAGTTCTTCAAGTGCCCACTGTGCCCGGTTTGAGCGAGTGGGCGGAAAGGCATAAAGGGTTGTCATGTTGCACTCCTAAAATTGCAGATACTCAAGGGTAGACGTACTGGCAACAGTCAGGCCGGACAACATTTAATCATTCAGCAAGGTTGATGTAAGACATCTATTCCCGCATGGTAAGGAAACAGTGGAAGCAAGAACTCTGAAAGGAAGGGAAATGACAAATCCGTATCTGATTATCGGTGGTGCCGGGAGTATCATTGCCGCGGTACTGCATGTAGCAATAATCTTTGGTGGTCCGAACTGGTACCGTTTCTTTGGCGCCGGCGAAAAGATGGCTCAAATGGCAGAAGCAGGGAAAACTTATCCGGCAGTCATTACCGCAGTTATCGCTGCGTTGCTCCTGGTTTGGGGGCTGTACGCATTTTCGGGAGCCGGGATAATTGGTAAATTTCCGTTCACCACCCCGGCACTCACGGTTATTGGCGGTATTTTTCTGCTTCGCGGGCTGGCAGGCATTCCTGTGGTTTTTATGGCTGACCATCCCTATTTACAGGAACTGGCTCAACGAATGACATTTATGGTGGTTTCATCTGCTATTTGTTTGGTGCTTGCAGCGCTTTACCTGATAGGAATGATGAAAATGCAAAGCTGAAGGAAGATGGGAATCAAAGGGTATAAAAAAGGAGAGACTTACTCTCTCCTTCAAGTCAGTTACTTCTCTTTCTTTTCCTGAACCGACTTCAGCATCTGCTTGATTCTTTTACTTGAAACGCGGCCTTTAGACATAGAAAACTCCTTTTCTGATTCACAAAAGCTTAACAAGCACTTTCCATACTACGTTTCCCGGTCGACCAAAAGCAACTGTTGGTATCACAGTTCTGGCTTATTGCTTTGCAGGAAGTCCGTAGCAGAGTGCACTGATGGTCACCCGGATATGGAAAAGGGCATGTCAGACATGCCCTTTCCTGTATTCAAGCAGCTCTCAGGCATTCGCCACGACCGGAGAAAGTTTCCGGCCCTTTTGCCAGGAACGGTACATGGTGACTGAGGTATAGAGCACCACACCGGTGACCAGCCACGCCAGCAAGTGCATATCAAGCGACTTCACCAGATAGGCCGCAATCACTACCCCAATAGGGCCGGTAATGGCTACCACCAGCGCAGCTCGGGTATTGACCCGGTTACGTAACAGGAAGCCGCCTGATGAGAAGTAGCTCAGGAATGCACAGGAGCACATCATGACCGGGAAGGCGGCAAGCGGGTTCATACCCAGCATATAGATCATGGTCATGCACGGGGCATAAAGGCCGATACCTATCGTCATCAAGGCACCGAACAGGAAATTGCCAGCTATACCCGCTGCCAGTTTCCAGCCGCTAAGCCCAAGTGCAGTACCGCCAATCGGAAACAGTTTCAGTTGTCCGGCCAGCATCAGTCCGGCGACAACCAGCAGAGCCATCGCCATCACAATGCGGATAAGCTGGCGATCCCAGCCGGAGACGATTTTCGCTCCGAAGGTTGCCCCCGCACAGGCTGCTGCTACCAGGCTTAAAAGCGTAATGGGATCAACCTTAACCGCTGTCAGGAATATCAGCCCTTGCACCGTTGTCGCAAGCACACATTGGCAGTTAAGCGTGCCGGGAAGCACTTTGTCGTCAACCAGTTTGAATTGCTTGTAGCCTGCGGTCATGATGGCAAAACTGCCGATTCCCAGGGTATCGCAAAAGTTGGCAAAACCGCCGATAAGGCCGATAGGGATAATTTTTGTCTGCGCTTCCTGCGACCGGTTTTTCAGCCATGCACGAATAAGCATGACAATAAAAACCCCTCCTCCAACAAGCAGCCCTGCCTGTATCAGAGTAAATATGGACATAAGTGCAGCCGGTGTTTACTGGTGTATTGACCCGGTTGTCTGAGATGCTCAGGGACATACCGGAATGAGGACGTAAAGCGAATAAGTGCCGGACCACTGGCACAACTATCATGCATCACAAGCCCGTTATTATTGCCCAATCACGGTTCGAATGCTTGGGGTATCACTCAAATCAATTTAATTGGTTGTTCTGTTGGCAAAAACGGCAGAGTGAGGCTCTGCCGTTTTATTTTGTATCTGGATTTACGCCGCTTCCGGAACCGGTTCAGCGCGTTTATCAAAGAACAGCTTGAAGGTCATAATGCCAATAACCAGCGCTTTGATAATCATCATCTGTGGGTTGCCCCAATAAGCCGCCATACCTACAAAACCGGATACCAGCATCAGCTTGCGGTAGTTTTTCAGGTCAGTCATATAAAGCGCCAACAGAATCACACCAAGGTCAGCGAACTGTAATGCAACGGGCAGTGTTGGGTTTGCCAGAAAGCCGGTCACCGCAACATAGCCGATATACGCAATACCCGCTCCCATCACACCACCCAGTGTCAGGATCACCGCTTTGGAAGCGTTGGTGAAATCCTTGGCGTAGCGGTAAGTGTTCAGTGATGCCACAGACAGGTTAAGAATCACCTTCGGCCACCAACCCATCAGAAATGCCCACAATGTATCATTGGCTGCTGAGCCAAACGCTGCATAGCGGGTTACCTTCATTGTGTTGAACACAGTGATAGAAATGTAGAAGGCAACGGATGTCCATCCGAGGATTTCTGTGATGAGGTCTAATGTCATTCAGGCGCTCTCTTTTCATTCCAGCTTCGTAATCAAGCCGGACAGTAAATACTTTTCTTTCCAAGGGTTCTGCTGTGAGTTCACGCAGAAGAAATACTGAAACAAAACTCCGGTGATTAACATTGAGGCGAAACAATCACGGGCTTCACGGAGATAATAAAGCGATATTGATTAGAATATCAACAGATCTCAGTAAAAATGTTTTCATGAACTAGTACATATTTGTAAGTTGTTGTTTCTTTACCCTTAAACGAGAATGAAGTACATTTTCATCAATTCATCACACAATCCGGAAAAGTCGTCATGTCACTCCGAGTCCTGCTCTCCACGTCTACCAACCCCTGGTTTAACCTCGCCGTAGAAGACACTATTTTCAGGAATATGCCCGCAGACCAGCGCGTACTGTTCTTGTGGCGGAATGCTGATACTGTGGTTGTAGGACGGGCACAAAACCCATGGAAGGAGTGCAATACGGCAAAAATGGAAGCTGACGGCATCACTCTGGCCCGACGGCAAAGTGGTGGTGGTGCAGTATTCCACGATTTGGGCAACACCAACTTCACCTTTATGGCGGGAAAGCCGGAATACGACAAGACAGTCTCCACCAATATCGTCCTCAATGCACTGAAGTCACTGGGTATTGAAGCCAAAACTTCTGGACGTAATGATCTGATAGTGGAAGATAGCCTGGGTGAACGTAAGTTCTCAGGATCCGCCTATCGCGAAACCATGGATCGGGGATTTCACCACGGAACCCTGTTACTGAATGCTGATCTTTCCCGGCTGGCAAATTACCTAAACCCGGATCCGAAAAAGCTGCAAGCCAAGGGAATTGCCTCTGTCCGTTCAAGGGTGATCAACCTTTGTGAGTTGAATGCGAATATCGATCACGAGCAGGTTTGTGAAGCGATCAAGCAGGCCTTCTTCACTTATTACCACGAACAGGCTGAACCAGAACTGATTTCACCGGAATCCCTCCCGAGTCTTCCCGGCTTTGCAGAGAAGTTCGCAACCCAAAGCTGTTGGGAATGGAATTTTGGCCATACTCCGCATTTTACCCATAGTCTGGAAGAGCGCTTCAACTGGGGTGGCGTTGAGATCCATCTGGATGTTGAAAAAGCACATATCAGTCGCTGTCAGATCTTCACCGACAGTCTGGATCCTGCTCCTTTGGAATCACTTTCAGAAATTCTGGTTGGTGTTGTCTACACACCGGCTGCATTCAGCGGGGCAGTATCAGAAGTCGCGGTCGCCTATCCTCAATACGCAGACCAGCTAAAAGAATTGCAGGCTTGGTTAACTACATCCCTCGCCTGATAGATCAATGTTACCTCTGACCAATATTTGAACTATTTCCCATATAATTACCCACCTAAATATCCAGGTGGGTAACATTGCTCCCAAATATCCGAAAATAAACAACCAATAAATCTTCACCCAATCAGTCACAAAATTCATTAAATTCAAACAACTAATTGAACTGCATTTATTTCACTATAGATAAATATATCAGTATGAAATTTATTCACTTTCAATCAGTTGTATTGCAATCTATTTTATTTCATTAGCTAAAATAAGTTCTGAAACACCTGAAGGAAACAGAGACACCCCTTCAATCACAAGCGTAGTAAATGATGTGGGCTTTCAGACAATTAACTGACACAGACAGGGTTGTCGACAATGATACTTTCACCTTCATTGGGCCGCGTACTATTTATATCCCTAAGGGATGCCGCACTGGCACTACTCCCCTTTATGTTCCTGCGCTCAGTTTGGGTTGCAATAAATGCGCTTGGTGTCTCGCACTACATCGTGAGCGAACAAAATTCACTATTCCTTTCCAGCATATTTGCCATTGGCTTCCCTCTTTTTCTCGTTATATCTATTGCTTACCATTTGGCACTCAACTTCTCCTACGATCGTATTCATGCCACCATTTTATCGCTGCTTACCTTCATCTGTTTTTCCGGAACCATAAAACTCAGCGATGGGCAGTTCATCGTAACGGATAACTTTGTACTTCATCACGCGGTACTCACGCCTATTTTGGTATGGGGATTTTATGTGATGATTAGAAAGTACCTTCGCCTTTCTATCGACAATGAAGGAAGGCTCAACTCAACGTTGGTCCGGAACATTGATGCCGCCCTGCCCTATATCATCATATTCTTTGCTGCACTCGGAACCCTGCCACTTCTCAGTTTTTTCAGCATTTATCCCTTTGTTCAATGGGTAGCTTCTTTGCCAACACAAATTGAAGCACTGGTTCACACCGTCTCAATTCACCTCTTCTGGTTAACCGGCATTCATGGCGCATCAGCGTACTACACATTTTTTGATACCGGCTTTGTGGCGGAGCCTTACGTATCAGGGATACCTTTTAATACCTTTTTTGACGTGTTTGTTTCCCCCGGAGGCGCCGGCAGCAGTTGGTCCATTATTCTGGCAATTCTCCTTTTTTCCCGAAACTCCCATGCCCGTGCTGTCGCCAAGCTTTCACTGCCTTTTGCACTGATTAATGTTAATGAACTCCTCCTTTTTGGTTTGCCGGTAATTTATAACCCTACCCTTGCCATCCCCTTCCTGATGGTTCCGCTTATCAACCAGTTGCTGGCACAGACACTTCTCACTTTCCACCCCGTGCCCGTGGTGGAAACCACCATAGAGTGGGTTACCCCTGTTTTCTTCAACAGCTGGATGGTGACGCACAGTACATTTGCCGTTGCCGTACAAGGCCTCCTGATTCTTCTGGGTGTCCTGCTATACCGGCCATTTATCATGCGGTTTGAGGTCGGTAGCAGTGAAAGTTTGCGTGACAACCTCACCAGAGCGCTCAACCTCACCAATGACGTTGTCAGCCGCAGCGATGTGCGCATGCACCAGGCTCAGAATGAACTGAACCAGCAACAGGTGGTGCTGCAGCAGCATATGTATGATCTCATTAACGGAGAGCTGTTGCTTTACTACCAGCCACAATACTGCGCGGATACCGGAAAAATCATTGGGATGGAGGCCCTGCTTAGGCTGAAGAAAAAAGGCAGGATTTATGGCCCGGCGTTTCTCGATGACTTTGCCGGGGCAGGTATGATGACCTGCATTGACAGGTGGGTGATAGAACAGGCCGCCCAGGACATTGATCACTGGCTGGAACAGAAGGTTCCTTTGCAAAAGGTCAGTATCAACATCACTGCTGACTCCCTGCTGGATGACAGTACCATTGAGTTCCTGATAACCCGTCTAAAAGGATATCCGGTCGTCATTGAGGTGACTGAGTCATCTTACATTCAGCACCTTGTTGTTGCGAAATTGTCAGTGCAGAAACTGCGGAGCGCAGGTATTCCCGTCGCCATTGATGATTTTGGTTCCGGCTACTCCAGCCTGTCACTGCTGGCCGAGCTCGAGGCTGATATCGTGAAACTCGACCGGCAGTTTCTTGCAAAAACCCATTCAAAAGAAGGTTGCATTCTTTACCGGGCAATCAGCGAGACTCTCGGAAAACTCAATTACCAAATCATTGCAGAAGGTGTAGAAACCGAGAATGAGCTGGCGCTGGTCAGCGCCTGTGGAATCAAGGTTATCCAGGGATATTATTTTTCCCGCCCGATTTCCAAAGAAGAACTGGCGCAGAAACTACAGCGGAGCAATGACAATCCGAACAATGCTGTAGCGTGATACAAGGTTCATGTAAGGCAGTTACAAAACAAAGAAGAGAAAACCACAGATGTAGTAACTTTTCCTGCAAAATTAGCTCTCAGCTTCGTAACACCAGTCTTATCTCATAGAGGGTCGCGTCAGCCTCCCTCAATTCGTGCACGTTCCCCCTGAAAATGGTCTACATTCCTTGGTTACCATACTCCCGACTCTTCTGGAAAGTGTCGGGAAAAACCAAACCTGAACCCGTTGAAGGTAAAAATAGTTATTTTTCCTTGTCAGGATAACCGTTACAGAGTGGTGATTTACTGCCCCGATTGTGGTAAATTTACGGCCTTGTAATTTGACAAGCGTTTTACATTCTGATCCATTTCAGAGTGATTGCAGCGTCTGCAGCCTGATAAAGGGTTGCCCATGATCAAAACGCTGCAATAACGTATGCGTATAATCAGCGCCGGGTAAGTATTCCGGAATACCGTGGTTTGCGAAAACCAGCGGCTTGAACAGTAACAGTTCACAAAAACTGTACTTTCCGGAAATGCCCAGGCCCAAACGGCATTATCGACAGATAGGGCCCGGTGCTAGCAAGTATACATTGCGACAGGCGTATGCCCTTTTCAGGAAGAGAAAGAGAGGGGTGACAAACGGTAGACGCTAAGCCACTGAAATCTGGATGATGGTTTCGAGGCCGTCTGTTGCAATAAAATCCCAAAACGTCAAAGTTCGACCGGAGAAACTTCTCAATGAAAAAGACCAAGATCGTTTGTACGATTGGCCCTAAATCTGAGTCAAAAGAGATGCTGACCAAGCTGGCTAACGCTGGCATGAACGTAATGCGCCTGAACTTCTCACACGGCGATTACGAAGAGCACGGCACTCGCATTAACACTCTGCGTGAAGTGATGAAGGACACCGGCAAGCAGCTGGCAATCCTGCTCGACACCAAGGGTCCTGAGATCCGTACCATCAAGCTGGAAAACGGCGATGACGTTTCTCTGGTTGCTGGCCAAACTTTCACTCTGACTACTGACAAGACTGTTGTTGGTAACAAAGAGCGTGTAGCAGTAACTTATGAAGGCCTGGCTCGTGACCTGAAAGTAGGTAACACTGTTCTGGTTGATGACGGCCTGATCGAGATGGAAGTACTGGAAACTACTGAAACTGATGTAGTTTGTAAGGTTCTGAACAACGGCGACCTGGGTGAAAACAAAGGTGTTAACCTGCCAGGCGTTTCTGTGAAGCTGCCAGCTCTGGCTGAAAAAGATAAGTCTGACCTGAAGTTCGGTTGTGAGCAAGGCGTTGACTTCATCGCTGCTTCTTTCATCCGTAAGAAAGAAGACGTTCTGGAAATCCGTGAACTGCTGGAAGCAAATGGCGGTTCAGACATCAAGATCATCTCTAAGATCGAAAACCAGGAAGGCGTAGACAACTTCGACGAAATCCTTGAAGTTTCTGACGGCATCATGGTTGCTCGTGGTGACCTGGGTGTTGAAATCCCAGTTGAAGAAGTTATCTTCGCCCAGAAGATGATGATCGAGAAGTGTAACCGCGCTCGCAAGATGGTTATCACTGCAACTCAGATGCTGGATTCTATGATCAAGAACCCACGTCCAACCCGCGCGGAAGCCGGTGACGTTGCAAACGCCATCATGGACGGTACTGACGCAGTTATGCTGTCAGGCGAATCAGCTAAAGGTAAGTACCCAGTAGAAGCTGTATCTATCATGGCTCAAATCTGTGAGCGTACTGACGCGGCAATGAACGCTGACCTGGGTTCACGTCTGGACAGCCCACGCCTGCGCATCACTGAAGCAGTATGTAAGGGTGCAGTAGACACTTCTGAGAAGCTGAGCGCGCCTCTGATTGTTGTTGCTACTGAAGCTGGTAAGTCTGCTCGCTCTGTACGTAAGTACTTCCCTAAAGCGAACATCCTGGCTGTTACCACTAACCAGAAGACTGCTGCGCAACTGTGCCTGAGCAAAGGCGTAACTCCAGTTGTTGTTAACAGCATCGCAAGCACTGACGAGTTCTACCGTCTGGGTAAAGAACTGTCTCTGGAATCTGGCATGGCGAAGAAAGGCGATATCGTAGTTATGGTATCTGGCGCCCTGGTTCCATCTGGCACTACCAACACTGCTTCTGTACACGTACTGTAATCAGTGTCCTGCCTGTCAAGGCATTGAAGAAGGAGCCGAAAGGCTCCTTTTTTGTATCTGCACCCCGGTCTTTTGCTGGCCAGATTCGGTAAACTATTCAAACCTGACGACCATAAACGGAACTTATGCCCGGACACTCCCAGGCCACAGAAATGGCCGACACCCTTAGGCAGGCACTGTATGCCGGACAACTTAAGCCTGGTTCACGCCTGACAGTGGCTTCACTGGTAAACCAATACCGGACAGGAGCCTCTCCAACACGGGAAGCCCTTGCCATCCTTTGTGCTGAAGGTTTGTTGCTTAGCGAACCACAAAAAGGCGTAGTTATCCCTCCGCTTACCCGCCCCGGCTTTGAAGATTTATTGGAATGCCTGTTACTGTCGGCATCAAGGCTGCTGTCTGACAAGCCACGTGACGAAAACCAAAGGCTGGATATACTCGGAAGGCTTCACGCCCTGAGGTTTCTTCCCGGCACCATCAATCCCGGCTACCAACCGGCACGGGAACAGTTTCACCGGGAACTCCACCTGGCTCTGGTTGAAGGGGCAGGAAACCAACCGCTGAAGGTATTTTTCAAAAACAGCTTACTTGGTGTCGAAAGGTACCTGGCGTTTTCACTGAACAGCTTGAGCTATAAGCCCCAGAACTACATGTCCCCTGACGCACTGTCGGGTTTTATAAAACAGATACTCAGTGCAGACCCCGAAACAGCTCTGGAAAAATATTATATGTACTGGGAGCAGCAAGCGGATTTTATCCGCCTGGCACTGGAGGGACAGGGATAACGCTGGATCCGTTTTACCAACGGGTAAGCTCTTTAAAATGGGTTCGGGCAAGCAAAACAAGAGGGACCAGGAACACCGCGCTAACCTTGAATGCCATCATCAGCAATGAAAGGCTTGTTGCCCTGACCAACACCTTATTCACCACATTAACCACTTTTTTCACCGCCTGTATCTCCGCTCATTTTTCAACCAAGCGGCATAGTTTACGGATAATTACAGCTGTTTCAATGACCGGACAAAAAATATACTTTCGGGGCATAAAACAAAAAAGGCAGCCAGGCTGCCTTTTAAAAATACTTCAACATGTTAGAGGTAACACACTTTAAGCACGAAGTGCGCGCTCACCTCGGTTGATGCCCACAATACCGCTGCGGGCCACTTCGATAATTTCAGTGACATCCCCCACGGCATGGATAAACGCATCCAGTTTTTCACTGGTACCGGCAATCTGTACCGTATACTGGCTGTTGGTTACGTCCACAATCTGGCCACGGAAAATATCGGCGGTACGTTTCACTTCCGCGCGGGCAAACCCTGCCGCCTTAACCTTGACCAACGCCAGCTCACGCTCGATATGCTCGGCTTCAGTGACATTGGAGACCTTTAGCACATCAATCAGCTTGTGCAGTTGCTTCTCGATCTGCTCCCGCTCCTCCTCCTTTACCACCTTGGTGGTAATATTCAGGCGGGACAGCGTAGGGTCATCTGTCGGCGATACGTTCAGTGATTCGATGTTGTAACCACGCTGGGAGAACAAACCTACCACACGGGACAGGGCACCGGGCTGGTTTTCCATCAGCAGTG
Source organism: Parasalinivibrio latis (assembly GCF_036825535.1). Classification (GTDB taxonomy): domain Bacteria; phylum Pseudomonadota; class Gammaproteobacteria; order Enterobacterales; family Vibrionaceae; genus Parasalinivibrio; species Parasalinivibrio latis. Next base: position 3,355,300 of record NZ_CP098812.1, read on the forward strand.
AAATGATACTCCGTTCCATCAGGTTCTCTCCGTTTTGCTCAACCACATCTCATTCATCGCACCACCACGTACCTGCATTGGGTACACATGCTCAGTTTCATCCACATTGATGTCGACGAACACGAGGCGGTTTTTCTGCTCAAGTGCTTTCTGAAGGCCAGCTTCCAGCTCAGAAGGATGGGTGATACGAATACCCACATGCCCGTAGGCTTCGGCAATCGCAGCAAAATCAGGCACCGAATCCATGTAGGAATGAGAGTGGCGGCCTTGGTAAATCATATCCTGCCACTGCTTCACCATGCCGAGGAAGCGGTTGTTCAGGTTGATGATCTTAACCGGAATATCGTACTGCAGCGCGGTAGACAGCTCCTGGATGTTCATCTGGATACTGCCATCACCGGTAACACACATCACATCGGCATCCGGCAATGCAAACTTAACCCCCATCGCCGCAGGAAGGCCAAAGCCCATGGTGCCGAGGCCACCAGAGTTGATCCAGCGGCGCGGTTTATCAAACGGGTAATACAGCGCAGCAAACATCTGGTGCTGACCTACGTCTGACGCGACATAGGCTTCGCCTTTGGTCAGCTTGTAGAGGGTTTCGATAACCTGCTGAGGCTTAATGCGTTCAGGGTCAGACTGGTAAGAAAGGCACTTACGCTCTCGCCAGACATTGATATTGCTCCACCACTGCTCAAGCGCCTGGGTATCATTTGTTCCGCCCTGCTCTTCGAGCAGCTTGAGCATTTTATCCAGCACCACGTCTGCCGAGCCGACAATAGGGATATCAGCCTTCACATTTTTGGAAATGCTCGACGGATCGATGTCGATATGCAGTACCGCTGCATTCGGGCAGTATTTTTCCAGGTTGTTGGTGGTACGGTCATCGAAACGCACGCCGACAGCAAAGATCAGGTCAGCATTGTGCATTGCCATATTGGCTTCGTAAGTACCGTGCATACCCAACATACCCAGTGCATTTTCATGGGTGCCAGGGAAAGATCCCAACCCCATCAGGGTACTGATAACAGGTAAGTTCAGGGTTTCAGCCACTTTCAGCAACTGCTGGTCACAGCTTGAAATAATGGCGCCCCCTCCGATATACAGAACCGGTTTCTTGGCTTCCAACAACGCTTTCAGGCCACGCTTAATCTGGCCTTTGTGGCCGGATGTGGTTGGGTTGTAGGAACGCAGGTGTACCGATTCCGGATAAGAATAAGGAAATTTGTTGGCCGGGTTCAGCATATCCTTTGGCAGGTCAACCACGACCGGGCCGGGACGACCGGTAGAGGCGATATAAAATGCCTTTTTGATGGTTTCAGGAATATCTTCCGTTTTCTGAACCAGGAAACTGTGTTTTACGATTGGCCGGGATACACCCACCATGTCACATTCCTGGAATGCATCGCCGCCAATCAGGTAGCTCATTACCTGGCCGGATAATACAACCATTGGGACAGAATCATAGTAAGCGGTCGCAATACCGGTAATCGCATTGGTTGCGCCGGGGCCGGAAGTAACCAGAACACAGCCTACTTCGCCGGTAGAGCGGGCATAACCGTCAGCCATGTGCACGGCAGCCTGTTCATGGCGAACCAGAACGTGCTCAATACCTTCTTGCTGGTGAAGGGCGTCATAGATGTCGAGAACCGACCCGCCCGGATATCCAAAGATGTGTTTTACGCCCTGATCGATGAGCGAGCGCACGATCATCTCAGCGCCGGATAACATGTCCACATTTGCCTCCCTGTATGCATAGTAGGACTTACTTTTTGCCTGTCGGGCCAGCTCCTGCTGTCCCTAGCTATGCCATCAGCGCGTGTCGTAACAAGCGCCGACTAAGCCTGTTAACTTTACCGTGACAAACAACAAGTTGTCTATTATGTAATCAGGGTTCATATTTATCCGCTTAAAACAATCCAAAAACCTCAATGAAACATCATAAAATCCCGACAAATTAGTAAATATAACCGCGTGAAACAAAATAATTAGTTATTTGTAAAATCAAAAATCGACTTTTGGGCCTGAGGTAAAGCAGTACTTTCAGCTTTTCCATGTTAATTCTCTTCTGTAAGAGCCTTTTGTTAGAAAAATGTATCCGAATTTCCAGCAAACAACGAAAAAGCCGGACACTGAAAACAGCATCCGGCCCATTAACAGGAGGCAGACTGAAACCTTTAGTGGTACATGTCGTCGATCTGCTTTTTGTAACGCTCAGTGATCACCTTGCGGCGAAGTTTCAACGTTGGTGTCAGCTCACCTTCATCCATAGAGAAGGCTTTTGGCAATAAGGTGAACTTCTTGATTTGCTCAAATTTCGCCAGCTCTTTTTGCAGATCGGCAATACGCTTTTCGAACAGTTCCACAATCTGGCTGTGACGAAGTAAATCCAGACGATCGTGGTAAGCGATGTTCAGTTCGCGGGCCGTGGCTTCCAAAGACTCAAAGCATGGCACCACCAGGGCAGAAACAAACTTACGCGCGTCGGCGACAACTGCGATATGCTCGATCAGGTGATCTTTGCCGACAGTCGTTTCAATTACCTGCGGTGCAATGTACTTGCCGCAGGATGTCTTCATCAGCTCTTTGAGGCGGTCAGTGATAAACAGGTTGCCGTTTTCGTCATACTCACCCACATCGCCGGTGTGCAGGAAACCGTCTTCTGTAAAGGTCGCCGCGGTCTCCTCAGGCTTGTTGTAGTAGCCGCGCATTACCATAGGGCCACGCACCTGAATTTCATTCTGCTCACCGATGCGGATTTCTGAACCCGGGATCGGACGGCCGATAGACTTATAGTCAAAATACAGGTCATCCCAGCAGGAAATAGTCGCAACTGTTTCGGTCATGCCATAACCCAGCTTGACGTTGAGACCAATGGCATGGAAAAAGCGGCCAATTTCAGGGTCCAGCTTCGCCCCGCCGCAAGGCATCATCTTAATGTTGCCGCCGAGCAGGCCACGCAGCTTGGTCAGTACCAGTTTGTCCGCCAGCTTGTAGCGGGCTTCCAGGTGCATAGGCACGGGCTTTTTCGCCTGGCGCAGAGACAATCGTTCCATACCCATTCGGACCGCCCAGTGGAACAGTTTCTGACGCATCTTCGGCGCGCGGGAAACCTTATCGTGAACCGCCGCGTAGATTTTCTCGTAGAATCGAGGAACCGCACACATATGGGTCGGCTTGATTTCAGCCATTGCTTCACGAACCTGGTTGGTGTCACTCAGGTATACATTCACCGCGCCCCGGTGCAGCACATAAAAGCTCCATGCACGTTCAAACACGTGGGACAGCGGAAGGAAAGCCAGGGACGTATCGTTACCGTCCAGTTCAACCATCTGGTTGTGAACGTCAATCTGAGCCGCAAAGTTGGCATAATCCAACATCACGCCTTTTGGCTCACCCGTGGTACCTGAGGTGTAAATCAGGGTCATCAGGTCATCCAGCGAAGCCTCGCCAATGCGGGTGTCCAGTTCGAGCTGGGAAAACTCTGAGCCAAACTCGCAGAATTGATCCCAGTGGCAGGCATGCGGGTTGCCACGGAGGTCAATGTCCGCTTCCATGGCAACAACACGTTGGAGGGTCGGGCACTGCTCAAACAGGCTAATCGCGGCATCGTATTGTTGCTGGTTGCCTGCGAACAGGACTTTTACACCGGCATCATTGATCACATAGGCAGTCTGGCCTGCTGTGTTGGTTGCATAAACAGGGACGGTCACACAACGGATCTGCAATGCAGCAATATCTGCAATGCTCCATCGTGCGCTGTTCGCCGCATATATCGCTACCGTATCGTGGCGCTCAAGCCCCATAGCCAGCATGGCACGGGAAACACGATCAATTTTGGCGCCAAACTCAGCCCAGGTCAGGCTCATCCAGCTGCCATCGCGCTGAAAGCGTACTGCTGTGCGCCCCGCCAGAGTGGCAACCTGGTTACGAATACGATTGACGATATGAAACTCTGCTTTTGCCATATAATCTCTCATTTGGGCTTACACCTGTAAGCTGATTAGAGTATGAAGTCTAATTAAGCGCCGCTAAAAGACAAGTAAAAAGCGTATGAAATCTGGCCTGAATCATTATTTTTTAGTGTTTTGTCCTTTAGCAATTCAGAGAACAACTGTTAGCTCAATGAATTACAAACGAAATTGATGCATTACCAAAAGGACATAAAAAAAGGTGATGCCGTAGCATCACCTTCTTTGCAGACCGATGAAGGTCTTAAACCGTTGTATCACCACAGATAGTCAGCAGTTGGTCACGCATCCAGATGTGACCCTTGTCCTTTTGTGAGGACTCGTGCCAGCTCAGGTAACCGCTGATCTTGTTGTCTTCGAACGGCAGTTCCAGCACCTTGAGCGGTTGGTGACGTGCTTTGGTTTCAGCCAGCCAGCGAGGGGCTACACAAACCAGTTCAGACTGGCTCACGACGTACAGGATGTTGCTCAGGCTGTTACCATGGTATGCCTCACGGTAGCGACCGGCTTCATACAGTGAGCCTGCGTAACCATTTACACCCGCTGGGTGGTACAGCACAGCATGCTGCTCAACGCTGAACTCATGGGCACTGATGCTGTTGGTGATGCGAGGGTGATTTTCTGACACCACCACCACCAGATCATCGCTGAACATTTCAGTGCTGCAGAAACCCGCTTCTTCAAACTTCACGTAATCAATCACGAAGTCGATTTCCTGGTAACGCAGTTTTTGCGCCAGGTTGGCATCAAATTCCGTTTCCAGCTGCATCTGGATGTGAGGGGCCACACCAGATACCTTGTTCAGAATACGGGCCGCAAAGCGCAGGTCTGACGGGCTGCTGATTGCCAGTCGGAATTGACGGTTTGATGTCTCCGGTGCAAACACAGACATTGGCAGCTCATTCTTGATCAGCTGAAGTGCCTGACGGATAGGGCCGAACAATTGCTTTGCACGTTGTGTTGGCTGGATACCGCGACCATGGCGGATAAACAGCTCGTCATTGAACATGACTTTCAAACGTGCAACAGCGTTACTTACAGCAGGCTGGGACATACCCAGGTTACGCGCTGCACGAGTGATGTTTTGCTCCTGCATAACTGCATCAAATACAGTGATCAGGTTTAAGTCGACACTGCGTAGTTGTGATTCCATCTTTTCAGGAGTGTCTGCCTGACATACAGGACCTTTATTTGTCATGTGATTACCTCAGAAAGCCAAAAATAACGGTATTTTCCGCTTGGAGTACAGGCGCCAAGTAAGCTGCAGTCATTTGCGGATTAAAAGGCGACATGCCTTGTTGAGGCTAAGTATTATCATTGCGATGAATTAAAGAAATGGGGTGAATACTTGGCAAATGTAACCAATTGCAAATATTCGCAGATAAAACCGTTTTACCCTTTATTTATCATTAATTTATATAATTATAAAAAAAGAAAAAACGTTCAAAAAATGATTAAAAGCAGTGATGTATGTCTTACTTTTTCAGGCTATTGAGCAGAGGGTCAATATGGCCTTGGAGTTTATCGCACAGGAATTACACCTGACGAGTAGTGTTCATTCCGCATTTCAAACTCCTCAATCCACTCCATCACGCTTTCAGGAAACCGTACCTGAGACCAGGTTTGCTGCCAAAGCGACGTAAAATCTTGCCGGTCACCATTCACCAGCCAGTCTGCAACAATCCCTGCCACATCAGGAAAAACCAGACGTTCAGCCGCTTGCTTGTCCAGCCACTGACGCACCACCCAGGGGTCGAGTGAATCCATGCAATCTGCCAGCCCCATACCGCCTAGCGTAATGACGTTACTCATCTGTTCAAATTGCCCGGACAGCGGTTTGACCAGCAATTTTTTCCCTAGGAAAAGTGCTTCGGAAGGCAATTCAAAACCTCCATTGGACATGACTCCGGCACAACTGGTGAGCTCCTGATGGAAACAGTCACGAGAGGGCCTTAACAATGACACATTTTCAAACTCCCTCTCTTCTTTTACCGCCGGGTGAAACACCTTGAACCTTTGGGCATACCGGGTAAGGAGAGAGACAATTTCATCCAAATTTTCAAATGGCAGGTAAACCACATAAAAATCCTGGCTCTGGGGTACTGTCTTTGGGTCGAGATCAACAATAGGCGGGAGGATATTATCCTCTCCAAAGTGATACCAATGCAGGCCAAGTTTTTTTTCTGTCGGGGCAAAGTGGCGCATTACCATACGGCTGATAAGGCTTTCACCTTCAACCGGCACATTACCGGAAAAGGCACATTGGTGGCTGATAGATAAAGAAGGTGTTTTATGTTGTTTGGCTGCCCACGCTGTGACCGGTTCAAAGTCTGACACCACAAGATCATATTCCCGTGTGTCCAGATCCCGGATATCACCAAGCAAAGTAAACGGTGCCGAACGAAGCGCGGTCTTAACATAACTTACTTTTCCTGATTCAGTCAGGAATGTCATGCCGGTGCGTGTCTGGTAATTGCCAAACTCTTCCATATCAAAGTAGCCGTTATCCTCCCTGCCACTCAAAAGGAATTGGACGTCAACACCACTGTGGCGCTTCAGGGCTTTGGCGATAGCCCTGGCCCGCGAGATATGCCCGTTTCCAGTCCCCTGGACACCGTAGAGTATTTTCATATCACCCCGTTATATCAATTAAGGATTTTTTAGCTTTTATTGCATTTCAAATCACACAGCACCTTACCCAACAGATTGATTAGTTTGAAAAATCAAACAACAGCCCAATCCAGAACCAGAATGGCACTTCCTATCCCAAGTACTGTTCCGGCTACAATGTCCGAGAAAAAATGCACACCCAGCAGTACCCGTGACAGCCCAATACAACCGGCCCAAGTCCAATAAATAACGGCAAACGACGGGAAATAGTGGCTGAGGAGTGTCGCCATCAGGCAGGCTGCCGCCGTGTGGCCGGAGGGCATGCTGTAGCGATCTGATGGTGTAATAAATGAAGGGATATGGCTCGGCCTGTTACGGCGAAACAGACGTTTGAGAAGAATGTAGGCCGGTAATTCAAGTGCAAATGCAACCAATGCAGTAAAGAAAAATGTCACCCCGGCATCACCACCCAGCAACGCAAGCAAAACACCAACAGCCAGGTACATATGTCCGTCACCGCTATGGGATATCCATCGGGAACATGTAGCCACTTCACGGTTGAACCTGTGTCCCAGGCACAGGGATGACAGTGCAAAATCCACTTTTTGAATGGGAGCCAGTGCCCGCATTACCTTCACTCCTGTTTGTTATCAGAGATAAGACTAGGCAGGGTTAGTGACAGTGCGGTGACGCTTTACAGACAGCTTGATGACAGGAGGGTTAGAAAAGCATATGAAAAGACAATTCAACATGAAATATGGTAACCCTCCCCCCATACAGTTACCTATTCGAACTCAAAACCAATAAACAGATTATTACCCCATCGATTCACATTAAAACAAACACAAATAATCACAAAACTGCGTTTTCCATCGCATCAACCACCTCTCCTTCCTTGACGACAGCACAGTGTATAGGTTATTCAATGTGCAGTTGTTAGAGGAAAGTAACACAATGAATTCGTCCATTCGTTTTGAACTTCTGGGTCTACTACTTCTCGCGAAATCATCGCGCGGGTAGCTTGTGGACTGACGAATAGGCACAAGAATTTAATAAACCCGCGCAAATGCGCGGGTTTTTTGTTATGTATTCCGCGCAAGATGTGCAAAACAAGGGAAGCGAGGAAAACACCATGAGCGATAACCGAGTCATCATTTTTGATACTACCTTGAGAGACGGCGAACAGGCACTGCAGGCAAGCCTTTCTGTAAAAGAGAAACTGCAAATAGCCTTGGCTCTCGAACGCTTGGGTGTGGATGTTATTGAGGCCGGTTTCCCTATTTCATCACCGGGTGACTTTGAATCTGTGCAAACCATCGCACAAACCCTGAAAACTTCACGAGTCTGTGCGTTGTCACGGGCAGTGGCAAAAGATATTGACGTTGCCGCCGAATCCCTCAAAGTCGCCGAAGCCTTCCGCATTCATACCTTCATCTCTACATCCACCATCCATGTCCAGGATAAACTGCGCCGCAGTTACGACGACGTTGTCGAAATGGGTGTTGCGGCGGTTAAGCGGGCACGCAAATACACTGACGACGTGGAATTCTCCTGTGAGGATGCCGGCCGTACACCAATTGACAACCTGTGCCGGATGGTGGAAGCAGCAATCAATGCCGGAGCCACCACAGTTAACATCCCGGATACCGTGGGCTACACCGTACCTAACGAGTTTGGCGGCATTATCCAGACCCTGTTTAACCGGGTACCTAATATCGACAAGGCAGTTATTTCTGTTCACTGTCACGACGATCTTGGCATGTCAGTCGCCAACTCCATTGCAGCCGTACAGGCAGGCGCCCGCCAGGTAGAAGGCACCATCAATGGTATCGGCGAGCGAGCGGGGAACTGCGCGCTGGAAGAAGTTGCCATGATTATCAAAACCCGTGGTGAGTTGCTTGGTGTCGACACTGGGCTTAACTACAAAGAGATTTCGCGCACCAGCACCATGGTTTCCCAGCTGTGTAACATGCCAATCCAGTCCAACAAGGCAATTGTCGGGGCCAATGCGTTCAGCCATTCCTCCGGTATCCACCAGGACGGCATGATTAAGAACAAGAATACTTACGAGATCATGACTCCGGAGTCCATTGGCCTGACGGACAAGGCGCTTAACCTCACCAGCCGTTCCGGCCGGGCTGCAGTTAAGAACCGTATGGAAGGCATGGGTTACACGGAGAAAGACTTTGACCTGGATGCGCTGTACGAAGCCTTCCTCAAGCTGGCTGACCGTAAGGGACAAGTATTTGACTACGATCTTGAAGCCCTGATGTTCTTCAACAACCTGCAGGAAGAAGATGACTTCTATAAGCTGAACTACCTGAGCGTCCAGTCCGGCAGCATCATGGCAACCACCAGCGTAAAGATGCAATGCGGCGACAGGGAAGTTAGCGACGCAGCTATTGGTAATGGGCCAGTTGACGCTCTTTACCAATGTCTTTACCGGATCACCGGTTACAACGTAGAGCTGGAGAAATTCGACCTCACTGCGAAGAGTAAAGGTGAGGATGGGCTCGGCCAGGCAAATATCATCGCCAATTACAAAGACCGCAAGTACCACGGTACCGGTCTGGCAACTGACATTGTTGAAGCATCCGGCCAGGCCCTTCTGCACGTTATCAACAGCATCCACCGTGCGGAAAAAATTGCGCAGATTAAGGAACAATCAAATTTGAAAACGGAGACCGTATAACAATGACAAATCGCTACAAAGTTGCTGTCCTGCCCGGTGACGGCATTGGCCCGGAAGTCATGGCACAGGCACACAAGGTGCTGGATGCTGTACAAGCCCGCTTCGACATTGCGTTCGATCGTGAAGAGTATGATGTTGGCGGTATTGCCATTGATAACCACGGTACACCGTTACCTGCCGTAACACTTGCTGGCTGCGAGGCTGCTGATGCCATCCTGTTTGGTTCGGTAGGTGGCCCGAAATGGGAGCACCTGCCGCCGAATGAGCAGCCGGAGCGCGGTGCGTTGCTGCCACTTCGTAAACACTTCAGCCTGTTCTGTAACCTTCGTCCGGCCCAGATACATGCTGGACTGGAAGGTTTTTCGCCGCTGCGTGCAGATATCTCTGCCCGCGGGTTTGATATTGTTGTAGTCCGTGAACTGACCGGCGGCATTTATTTTGGTCAGCCGAAGGGGCGTGAAGGTGAAGGGGCAGAAGAGAAAGCCTTTGATACTGAGGTTTACCACCGTTTTGAGATTGAACGTATTGCCCGGATCGCATTTGAGTCTGCCCGCCTGCGCCGCAAGAACGTCTATTCCATCGACAAGGCCAACGTCCTGCAAAGCTCCATCCTCTGGCGTGAAGTGGTTACCGAGATCGCCAAGAATTACCCGGATGTAGAGCTCTGCCACATGTACATTGATAATGCCACCATGCAGCTTATCAAGGATCCTTCCCAGTTCGATGTGATGCTGTGCTCCAATATTTTCGGCGACATTATCTCGGATGAATGCGCGATGATTACCGGATCCATGGGTATGTTGCCGTCCGCCAGCCTCAATGAAAGCAAGTTCGGCCTTTATGAACCGGCAGGGGGTTCCGCTCCGGATATCGCCGGGAAGAATATCGCCAACCCTGTCGCACAGATCCTCTCCGCCGCGCTGATGATCCGTTACAGCTTTGGCGAAGAAGCAGCAGCTCAGGCCATTGAGGCGGCAGTCAGCAAGGCGCTGGAAGCTGGTGAGCTGACAGCAGATCTGGCCGGTGGGGCAACCCCGCTCTCCACTTCTGAGATGGGTGACCGTATCGCCGCCTACATTCGCGAGGCCTAATTCGCTCGGACGCACAAAACATTCAGGAAGAAATGCAATGTCGACGCAAAAAGCAAAAACATTATATGAAAAAGTCTATGACGCCCATGTAGTCGTTGAAGCACCGGGGGAAACCCCGCTGCTTTACATCAACCGCCACCTTGTCCATGAAGTGACTTCGCCTCAGGCATTTGACGGCCTGCGTGCCCATAGCCGCCCTGTGCGCCAGGTAAGCAAAACATTCGCTACCATGGATCACAATGTGTCAACCGAGACCAAGGACATTAAGGCATCTGGTGAAATGGCCCGCATCCAGATGGAAACGCTGGCCGTTAACTGTGAGGAGTTTGGTGTCTCGCTGTACGATCTCAACCACAAGTACCAGGGTATTGTCCATGTAATGGGCCCAGAACTCGGCCTGACGCTGCCGGGCATGACCATTGTCTGTGGTGACTCACATACTGCCACCCACGGCGCATTCGGAGCACTGGCCTTTGGTATCGGTACTTCCGAGGTAGAACACGTCCTGGCAACCCAGACACTCAAACAGTCCCGTGCCAAGACCATGAAAATTGAGGTTCGCGGCAAGGTAAACCCAGGGGTCACCGCCAAGGACATCGTGCTGGCAATCATTGGCAAGACTACCGCTGCCGGCGGTACCGGGCATGTGGTGGAATTCTGTGGTGAAGCCATCCGTGACCTCACCATGGAAGGCCGAATGACAGTCTGCAACATGGCAATTGAACTCGGTGCAAAAGCCGGTTTGATTGCCCCGGATAACACCACCTACGAATACATCAAAGGCCGCAAGTTTGCGCCAACCGGTGCGGACTGGGATGCTGCCATCGAATACTGGAACACACTTAAAACCGATGAGGGTGCAGAGTTCGATACAGTGGTCACCCTGGAGGCAAAAGATATTCGTCCTCAGGTTACCTGGGGAACCAACCCTGGCCAGGTTATCGGCATTGACCAGCAAATTCCTGCGCCTGAGAGCTTTTCAGATCCGATTGAGCGCCACTCTGCCGAGCGTGCCCTGAAGTATATGGGGCTGGAAGCCGGCCAACAGTGGAGTGACATCAAGGTAGATAAAGTCTTTATCGGCTCCTGTACCAACTCCCGCATTGAGGACATCCGTGCTGCAGCGGACGTTGCCAAAGGCCGCAAGGTAGCAGCCAGTGTCCATGCGATGGTGGTTCCGGGCTCAGAGCAGGTTAAGGCACAGGCCGAAGCTGAAGGACTCGACAAGGTTCTTTTGGAAGCCGGCTTTGAATGGCGCCTTCCAGGCTGTTCCATGTGCCTTGCTATGAACAATGACCGCCTTGGGCCAAAGGAGCGCTGTGCCTCTACCAGCAACCGCAACTTTGAAGGGCGTCAGGGCCGTGATGGGCGCACCCACCTGGTGAGCCCGGCAATGGCGGCCGCAGCGGCAATTGCCGGTCATTTTACCGATGTCAGCGAACTGTAAGGGAGGAAACATGGCAGGAATCAAACAACACACCGGCCTTGTGGCCCCTCTGGATGCAGCGAATGTCGACACAGACGCAATCATCCCGAAGCAGTTTTTGCAGAAAGTGACCCGTACCGGATTCGGCAAGCACCTGTTCCACGACTGGCGCTTCCTTGACGATGCCGGTAAGCAGCCAAACCCGGACTTCGTGCTTAACGCACCCCGTTATCAGGGTGCCAGTGTGCTGCTGGCCCGTGAAAACTTCGGCTGCGGCTCATCCCGTGAACATGCTCCATGGGCGCTGGATGATTACGGCTTCAAGGTAATAATCGCGCCGAGCTTTGCCGATATTTTCTACGGCAACACCATCAACAATGGCATGGTCCCGGTTCGGCTCACTGATACAGAAGTTGATGCCCTGTTTACCTTTGTTGAGCAAAACGAAGGGGCAGAAGTCACACTGGACCTGGAAGCTCAGACTGTCTCTGCCGGCGGCAAGACGTATTCCTTTGAAATTGATGAGTTCCGTCGCCACTGCCTGCTGAATGGCCTCGACAACATAGGCCTGACTCTGCAGCACGAAGAAAAAATTGCCGAGTACGAAAGTAAGATCCCAGCATTTCTGCGCTGAGGTAAAAATCAGCTAAAAAAGACTAAAACCGGCTCAAACGCCGGTTTTTCTTTTATGAAATATAATCAAATTCAGGGCGGTCTCTGTATCAGCAAGACTTATTCTAAAAACTCGAAGAGAACCCGGTAATGACTGTATTACTCAAGAAGCTGTTCAGTGCACTGTTAACCTTTGTGTTAATCACAGGCAGTGCATTTGCTGCACCCAAATCTGAACTTTGGCCGTATTGGGACAAAACTGACCCTGATTCAACCCAAACCATATCCCACAAGCCCTGGCAACGGTTGTTAGATACCTATCTGGTTGAAAAGGGCGAATACACACTGTTTGATTACCAGGCGATCGGCCCTGAAGACAGAAATAACCTGAAAAGCTACATTACCGGGCTGGCAGACCTCGACCCTCGCGGCTACACCAAAGCAGAGCAGTATGCCTACTGGGTAAATCTCTACAACGCCATTACCGTTGAACTCATCCTGGACAACTACCCAGTTAAATCCATCACCAAGCTGGGCGGCCTGTTCAGTTTTGGCCCCTGGGGAGACAAGGTCATCACCATTACCGGGCAAGACCTGACGCTTAACGATATCGAGCACCGGATTTTGCGCCCAATCTGGGACGACCCCCGTACCCACTACGCCGTAAACTGCGCCAGCCTCGGCTGCCCCAACCTTCAGCCAACTGCCTTCACAGCGAGTAATTCGGAAAACTTACTTGAAAAGGCCGCCATTCAGTTTGTAAACAGCGATAAGGGAGTAAACCAGGATGGTGATAAACTCCAGCTTTCCTCCATTTATGAATGGTTTGCTGATGATTTCGGCGGGAGTGAAAAAGGCGTGCTTGAACACCTAAACCGCTACCGCCAGTCAAATGATCTGAAAGATTTTAACGGCAAGATCCAATATGAATATGACTGGAGCCTCAATAAAACCTGACCACCGGGACAAAAGGCTGGTTAGCTGTCCCCGATCCTTTTAAAATCGCAAATGTTCTCATGGGGTGTCGCCTGTAATGATGTGCGGCTGAGAGAAACCCATTGAACCTGAACCAGGTAATGCTGGCGTAGGAATTGAGAGCAGAAGCGGTTACCGTCTTATCCCCGCCTCCTCAAGCCCTGTGCCACACCCTTTACTACCAGACCGCCGGATTTATGCCGTTTGGTATGCCATGACGTAAGGAGCGCAGAGTGAAATCCACAACGACCCTATTCACCACACTGGCAATTGTATCAGGCTCAGCATTTGCTGCTGACAACACCCTGACGGTGTACACCTATGATTCTTTTGCTGCTGACTGGGGCCCGGCTCCGGCAGTCAAAAAAGCGTTTGAAGCCGAATGCGACGGTTGCACGATTAACTTTGTTGCGCTGGAAGACGGTGTATCCATCCTCAACCGCCTGCGCCTGGAAGGCAAAAACAGCAAGGCAGATATCATTCTGGGTCTGGACAACAACCTGATCGAAGAAGCCAAGAAGACAGGGCTGCTGGCTGAAAGCCGTGTGGACACCGGCAACGTAACCGTACCGGGCGGCTGGGACGACACTACCTTTGTACCGTACGATTACGGTTACTTTGCCTTTGTCTACAACAAGGACACGCTTGCCAACCCACCCAAGAGCCTAAAAGATCTGGTGGAAAACCGGCAGGACATCAAGGTTATCTACCAGGATCCTCGCACATCCACACCAGGCCAAGGCCTGCTGCTTTGGATGAAGTCGGTATATGGCAACAGTGCAACCGATGCCTGGCAGAAACTGGCCAAGCATACCGTCACCGTCACCAAGGGATGGTCAGAGGCCTATAGCATGTTCCTTGAAGGTGAGGCAGACATGGTGCTCTCCTACACCACATCCCCGGCTTACCACCTAATTGCTGAAAACGACGGGAAATATGCTGCCGCTAATTTCAGCGAAGGCCACTACATGCAGGTTGAAGTTGCTGCCAAAGTAAAGTCTGCTGACAACCCGGTACTGGCGGATAAATTCCTGAACTTCGTGCTTTCAGACACTTTCCAGGAGATCCTCCCCACTACCCAGTGGATGTACCCGGTAACCGACGTCAAACTGCCGGAAGGTTTCAATACTCTGACCAAACCAGCTAAATCACTGGAGTTCAGTCCTGAAGAAGTGGCTAAGGATCGCCGCAACTGGATTCGTGAATGGCAACAAGCACTGGTGAAATAACCTAAGTGATCCTAAATCCGTCCCGTACCTGGCCCGGCATCTTGTCTGCCGGGCTAATCATTGCCCTGGTTGCCGGTTCTATCCTGGCACTGCTCATACAGTCACCCACTCTGAACCCCGGCGCTCTCTGGCATGACAGCTATCTTCGGCATGTCACCGCCTTTACCTTCAAGCAGGCTTCATTGTCAGTGCTTCTCAGTGTCGGGTTGGCGATACCGGTTGCCCATGCATTGTACCGGCGACATTTTCCGGGACGCGCCCTGCTGCTGAGGTTGTTTTCCATGACACTGGTTTTACCGGTATTGGTGGGTGTTGTCGGCCTTGTAGCCATCTACGGAAATCGTGGGCTGATTGCGGACGGGCTTTCTGTGTTCGGCTTTTCCCTACCGTTCAACCTCTACGGGCTTGGTGGGATTCTGCTCGCACACGTATTTTTTAACCTGCCATTTTCAGCAAGGCTTTTGTTGCAAAGCCTTGAGCAAATACCGGCGGAACAGGTTCAGCTTGCCAACCATCTGGGTATCCGTGGCTGGCACAGGTTCCGCTTGATTGAATGGCCGTATATGCGCCAGCAACTGCCGCATGTTGCCGGGCTGGTGTTTATGCTCTGTTTTACCAGCTTTGCCACTGTCATGGCTCTTGGGGGCGGGCCTGGCGCAACAACCATTGAGCTCGCTATCTATCAGGCCCTGCGATTTGATTTTGACTTGCAAACCGGGGCAATCCTTGCCGTATGGCAGATGCTCCTGTGCGGTGCACTGGCTCTGGTTATACAGAAATGGGCCAGGCCTGTAGCAACGGAAAGCAGC
This sequence comes from Parasalinivibrio latis, assembly GCF_036825535.1. Taxonomy (GTDB): domain Bacteria; phylum Pseudomonadota; class Gammaproteobacteria; order Enterobacterales; family Vibrionaceae; genus Parasalinivibrio; species Parasalinivibrio latis. Next base: position 3,370,715 of record NZ_CP098812.1, read on the forward strand.
CTGAAAAACACCAGCGGGGCTCACTTACCGGCCGCACTCGATTCTTCAACGGCTAAAAAATGGGACACCCTTTGGATAGCCCTTGTCTGCTTGCTGACCTTGCCCCCACTGCTGGTGGTTGTCATCCGAGGGCTTAACCCGCAAGGGCTGGCAATACTCGCTCACAGTGAACTCTGGTATGCGGTGCTCTCTTCCATGAAAGTCAGCATCTTTGCCACCATTCTGGCACTGACACTGGCTGTTGCCCTGTTGCTTGCCAGCCGGTTCTGGCGATATAACGGATTGGGAGGCCGGGCTGACCGGATAGAGCTTGTCGGCTCCATTATACTGGTGACCCCGGGACTTGTGATTTCAACCGGCCTTTTCCTGTTGCTGCGCCCCGTAGCTGATGTATTCGGTATGGCATTCTGGCTGGTCACTCTGGTCAATGCCCTTATGGCCCTGCCTTACCTGATTAAAATCCTGTCCCAGCCACTTTTCCAGGTAGCCCAGCAATATACCCCTCTGTGCACTTCACTGGGTATTAAGGGTTTGAACCGCCTCAGGATTGTTGAATGGTCGCTGGTACGCAAACCACTGGCTCAGGGCGTGGCCCTTGCTATGGTGCTATCCATTGGGGATCTGGGGGCGATAGCCCTGTTTGGCAGCCAGGATTTTCGGACCCTGCCGCTGTACCTTTACCAGTTGATGGGCAGTTACCAGTTAGCTGCCAGTGCTACTGTTGCCCTTTTGCTGATGTTATTAAGCTTGGGGCTTTACTGGCTGATAGAGAAAATAATGACGAGGAAAGTGGCATGCTGACTGCAAAAAACCTGACTTACCGTTACCAGCAAGCCGATATGGTGTTCGATTTTGACGCGCGGCAAGGCGAAATCATTGCGGTTCTCGGCCCAAGCGGTGCAGGGAAAAGCACCCTTCTCTCCCTTCTGGCCGGAATGCTCCCCGCATCTTCCGGTACCTTGGGGGTTAACGGTGAAGACATCACCCGGAAACCGGCGCACCTGCGTCCGCTGACCATGTTGTTCCAGGAGCACAACCTATTCCCGCACTTAAGTGTCGGGGACAATATTGCCCTCGGAATTGCCCCGGATCTTTCACTTTCCACAGAGCAGAAATCGGCAGTCCACGCCGCTGCAGTCCGGGTAGGCCTCGATGGTTACCTTAAACGCTTGCCCGGTGAACTTTCCGGTGGGCAACGTCAGCGCGTAGCCCTTGCCCGAAGCCTTGTTCGCGAGAGGCCTCTGTTACTTCTTGATGAGCCGTTTTCCGCACTGGACCCGGCTCTTCGAAAAGACATGTTGGGGCTTGTGAAAGCCCTGTCCGACGAGCGGCAGACCACGGTGATCATGGTGACGCATTCACCGGATGACGCCCGCTCTATCGCAGATCGTTTTCTGTTTATAGAAAATGGAAAAATTCAGCTGTCAGGCCAGACTGGCATCCTCAACGATCCGCCAGAGATCATGCAGCATTATCTGATTTGCTAGATTTTCCAATGCGTCTCAAAACAAAGATCTATACTCAGAAAGTAGAATAATAAGGAGACGCGCTAATGAAAGTCAGCAGCATTGAAGTCTTGCATTCTGTCGTGGATATCACTGCCCATACAGAATCAGATGCAATGTACCAAAGCCTCGTCACCACCATCTTGCAGCTCACTCATGTGGAGCAGGCTTTTATCGTTGACGTAGAATTTGGCGGTTCACAGCGTTTTCTTATCCGCGCCAGCTCCAGCGCCCAGCAATTCGGTGATAATGAACTGAAAATCCTGGACAAAATCCTCAACAAAAGCCTGTTCAGCATGGACAACCAGTACTTTCAGCTGTCAGGCAAAGACTCCGTCCTGATCCCGATCCTTATCAAACAAAAGCTCTACGGTTGGGTAATGTGTCTGGGACAGAATATTACTGAAGAAGAAACCGTCTTGATCAGCGGTCTCAGCAAAGTTTACGAAAATTTCATTTCTATCATTTCTGCCAGTGAGCGGGACAGCCTGACCGGGCTCTATAACCGCAAGGTTCTGGACAGCAGGCTAACAGAGCTTCTTGCCGATGTTTCTGTGTCAGACGGAGTTGACCAAAAAAACTGGTTGCTGATTATCGACATAGACAATTTCAAACATATCAACGATGACCTGGGCCATATCTATGGCGATGATGTACTTTTGCTGATTGTCGCCTTGCTCAAGCAACTGTTCGGCAAGGGTGAAACCCTTTTTCGTTATGGTGGGGATGAATTTCTGGCCCTGATGGGCCCCTGTACCTATGAGCAGGCCTGGGCGAAGGCAGATCAGCTTCGAACCAGTGTGGAAAACCGCTGCTTCGGTACAGCCAAAGATGTGACAGTATCAATCGGCATGACAGCAATCAATACAGAAGACTACCACCCTGTCACTGTTGTTGGACATGCAGACACTGCCCTTCACCATGCCAAGAGCCAGGGGAGAAACCGCATCTCTGTGTACGGGGATATGGTTAAACAGGGGTTGGTCGTCAACACAGAGCCAGAAGATGATGTGGAACTTTTCTAAACTGCGATATTCATGATTATTTTATGAATTTTTAAGAACATTTTTGTCCATTTCTCTGCCCGTTTTAAGTATAATTGGGAACAGTCTCGCAATTTCTTGTTCGGTAGTCATGCCGCGTCGAATTTATCGTTTCCTCACTGTTTTTTCGCTGCTTTTTAGCGGGCTGATTTTTAACGCTCACGCTAATGAGCCCAAAAAATTGGTCATAACAGGTGCCTCTACCTGGGAGCCTTTTTCTTTTCTTGATGCAAAAGGGCAACCACAGGGCATCATGATTGATTTTTGGCGTCTTTATGGGCAAAAAAATGGTGTGAATGTTGAATTCAAACTGATGCCATGGTCTGAGTCGCTGGAAGCGTTGAAAAACGGTCAGGCTGACATCCATGGGGGTCTGGGTTACTCATCAGCCCGCGCAGAGTTTCTCTCTTTTTCCCATGCACTGCCATTCGAACCCTATGAGGTTTACCTGTTCGCAGACAAAAGCCTGCCGGAAGATGGGGTCAGCCACGAAAAAATAGGTTCGGTCCTTGGCAGCTTGAAACATGAATTCATCACCTCTTTCTCTGACCGCAGCAAGCTGGCATTGCACAACAGTTTTGGGGACCTGCTCTCCCATGCCATGGCCGGTGACGTGAAACTGTTCATTGATGACTTGAACACAGCCAATTACGCCATGGCCAAAGCGGGAAAAGAAGGACAGTTCATTCCACTTCGCTACCTTTACAGCTTTCCCCTCCATTTCGCGGTCGCCAAAGGTGATACCGATACGCTGGGTGAAGTGAGCCGTGGCCTGTCAAAGATCTCTGACGGCGAGGTCATGGCCATTACCTCCAAATGGTACAACCATCCGGAGATCCTCAAATGGTGGAAAGACTTGCACCCGGTACTGCTGGCCGTAGGCCTGTGCCTTGCCCTGGCGGCACTGTTGGTTGTCCGCCGTGTGTTAAAGCGCCGGACCAACGAATGGCAGCAAGCGTTATCTGACCTGCAAAAGTCAAACAACGCACTTCAACTGGCAAACAAAACCGATCCGGTCACCGGCCTGACAAGCCGCAGGGGGTTTATTGAGCACCTCAACGGGCTTCGCTTCCACCCACACTGCTACACAGTGGTAGTATTTGACCTTGTGAAATTTTCTGCCATCAACCAGCAATGGGGACACCAGGCCGGAGATGCGGCACTGAAGCAATTTGGTTTGCAGTTAAGTTGTATATTGCCGAAAAATGCCCACGTGTCCCGTGTGGGTGGTGATGAATTTGCCGTGGTGTTTGATAACGCAGGCCAACATGAAGCAGACCTGAAACTTGAAGTGCTGCGACGCCAGCTGGAACGAAACCCAATGCGGATAGAACAGGCTACGCTCCCTTGGCGTTACCTGACCGGTATTGCCAGCTACCCGAAAGATGGACATGACCCTGACCGCCTGCTGGCTATCGCTTTTGAGCGAGCCTCATCAAGAAGCAAGGGGCCTAAAGATGGGCTGGATTCACTGATAATCCCCAAGCATCCCCAAGGTGTTTGAGGGCAATCATCCCATCAGGTAAAGCTGGGTATTCAGGTTCCGGGGAAAGTGATTTCCCCGGTAATTTATCAGCTATACCGGTTTACAGATTTTCTTCTGCAAACTCAGCAAGACGGCTTCGGACAACCCCGTTAAGGTAGACACTGGCACTGCCTTCAAAGTATTTGAAACGTTCAACAATATTGGTCAGGCCGGAGGTCACCGGCGTCAGGTATGGCGAGTCAATCTGGGCCAGGTTACCAGAGCAAACAAGCTTGGTTCCCTCACCACAGCGCGTAATGATGGTTTTCAGTTGCGACGCAGTCAGGTTCTGGCACTCATCCAGCAACACAAAAGCGTTTTGGATAGAGCGGCCACGCATAAAGTTAATGGACTTAAACTGAAGGTTAGCCTTGTCCATGATGTACCGCATGGAGCCTTCGGAGCACTCATCATTTTTGTGCAGTGCTTCCAGCGCATCAGTCACCGCACCAAGCCAGGGCAGCATTTTCTCTTCTTCGGAACCCGGCAGGTAGCCGATGGATTCAGCAATATCCGGCGTGTTCCGGGTCACCATGATCTTGTCATACATCCCTTTTTCCACTACCTGCTCCAGTGCAGCAGCAAGAGCCAGGAACGTTTTGCCGCAGCCTGCCGGTCCGGTAAGCACGACCAGTTCTACGTGCGGGTCAAGCAGAGCATCCAGTGCCATTCCCTGATAAATATTTTTCGGTTTTACTCCCCACGCTTCACGGTGAAGAAGGCGTTCGGTACCGATGTCTTTGATAGTCAGGTGATCCCCTTCCACGCTTTGGATCCGTCCTGCAAATTCCTCCGTCTCATCCAGCACATACTGGTTCACAAATACGCTCTCGGGTGTCTCCATGGTGACATTATGGAAGGTGTCACGGCCGGAATTCACCGTATTGCACTCATCCACTTTATCCCAGAACCGTCCCTCAAAACGCTGGAACCCTTTGGTCAGCAAAGCCACATCATCGATAAGCTGGTCACTGCGGTAGTCCTCTACATAACGCAGCCCCGCCCCTTTGGCTCTCAGGCGCATGTTGATGTCTTTTGTTACCAGCACGACCTTGCGCGGAGAACGTTTAGCCTGCAGGTGGAGCGCCGCATTGAGAATCCGGTTGTCACCGGCCTTGTCGGTAAAGGCATGGACCGTCTCGACAATTTCATAATCAGCCATGATGGAAATCGTACCGGCACCTTCATTCCCTCCTATGGATATGCCTTCTGAAATTTGGTCCGGGGTGGCGTCACTGAAGATATCTTCCAGCGTCCGGATAGCCACACGTGCATCGCGCGATACATCGCGTTTACTGTCTTTAATCCGGTCGAGTTCTTCGAGTACTGTCATCGGGATGACGACGTCGTGTTCCTGAAAAGAGTAGATGGCGAGAGGTTCGTGCAAAAGGATGTTCGTATCCAACAGAAAGATTTTCCGGTCGGCATCGCCCATAGGCACCTCCTTGGTTGGCTATGGCTCGCGGTTGAGACTACCGCTTACTTGTAAGAATAGTTCAAGAATCCCCTTCTTAATAAACCTCTTTCATTTGACCTTATGGTGACAGTCACAGGTTTTCTCACCCGATGGATATTCGCCGTGACCTGAATCACAACTTACAGTACCATTGACCCCCTTTTTTCGGCGCAGGCTGACTCGCAGTTAAAAATAACCGTTTTAATAAATGCGACAGCCTATAAATGCCGGATCGTTCACCCTTTGATTTGTGTTTGAAAGGAAGGTTTTCACGTATGTCATTTGCCCTCGGACAGCGTTGGATCAGTGATACAGAAAGCGATTTAGGATTGGGAACTGTGGTAGCGCTTGATGCGCGTACCGTCAGCCTGATGTTCCCTGCCAGTGAAGAGAGTCGCGTTTACAGCCGCTCAGATGCCCCGGTAACCCGGGTTGCCTTTAATGCCGGTGATATCATTGAAAGTCACGAGGGTTGGACACTGGCGGTTGACCGTGTGGAAGAAGACAACGGCGTACTGACCTATTTCGGCACCCGTGAAGACAACGGCGAAACTGATATCGTCCTTCGTGAGATTTTCCTCAGCCACCAGATCCGTTTTAACCGTCCACAGGACAAGCTGTTTGCCGGTCAAATCGACCGTATGGACCGTTTTGCCCTGCGCTACCGCGCCCTCAACAACAACCACAAACAGCAACGCAGCCCACTGCGCGGCCTGTGTGGATCCCGCGCCGGCCTTATCCCACACCAGCTCTATATTGCCCATGAAGTAGGCCGTCGCTACGCGCCTCGCGTGCTGCTCGCCGATGAAGTTGGCCTGGGTAAGACCATCGAAGCCGGTATGATCATCCACCAGCAAATTCTGTCGGGCCGTACCCAGCGCGTATTAATCGTGGTACCTGAGACCCTTCAGCACCAGTGGCTGGTAGAAATGATGCGCCGTTTCAACCTGCACTTCTCCATTTTTGATGAAGAGCGTTGTGTTGAGGCTTATGCCGATTCTGACAACCCGTTCCATACCGCCCAGCTGGTCCTGTGCTCGCTGGATTTCCTACGCAAGAGCAAGCGCCGCCTGGATCAGGCTGTTGATGGGGACTGGGATCTGCTGGTTGTCGATGAAGCCCACCACCTTGAGTGGAGCCAGGACAAGCCAAGCCGTGAATACCAGGTAGTTGAAGCTCTGGCCGAAACCATCCCTGGCGTCCTGCTGTTGACGGCAACGCCGGAGCAACTGGGCCACGAGAGCCACTTCGCCCGTCTGCGCCTTCTGGACCCGGATCGTTTCTACGATTACGAGGCTTTTGTCGAGGAAGAGCGCCAGTATGCACCGGTTGCCGAAGCAGTCAGCCAGTTGCTGGCAAACCAGGCTTTAACAAACGACGCCCTTAACAGCATTACTGAGCTGCTCTCAGAGCAGGATGTTGAACCACTGCTGCGTATTGTTACCGCAGGTGATGTGGATGAAGATCAAAAACTCTCAGCCCGCCAGGAGCTGATCAACAACCTGATGGACCGACACGGTACCGGGCGAGTTCTGTTCAGGAATACCCGCTCAGCCATCCAGGGCTTCCCACAGCGTCACCTGAGCATGTACCCGCTGGAGCTGCCAAACCAGTACACCACTGCAATGCGTGTGGCCGGCATCATGGGTGCCAAGCTTTCTACCGAACAAAAAGCGGCACAAGCCCTGTATCCGGAAGAAATCTATCAGCAGTTTGAAGGCGAAACATCCAGTTGGTCGGCATTCGACCCGCGTGTTGACTGGCTGATTGACCTGCTCAAATCCAACCGCAACGAGAAGATCCTGGTGATTTGTGCCAAGGCAGCCACAGCGCTGACCCTTGAACAGAGCCTGCGCGAGCGCGAAGGCATCCGCGGCACAGTATTCCATGAAGGCATGTCTATCCTTGAACGCGACAAGGCAGCCGCTTACTTCGCCCAGGAAGAAGCCGGTGCCCAGGTTCTGCTGTGTTCTGAAATCGGTTCAGAAGGGCGTAACTTCCAGTTTGCCCGTCATCTGGTGATGTTCGACCTGCCAATGAACCCGGATCTGCTGGAACAGCGTATTGGCCGCCTTGACCGTATCGGACAAAAAAACGATATCGAAATCCACGTACCGTTCCTGCTGGGCACCTCCCAGTCATTGCTGGCACGTTGGTATAATGAAGCGCTGAATGCATTTGAGGAAACCTGCCCGACCGGACGCTCGATTTTCGACAAGTTCGGCAGTGACCTTATCGAGTTGATCGCCAACGGTGACCAAGGCGAAGCGCTCGACAACCTGATTGAACAAAGCGCGGAAATGCACGCCCACCTTAAAGCTGACCTGGAGCAAGGCCGTGACCGCCTGTTGGAAATGCACTCAAACGGCGGCACTAAAGCCCGCGAACTGGTAGAAGAGATTGGTGACGAAGACGGTGACCCGGAACTGGTCAACTTTGCCATCGGCCTGTTCGATACCATTGGCCTTGGCCAGGAAGACAAAGGGGAAAACCAGATCATCCTGACCCCTTCTGACCATATGCTGGTACCGAGCTACCCAGGCCTGCCGGCTGACGGCTGCACCGTGACGTTTGACCGTGACACCGCGCTTTCCCGCGATGACGTTCACTTCCTGAGCTGGGAGCACCCTATTATTCAGGGCGGCATGGATTTAGTTGTCAGCGAAAGTGTAGGGACGACTGCAGTTTCCCTTTTGAAAAACAAAGCACTACCGGTTGGCACCATGTTCCTGGAGCTGGTGTACGTATCTACAGTCCAGGCACCCAAGCAGTCAGGTATCACCCGCTTCCTGCCCCAGACCCCAATCCGCATGCTGTTGGATGGAAAAGGCAATGACCTGTCAGCAAACGTGGCGTTTGATACCTTCAACCGCCAGTTGGCACCACTTGGCCGTCACCTGGCAAGCAAGATGGTCAGCTCTGTACAAAACCAGATCCACGCTCTTATCCAGGCCGGTGATGCCGTGGCTGAACGTGAGCTGGAGAACGTAAAAGCAGCTGCCAACGAAGAGATGAACAACACCTTGCGTGCAGAGCTGGACCGCCTGCAGGCACTGAAAGCGGTGAACCCAAACATCCGTGATGATGAACTCGAAGCACTGGAAACGCAGATTGGAGAGCTTACCGGCTATATCAATAACGCCCAGGTGCAACTGGATTCCCTGCGCGTAGTGGTGGTCAGCCACAACTGATAGGGTACAATCACCTCATATTGCAACCCCGGCGATGCCGGGGTTTTCTTCATGAATTGAAAAGAAACACATAGGCCCGTAATGAGTCCGGAGTTTATTTACAATCCGCCTAAAGAGCCTTGGCTGGATGTCTTGTATCAGGATGATGATATCATCGCAATCAACAAGCCCAGTGGCCTGCTCTCCAACCCCGGAAAAGATCCCCTGCACTATGACAGTGCCTGGAGCCGTATTAAGGCGGAACACCCGTTCAGTGAACTGGTGCACCGACTGGATATGTCCACATCAGGCCTTATGGTGTTTGCCATGCACAAAGTAGCCGAGCGCCACCTCAAGGCCCAATTCCGAGAGCGGGAAACACACAAGCTGTATTACGCCCGTGTCTGGGGTCATCTGGAACAGGAAAAGGGAACAGTGGATCTGCCGCTTATCTGTGACTGGCCTAACCGCCCGCGGCAGATTGTCTGCCATGAGACAGGCAAGGCATCACTGACGCATTTCGAAGTCATCAAGCATGAGAAAAAAACCACTCTGGTTCGCTTGTTGCCGGTAACCGGCCGCTCCCACCAGCTCCGTGTCCATATGCAGTCCCTCGGCCATCCAATTGTCGGTGACAAGTTTTATGCAACGCCGGAAGCACTGCGGTATTCTCCCCGGCTTCAGTTGCATGCTGCTGAGCTGTCATTCTTCCACCCAGGAACCGGCGAACCGATGCATCTTTTTGCACCTTGTGACTTTTACGCCAGGGCGCCTGTAAATACCCTTCTGGAATACGGCATGACAGCGGGTAAAATGGAAGAAAAAGACTGACTGGTAAAACTCATGGAAGAGATTGTTTTTCTGGACCGCGCCACCATTCCCGCACAAATCCGGGTTCGCCGCCCGGATTTTCCCCATCGATGGGCCGAGTACGACCTGACAGAACCGGCAGATCGGTTCGAACGGCTGAAAGACGCCACCATTGTTATCAGTAACAAAGCGGTACTGGATGCTGACCTGCTCGCAAGGCTTCCAAAACTCAAATTCGTCGCTATCGCCGCAACCGGCACCAACAATGTCGACCTGGCGTGGTGCAGGGAAAACAAACTCCCCATCAGCAATGTACGCGGTTACGCAACCCGTTCAGTGCCAGAGCATGTTATTGCCATGATGTTTGCACTCAGGCGGAACCTGATGGGCTATCACGACGATATAACCAGGGGGGTCTGGCAGGAGAAAAAACAGTTCTGCTTTTTTTCCCACCCGATTGGGGATATTGAAGGTTCAACACTGGGGATTCTCGGCAAAGGCGGATTGGGAGAGGCGACCGCCAATATCGGTAAATCACTGGGCATGAACGTCCTGTTTGCCGAGCATAAAGGCGCCACAGCCTGCCGTGATGGCTACACCCCGTTTGAAGAAGTGCTGCAACAAACTGATGTACTCAGTCTGCACTGCCCCCTAACCGAAACCACCCAAAACCTGATTGGCACAAAAGAGCTGAAACTTATGAAGCCGACAGCCCTGCTTATCAATGCTGGACGGGGCGGGCTTGTGGATGAACAGGCTTTGGTTGAAGCCTTGAAAAATGGCGATATCGGAGGTGCAGGTATGGATGTATTCACGCAGGAACCGGCGGATGAGTCCAACCCATTGATAAAAAATGCCGATCTGCCAAACCTTTTGCTCACCCCTCATGTAGCCTGGGGCTCTGATTCTGCTATCCAGACCCTGGCTGACCAGCTTATCGATAACATTGAAGCCTTCTACCGAGGTGAGCCGGTAAACCTGGTCTAACGCTGTTGCTGTAAATAAAAAGCCCGGAGTATTAAACATCCGGGCTTCTTGGCGAAAAACATACCCATATTGGGATTCAACAGGATTACTTGATGCCTTTTTCCTTACGGATCAGCTCGTACGCCGACTGAATTTCCTGGGTCTTCTGTTTCGCAACTTCCATCATTTCAGGCGGAAGCCCTTTGGCAACCAGTTTGTCCGGATGGTGCTCAGACATCAGCTTGCGGTAAGCTCGCTTAACTTCCTGTGCACTTGCTGAGTCTTCAATACCCAATACCTGATACGCATCAGCCAGTTGGTCACGGCTTGGCGGTGCCTGCCACTGGCCATGTTGCTGGTACTGGCCACCACCTCCCTGGGAGAAACGGAACGCAGCTTCCTGCATGCGAAGGCGCTGCTCAAGTTGGGCAGAAGAAAACCCGAGGGCCTCGGCAATGCGGTGAAGGATCTCTCGCTCAGCCGGGTGCAGGTTGCCATCTGCAAATGCAGCCGTAATCTGCATTTCCAGGAAAAACTGCAGCAAATCCGGCCGGCCGGCACACAGTCGGCGGACATTGTAGAGTTCATCATCAAGCGGGAAATCGTGTTCCTTCCCTTCCCGGAAGGCATCCTGCGCCTGCCGTCGGGACTCACCTCGCAGCCCCATACGGTCCATTATGGCGGAAGCAACCCGGATTTCATCCTGGGTAACCTTGCCTTTTGCTTTGGCAACATGCCCCATCACAGCAAAAGCGGCATGGAATATGGCTGCCTGCCTTTCCTGCTGTCCTCCACCATGACTAAACCCACCGGAAAACACGCTGCCACGTGCTTTATCGAACTTATGACCTAAAAACAGGCCTAACAGTAAACCAAAGGGACCACCAAGCAGGAAGCCAAAAAATGCGCCGAGAATTTTTCCCCAAACTTGCATACTGCTCTCTCTGTTTTGAAATTATTCAGCACAATCACACACTGCGCTGGTTTTACTGATGCCCGAGGAAGCAATTTGCTTTATCATTACTCCCATTTTTCGGAAAAACTTGCAGCCAAGCTGGCACCGAGTATACCAGCGCTTACCGACAACAACAGGATTGATTGATTTAATGTCTCTGACCCGCCGTAGCCTATTGTCGACAATGATTTGCCTGGCATTGTATGGCCCAGCCTATGCCGAACAGGACTCAACAGTTCCTGATGGCGAGGAAGCATACCCGAAATCCCAATGCCTTGCTCCATCTGAACGCACTCAGGATCCGAACACCCAGCCAGTCACTATTGTTGCTGATGAAGCCACAGCTGAAGGCCAGAAAACGGCCGTTTATAAAGGCGATGTGGTGATTAAACAGGGTTACCGCACGGTTACCGCTGATGAGGTCACGCTGGACCACGCTAAAAACGAAGTGACTGCGCAAGGCAATGTAGTAGTGGACGACGGCCAGATGGAAGTCCGCGCACCCTACGTTGAGAGTAACCTGAACAATCAGGATACAACTGTCCGTGATGCCAGCTATACCATGCTGTGCCAGCCCGGTCGCGGAGAGGCCAAGCGGGTATTTAAAAACGGCACCACCTTCTACGAGCTGGAAGATGGCTCCTTTACCACCTGCCCGGCAGAAGACAACAGTTGGCGTTTTACCGCGGACAAGCTTGAAAAAGAAGATGGTGACATCTTTGCAGACCTTAAAGGTGCCCGCTTTGAAGTGCTCGATGTTCCCGTTATTTATATCCCGTACCTCAGGGTACCCGTTGAAGATGGCCGCCTGACAGGCTTCCTGTACCCGTCAGCAGGCCTCAGTACGCGGGATGGTTTCGAGCTGGCGACCCCTTTTTACTGGAATATCGCCCCGCAGTACGACATGGTGATCACACCGAAATACATGTCACGTCGAGGGCTGCAACTGGATTCCACTTTCCGCTACCTGACGGATGGATACGGTAGAGGTTCATTGACCGGCGAATACATGCAGACGGATGAGCTCAACCGGGAATTGGGACACCGTTGGGGATTCAACTGGAAGCATGCGGCAGTTCAAAACCATTGGAAATTCAATGCTGATTACAGCAAAGTCAGTGACATTGATTATTTTGCTGATTTCAGCTCGGACATAGGCCAACGGGAAGACAATACCTTGCTGCAGACGGCATCAATGTCTTACCGGGATACCTTCTGGGACTCCACTGTGACAGTGCGGGATTTTCAGGCCCTGACGCTGAACACCCCGGTTTACCGTTTGATGCCGCAGTTGTCTTTCAACTATTACCGTCCGGATCTGGCTTATAACATGAACTTCAAGATGCCCAGCAGCATCAGTGTGTTCAAAAACAACGATCCGAAAAAACCCGAAGCGACAAGGGTAAACTTTGAGCCAACTCTGACCATCCCGTATTACACACCGTGGTTACAGTTGTCGGCAGAAGGCAAAATTTACTATACCCACTACGATCAGAGTTTCCAGTCAGCAAATGTTGATGCGGTGGGTGATGCTCGCCTGAAAGAGAAAGTAGACCGAACCATCCCATCGGCCCGACTCCATGCAGGGATTACCCTGGAGCGCCACTCAAGCCTGTTTGGGGAAGAATACGCCCAGACCCTGGAACCACAGGTGCAGTACCTGTATATCAAAGATGTGGATCAAAGCGGTATCTACAATCCGGTTAACTATAACGGCGGTGGTTATGACACTGCCCGCTTGCAAACAGATTATTACGGGCTGTTCCGGGCGAACCAGTACAGCAGCGTGGATTACATCAACCCAGCGAACCAGTTCACCATCGGACTTTCCAGCCGTGTATTTGACGGCGACTACCGTGAGCGTTTTAACGTTTCCTTCGGCCAGATTTTCTATATCAGCCAGCCAAGCACATCACAGGGCGAGAACATCAATTTCTCAGCTTGGGCTATAGAGTCAGAGTACAACTATAACGACCGGCTTTTTGTTCGCGGCAGTATGGAATATGACGCAAATATCGATGATCTCCAGTTCGGCAACCTGGTGACAGAATACCGTGATGGCGGGTTTTATGCCCAGGCCAGCTACCGTTATGTTTCACAGGAATACATCCAGTCTACTCTGCCAAACAACAGCAATGCGAACTTTGGCACAGACGGTATCAATCAGGCTGGTATCGTGGCAGGTTTCCCTGTAAGCAATAAGATCAGCGTATCCGGCAAGTACTTCCGAGACCTGGTTGAAGATAATATGCTGGATTCTGAAATTGGCCTGACTTACCGCTCAGATTGCTGGGTAATAGGCCTGAGCTTCAGCCGTTATATGATGTACCGTTCTTCAATCAATCAGCCACCTGAATACGACAGCAACATTACCTTCTCCTTCAGCTTGCTGGGTTTGGGGGCGAACACCGGCTTTGGCCACGGCGATTCTGGCGGCACTTCTCTGGGCTACGGCAATCCATTTACCCTGAGAAACTGACCGGCAATTGAGACTAGTAGTTACGAGTTTTGGAAATCACCATGAAAAAATGGAAATTGTGTCTTATCAACCTGTTCCTGATTCCGCACCTGGCGTTTGCAGCACCAGCAGAACTGGATCAAGTCGTTGCCGTGGTAAATGATGGCGTCATCCTGAAAAGCGATGTCGACAGCATGCACCGCACGGTAGAAAAAAATGCATTGTCCCAAGGCCAGACACTGCCTCCGGAAAAGGAACTTAACAATCAAATTGTAGAGCGCCTGATTACTGAAGAACTGCAATACCAGCAGGCAGAGAAGATGGGAATCCGCATTGATGATCCCCGCCTTGACCAAGCCATCAGCAAAGTAGCCAAAGATAACGGTGAAAGCGTAGAAGCCCTTCGCCAGTCAGTGATGAAAGAGGGCACAAGCTGGGCGACCTACCGTGAACAACTTCGCAAAGAGATAGCGATTGCCGAAGCCCGGAACGCCAACGTGCGCCGCCGTATTAATATCCTTCCGCAAGAAGTCGATACCCTGGCAGCTCAGCTCAACAAAAAGAACCAGGCACAGGTGCAATACCATATTGAACATATTCAATTGGCACTGAGCGACGATGCAGACGCAACAGAGCGCAAGGCAGTTGCCAACGAAGCAGAAGATCTGGTTAACCAACTGAAAAATGGTGCCAACTTTGCCAGCCTTGCACTTCGCTACTCTAAAGGCCCAAAAGCTTTCCAGGGTGGCGATTGGGGATGGATGCGCCTTGAAGAAATGCCGACTATTTTTGCCGACCAAATTGGTGGCCACGGTAATGGTGCCGTCATTGGCCCCTTCCGCAGTGGTGTGGGTTACCACATCCTGAAAATTGCCGGTGTTAAAGGTCTGGAAACTGTCGCTGTAACCGAAACCAATGCCCGTCATATCCTGATTAAGCCATCCATCATCCTCAGTGACGATATGGCAAAGAAAGAGCTGGAAGGCATGGTGAAAGACATCAAGTCCGGCCGTAAGAGCTTTGCAGATCTTGCGAAGCAATACAGCCAGGATCCGGGCTCCGCAGCAAACGGTGGGGAACTGGGATGGCAGACATCAGACATTTATGTGCCAGAATTTAAGGAGCAGGTCGATACCCTGCCAGTTGGCCAAATCAGCGAACCGTTTAAAACCGTTCACGGCTGGCACATTGTTGAAGTGGAAGGACGCCGACAGGTAGACCGTACGGATGCGGCAGTTAAGAACCGCGCTTATAACTTGCTGTTCCGTCGAAAATTCAACGAAGAAGCACAGGCATGGTTGCAGGAACTGCGAGCAGGTGCTTACGTAGAAATGATGGGAGAGGACAACAGTGCCCGTTAAACGCATAGCCATTACTCCAGGGGAGCCGGCTGGAATTGGCCCAGACCTGATATTATCCCTTACAGGACAGGACTGGCCTCATGAGCTGGTGATCATTGCCAGCCAGGCGCTGCTGGAAGACAGAGCCGCCAGCCTGGGAGTTGACGTACGTTTTGTCAGTTACGACAAAAATACCGCCCCTCAGCCATCCCAAAAAGGCACACTGGTGGTAGACGACATTCCGCTGGGCGGTACCGTTAGCCCTGGTGAGCTTAACGAGCAAAACGGCCACTATGTCCTTGATACCCTTACCCGGGCAGCAGAAGGCAATATGGCAGGCGAATTTGATGCAGTGGTTACCGGCCCGGTTCACAAAGGCATTATCAACCGCGCAGGTGTTTCATTCAGTGGCCATACCGAGTTTTTTGCCCAGCACAGCAATACCACTGATGTGGTCATGATGCTGGCAACAGAGGGACTCCGGGTAGCTCTTGTCACCACCCACCTGCCATTGGCTTACGTGGCAAAAGCCATTACCGAAGAACGCCTGGACAAGATCATTACGATTCTCAATGATGATCTGAAATCCAAGTTCGGTATTGAAACACCAAAGATTTACGTTTGTGGCCTTAACCCGCACGCAGGGGAAGGGGGCCACCTTGGCAGGGAAGAGATTGATGTTATCATTCCCGCCCTCGACAAACTGCGTGACCAAGGGCTGGACTTAGTTGGCCCGTTGCCCGCCGACACCCTTTTCCAGGAGAAATACCTGAAAGAGGCTGATGCCGTGCTGGCAATGTATCACGACCAGGGATTACCGGTGTTGAAGTACAAGGGATTTGGTAAATCAGTCAATATCACACTGGGTTTGCCGTTTATCCGTACCTCAGTTGATCATGGAACCGCACTTGAACTGGCGGGAACAGGACAAGCTGATGCGGGTAGCCTGCGAACCGCACTCTCACACGCTATCCAACTGGTAGACAAACAAGCATGAGTGACAACGTCCATTTAGGCCACCGCGCCCGTAAGCGCTTTGGTCAGAACTTCCTGAACGACCCATTTATTATTGATGGTATCGTCAGTGCTATTAACCCAAGACCGGGGCAAAACCTGCTGGAAATCGGTCCGGGTCTGGGGGCACTGACAGAGCCGGTTGCCGCCCAGGTCGACAAACTGACAGTGGTCGAACTGGACCGCGATCTGGCCGAGCGCCTGCGCCATCACCCTCAGTTGAAAGACAAGCTGACAATTCACGAAGGCGATGCCATGCGCTTCGATTTCAGTGCACTGGCAAAGCCTGAAAACAAGCTGCGTGTATTCGGTAACCTGCCTTACAACGTATCTACCCCGCTGATGTTCCACCTTTTCAGCTATGCTGACAGTATTGCGGACATGCACTTTATGCTGCAAAAAGAGGTGGTTAACCGTCTGGCTGCGGGCCCAGGCACCAAAGCCTATGGGCGTCTGACCGTGATGGCACAGTATTACTGTAAGGTTGTACCGGTTCTGGAAGTACCACCAGAGTCTTTCAAACCGGCACCAAAGGTAGACTCCGCCGTAGTACGCCTGGTTCCTCATGATACCCTGCCTCATCCGGCAACCAACCTTAAATGGCTGGACCGTGTGTGCCGCGAAGGTTTCAACCAGCGTCGCAAGACCGTACGTAATTGCTTCAAAAGCCTGGCTGATACAGAGACACTGGAGAGCCTGGGTATCAAGCCGGATATGCGCCCTGAAAATCTGACACTGGCGCAGTTTGTTGCGCTGGCAAACTGGCTGGATGCCAATCACCAGGGTTAATTTTCTGGATTAGACACTGACAAGGATGCTATGGAAAAAGCCAATATACAGATCCATGTTGTAACCCATTTTGTGGAAGAACAATCGGATCCGGAAAATGAACGTTATGTGTTTTCCTACACCATAACCATTTCCAATCTCGGCACAGCCTCGGCCCAACTCCTGCGCCGGCAATGGCTGATTACGGATGCCAACGGCAAAAAGATGTCAGTGGAAGGCGAAGGTGTGGTTGGAGAACAACCACACCTCTCTCCCGGCGCCCAATACACCTATACCAGCGGAACCGTTATCGAAACACCGATGGGTGTCATGCAAGGGCGCTATTCCATGGTAGATGAATCGGGATGCGAGTTCGAAACCGAGATCTCACCTTTCCGCTTGGCCATTCCCAATATCATTCATTAACTGAAGGTACATCTTGGCAACCTATCTGATTGGCGATATCCAGGGCTGTTACCAGGACTTGCGTAACATTCTGGATGAAGCCGGCTTCACGCCTGGAAAAGACACGCTTTACCTTGCCGGAGACCTGGTAGCCCGGGGACCCGATTCCCTCTCTACACTGCGTTTTATACGTGGGCTGGGCGACAGTGCCCGCACAGTGCTGGGTAATCATGACCTCCACATGCTGGCCGTCTATGCCGGCGTCCATAAGATCAAGGACAAAGATAAAACCCGGCCGGTTTTTGAAGCCTCTGACTGTGATGAACTGATGGCCTGGCTGCGCCAGCAACCTTTGCTAATCCATGAGGCGATACCGAACAGCCAATATCCGGGGTTTATCCTGACCCATGCCGGCCTTTCACCCCAGTGGGACAGAGAGACAGCCAAAGCCTGTGCGAGCGAAGTGGAATCGGTTCTGAAAAGTGATAACTGGCAATGGCTAATCCGGGAAATGTATGCCAATGAACCGGCGCTTTGGTCCCCCAGCCTCGAAGGGATACATCGCTACCGTTATACCATCAACGCCCTCACCCGGATGCGCTTCTGCTTCGCTGATGCCTCTCTGGATATGGACTGCAAGCTGCCTCCTGATGAAGTGGATGCTGGCCCCTTAATGCCTTGGTTTAAGTACCCAATGCGCAAGACTGTCAATGAATGTCTGGTATTTGGCCACTGGGCTGCCCTGGGTGGAACCCTGGATGCAGGGCTTGCCGGTCTCGATACGGGCTGTGTATGGGGAGGAAGCCTGACAATGTTACGCTGGGAAGACATGGCACTGTTCTCCCTGCCATGCCGCACAAATCTAAAAAACTGACTGCCTGACCGGGCAGCAATTTAGCTGCCCATGCGCCTTTCCTGCAAAATCTTCAAGCAACAAATTCGATAGATTACATTGACATACTGTCCGTTGAGTAGCGTCTCACCCGGCGTATATTGGATTGCAAGAAGACAAAACGGCGATGCACCGTTAGGAGATATTATGTCAGTAAATCATCAACATACAGCGGAAGAGATGTCAGAGAAAATGGCCCACCGCTATCCTGGTGAAGAACATCACACACACGATACCCGTCATAACGAATTCCGTGAGCATGAGAAAAGCCACCCCCACACTCAGCATGGTGGTAGCCCTGAAGGCCATAAACACGCAGTGCCAGAACATCACCATCATGAAAACTGCTGTGGCAAGCACCATAAAACCAAAGAACATGACCACAAAGGTCATTCCCGTGAGCACCACAAAACCGGTCATCACGAGTAAACCCAGCTGGACTAACCTGCTGATCAGCCCGGTTGGCAGAGGCATCCCAAAGACTTTTCCGGTGGGTCTTTCTTCTCCCTCACCACGTCAGGAAAGAAACTGCCGGAGAACGAAAAACGCAGCCCCAAGGCTGCGTTTTTCGTTGGGAAACGGGTTACTGTACCCTGTCGAAAATGGCAAACTCCATATCAAACCGGTTTTTCTCATCAGAAGTGAAATGCTCACTAAAGCTCTGCTCCCAGCCCTCTCCCCAATCAGGAAACGCAGTATCTCCGTCAAGTTCAGCATCAACAAATGTCAGGTAAAGACATTGAGCCCGAGGCAGAAAAGTCTCATAAATTGAGCCACCACCGATAACCATCAGCTCTTCAACGCAGCCAGCCGCCACAATGGCTGATTCAGGGCTCTTTACTACGGTAATACCTTCCGCCGTAAATGCCGGGTCGCGGCTTATCACGATATTCTGCCGCCCTGGAAGTGGCCGCCCGATCGATTCAAATGTTTTGCGTCCCATCACAACAGGCTTACCCAGGGTCTGACGCTTGAACCACACAAAATCAGCCGGAAGGTGCCACGGCATCTGGTTATCCATACCTATAATTCGGTTCTTTGCCATTGCGGCAATCATGCTGATTTTCAAACTCTTCTCCCGGATAGTCAGATCACTGGACGTCGACGATAAAACAGTAGTCCCGGCATCGCAAGGCCAATGGCCAGTGCGGCAATGATAAACAGCGCCTTGAGGAAGTTGTCCACCATGGCACCCAGCAACTCCGGCGTATAACCTCGGTGGTTTATCTCTACCAACGCAATCATCGCCTTATAGGCAAATACCCCGGGAACCATTGGAATTAAGGCTGCTACCGTAAACACTTTAGGGTGGGCGACAAAACGTTTGGACCAATACACCCCCACCATGCCTACCGCCGTTGCAGCAACCAAGGTAGCCCATTCGATGGAAACGCCGTAGTGCAGCATTAAAAAACGCAGCCCATGTCCAAGTGCACCACCAATGGCGCAGTATTTGAGCGCCCGCTTGGGAACATTGAAAACCAATGCAAAACCTACCGCGGGGATGGCTGCAAAAAACATATCGTTGAGAAGTGCCAGCAACAGGCTCATACCCACCCCCATGCACCGATAAGGTTCATTGCCCCGATAATGCCAAGACAGGTAGAAAGCGTCAGCAGGCTGGCAAATACCCAGCGGGCAATCCCCATATTTACATACCCCTTGACCATATCCGACACCGCATTGATAAGTGGGAATCCCGGCACCAACATCAATACGGCTGATGCCATGGCAATGAACGGCTGGTTTCCGGCATTTAATACTTCTGCTAGCCCTGCAACAGAGGTGGTAACAAAGGCTGTCACTCCAAAGTTCAGAAGCGGGTTGAAGTGGCGATGGGCAAATTCCTGCCTGACGATCATCCCGATCGACGATGCAAGAAAAGTGATCGCGAAAATCGTCCAGTCACCACCGGCAAGACGGCTGAAACTGGCACAGGACAAGCCGATCATCAATACAACCAACCAGCGGTTATAACGAAGTGGCTTGATCCGCTCGAGCCGGCGGCGGGCACCGGAAAGATCCAGTATGCCTTTCTCCACCATGATGACCGTATGCTGGACCTCGCTCACCACATGCATGTTGATCCCGCGATCCGGGCTGCGCCGGGCAGTGGTAATACAATGATCTTCCGTCAGTGTGGTGACAACCATAGAGCTGGCCGAAAGAGAGATTTCTACGCTGTCGAGGCCCAGGGCCTCACCCATCCGGCAGCTAAGGTCTGCTACAAGGCGGCTCTCAGCACCATGCTGGAGCAACATCTGGCCGGTTTTGATTACAAGGCGGGAAATATCGCGTTGAGCCGATTCATCTAAACGCGCTGTCATCGGAAGTGTCCTTTCTCCGGAAGTAACTACAGAGCTAACGTTATATCACTTTGCTGAATAGAAAGCCTGAGCCAGATCAGGCTGGTACAAAAAAGCCGCTTGAATAAACAAGCGGCTTTAATTCAGAGGGACAATACGGGATTAAGGCTTGTAGATGATTTCGACGTCGTAGTCGTCTTCATCCCAGTCATCCCAATCATCGTCGTCACCTTCGTAATCAGGGTTACGCATGGCACGCTCGTGGTAGTCATCCCATTTGAATTCAACCTTCTCGCCTTCCTGCTCTTCCTCGATCTTAGCTTCAACAGGCAGGGATTCGATAAAGGTCATCAGCTCCAGCACCAGCGGCTGCACATTCTTACGGCTCAGGGCAGAAATACAATAGTACTGACCATCCCACGCCAGTGCCTCACAAACGCGCTCAATCACATCTTGGAGGGCTTCCTCATCCAGCATTTCAACTTTGTTGAAAACCAGCCAACGAGGTTTATCTGCCAGCTTTTCACTGTAAGTGTTAAGCTCTTCCAGAATGATCTTTGCATTCTCTGCAGGATCCGAACCGTCGATCGGAGCCACATCAATCATATGAAGCAGCACACGGCAACGCTCAAGGTGCTTCAGGAAGCGGATACCCAGTCCGGCACCTTCAGAGGCACCTTCGATAAGGCCGGGGATGTCTGCAACCACAAAACTCTTTTCCGCAGATACACGTACAACGCCCAGACTTGGTACCAGAGTGGTAAACGGATAATCCGCTACTTTTGGCTTCGCAGCAGAAACAGCCCGGATGAAGGTAGACTTACCTGCATTAGGCAGACCCAGCATACCGACGTCAGCAAGCAGGAGAAGCTCCAGGCGCAAATGACGTATCTCACCCTTGGTGCCCAAGGTACGTTTGCGTGGTGCACGGTTTACGGACGATTTAAAGCGGGTATTACCCAGACCGTGGAAACCGCCCTTGGCGACCATGATTTTCACGCCATGGTGAGTCAGGTCAGCAATCACTTCACCGGTGTCTTCATCAACCGCTCGGGTACCGACTGGAACGCGTAGGATCCTGTCTTCACCGCGCTTACCGGTACAGTTACCACCGCTGCCGTTTTCACCGCGGCTCGCCGCGTAGAAACGCTCAAAACGGTAGTCAATCAGGGTGTTGAGGTTCTCATCAGCTACCAGGTAAACATCACCGCCGTCGCCACCATCGCCGCCATCTGGGCCACCTTTAGGCACATACTTTTCGCGGCGGAAGCTCACCACGCCGTTACCGCCGTCACCTGCGTCTACTTTGATGACCGCTTCATCGACAAATTTCATTTTCTTCTCCACGCCAGCACGCCGGATGCAGCGGCGAACAGGTCGCTGACCTTCTGCTGCGTCGGCGTTTCAAAACTCGATTTTAACCCGGGTATTGTAATGATCTTAGGCGAGATTCCCATCACAAGATTGCTCTTTACTGGGAATGAAGCAAGATTCCGGGGCGGACTCGGGGGAGCCCATAAATAAAAAGCCCCGCCATATAGGCAGGGCTTTCGAATCTTTCGCGTCGTTCTGAATTATTCAGATTCGATGCTTACGAACTTACGGTTCTTAGGACCTTTAGTTTCGAACTTAACCTTACCGTCGGTCAGTGCGAACAGAGTGTGGTCTTTACCGCAGCCTACGTTAGTACCAGCGTGGAACTTAGTGCCGCGCTGACGAACGATGATGTTACCAGCCAGAACTGATTCACCACCGAAACGCTTAACACCCAGGCGTTTGCTTTCTGAATCGCGACCGTTACGAGTAGAACCGCCAGCTTTTTTGTGTGCCATCTCAGTGCTCTCCTAATTACGCGTTGATGCCAGTGATTTTCACTTCAGTGAACCACTGACGGTGGCCCATCTGCTTGCGAGAATGCTTACGACGACGGAACTTAACGATCTTCACTTTGTCGCCACGGCCGTGAGTAACTACTTCAGCAGTCACTTTGCCGCCATCAACGAAAGGTGCGCCAACTTTTACGTCGTCGCCGTTGGCAACCAGCATTACTTTATCGAATTCGATAGCAGCGCCAGTTTCAACGTCAAGCTTTTCCAAGCGAATAGTTTGGCCTTCGCTTACTCGGTGTTGTTTACCACCACTTTGGAAAACAGCGTACATGTTTAACTCCGCATTTCCGCACAGCCCTTCGATGCCGAATTTGGTCATAAAATACACGACAAGGGGGTGCGCATATAATTCATCAATAGGGCGCGAATTCTAAGGTAATATTTGCAATCTGGCAAGAGATTATACAAAGAAAAATGGTGAAAACCTGCACAGCGCATCCGGTGTCACCAAATTGGAAGATGCTTACTGTGTGGAAACCATGGTTTTAGTGTAATATCCTCGCCTAATTACCAAGGGGAGACCCTCTTCAACCTGTGTGCCGGATATTGTGAATGGATTTTAAAGCTATCCAAAGTCTCGTCGACACCGACATGGCCGAGGTCAATACCAAGATTCTCGCCCAATTGAATTCTGATGTCGCTCTGATTAACCAGCTGGGTTTTTACATCGTCAGTGGCGGTGGCAAACGCATCCGGCCGATGTTGGCTGTCCTGTCCGCCAAAGCGCTCGGTTACCAGGGTGACAAACACACCACCGCTGCTGCGTTTATCGAATTCATTCACACAGCAACACTGTTGCACGATGATGTCGTGGACGAATCCAATATGCGCCGCGGTAAAGCAACGGCTAATGCGACCTTTGGCAACGCTGCGGCTGTGCTGGTCGGAGACTACATTTACACCCGCTCTTTCCAAATGATGACCAGCCTGCGATCTTTGAAGATCCTCGATCTGATGAGTGAAGCCACTAATGTGATCGCCGAAGGTGAAGTCCTGCAGTTAATGAACTGCAATGATCCTGACACGACCGAAGAGAGCTACATGCAGGTCATCTACTCTAAGACTGCCCGCCTGTTTGAAGCTGCCACGCAAATTGGCGCTATCATCTGCGAAAGCGATGAGATCATTGAAAAGGCGATGCAGGATTACGGCCGCTACCTGGGCACCGCATTCCAACTCATTGACGATGTGATGGATTACGTGGCTGACGGAAAGGAGATGGGCAAGAACGTCGGTGACGACCTGGCCGAAGGCAAACCAACACTCCCACTCCTGCATGCCATGGTCAATGGTACCGAGGAAGAACGTTCAATGATCCGCCAGGCGATCGAAAATGGGAACGGCCTCGACAAGCTGGATCCGATCCTTGCCTGCATGAAACGTGTTGGATCTCTGGAATATACCCAGCAGCGCGCTGAGGAAGAAGCGGCCAAGGCCGTGAGTGCACTCAATGTGATACCGGATTCGGATTTCAAGGATGCGATGATCGCACTGGCACATATCTCGGTGCACCGTCGAAGCTGATTGTGCATCACTACCGGCTTGCTGGTATATGAAATCCAGACAAAAAAAGGCTCGCCAGTGCGAGCCTTTTTAAGATCTGGGTGAAGTTTACTTCACGAATTCTTCGCCGATTTTGATATCGTTGCGCAGAGTTTCCAGCATGTCGTTCAGTGCTTTTTCTTCGAAAGCGCTCAGTGGGCCGTGATCCAGGATCTCTTCCACACCGTCTTTACCCAGGCGAACTGGCTGTGCGAAGAAACGGGCATATTTGCCGTCGCCTTCAACATAAGCGCATTCCACCACATCCTGGTCACCCTGCAGGGCACGAACCAGTGACAGACCGAAACGGCATGCTGCCTGACCCATAGACAGGGTTGCAGAGCCGCCACCCGCCTTCGCTTCAACAACTTCAGTACCCGCATTCTGGATACGAGGAGTCAGGGCCGCAACTTCTTCTTCAGAGAAAGTAACACCTTCAACCTGGGACAGCAGTGGCAGGATGGTTACACCAGAGTGACCGCCAATTACAGGCACACGTACTTCGCCTGGATCTTTATCTTTCAGTTCAGCAACAAAGGTTTCAGAACGGATAATATCCAGTGTGGTAACACCGAACAGGCGACGTTTGTCATAAACACCTTTCTGCTTCAGCACTTCTGCTGCAATCGCAACAGTGGTGTTAACAGGGTTGGTAATGATACCTACCAGCGCCTTAGGGCAAACATCTGCAATTCTCTCAGCCAGGGACTTAACGATACCGGCGTTAACGTTAAACAGGTCTGAACGATCCATACCTGGTTTACGTGCAACACCCGCTGAAATCAGAACCACATCCGCACCTTCCAGTGCCGGAGTCGGATCTTCGCCGCTGTAACCCTTGATAGAAACTGGAGTTGGGATGTGGCTCAGGTCCACAGCAACACCAGGAGTTACGGGGGCAATGTCGTAGAGTGCGAGGTCAGAACCAGCTGGAAGGCGGTTTTTCAGAAGCAGGGCCAAAGCCTGGCCGATGCCACCAGCGGCACCAATCACGGCAACTTTCATTTATGTTCTCCTTTACATAATTTTTTTATTTTTCGACCTGGTCAAAACGGTATAGGAAGCAGTACACAAACTCAATCTGTTCCCTATCTGTTTGCGACATCACGCAGATGATATTTGGCTCCGACACACCCCACAAGTGCGACAGACGGATGTTCTACTCAAGTTCTCACTTTTTCGAAAAATGAAGAGATATGGCATAAAAAAACCACACAAAATAGGTGATTCGGTCAGCACTTTATCAGGGCCATATTTGCACTTCTTTGAATGAATATGCAAAAATGCCTGCACTTAGGGGTTCGTTTGAGAGTGACTATGCGTAGCTCAGATAAACAAGACCAATTGGTCAAAGCATTTAAAGCGCTGTTAAAAGAAGAAAAATTCAGCTCACAGGGCGAGATTGTTGAAGCGCTGAAAAGTGAAGGCTTTGATGGTATCAACCAGTCCAAAGTTTCACGTATGCTGACAAAATTTGGCGCAGTACGTACACGTAACGCCAAAATGGAAATGGTTTACTGCCTGCCGGTAGAACTCGGGGTACCAACTACCTCAAGCCCGTTAAAAGAACTGGTGATGGACATTGACCACAATGAATCTCTGGTTGTGATTCATACCGGTCCGGGTGCCGCTCAACTGATTGCCCGCCTGCTTGATTCTCTGGGCAAAGCGGAAGGTATTCTGGGTGTGGTAGCAGGGGACGATACCATCTTTATCACACCTACACTGGGAACACCGACAGAAGAGTTGTTCAGCGCGGTTTGTGAACTTTTTGACTATACCCGCTAAAATATACAAGCCCCGCTCCTATAGCGGGGTTTTTTAACACTTTTTATTTCCCACTCACTTCATTCCAACCTTAATACTCTGGCGTAGTTAAGAGACACCTCATGCTGCTTTCAGTGGTTTGCCACACTTAATGTTAAAAAGTTTTTAATTTATGGTTTAAACTTTGCTAGGATTGCTTGCAAGTCTGGTCGTAGCAGATTGTTGTCAGGCTAAAGTCTTCCTGTAGGACTTTATACTCAACTTTGCAAATTGCCCGAAATTTTCCCTTAACAGGCTGGCCACTAATAACAAGAAAATTGCCCTGCAATAAAGGATGTTTGCATGACAAATACAACGAACACGTCTTCCGATGTTCAGGACATGGTTGCACAGGCAGACACAGGCGCACGAAATCCCGGAGGGATACCGGGGAAAGTGCTTTGGTTTGTCCCTCTTTGCTGGTCACTCTTCCAGCTTTGGTATGCGTCCCCTCTTCCATATATTCTCGATATAGGTAAATTCAACAACACGGAAGCCCGTTCCATCCACCTGGCTTTTGCTGTGTTTCTTGCATTTACTGCCTACCCGGCAATGAGCCGTTCACCCAGGGACAGAATCCCTGTAATGGACTGGGCGCTGGCATTTGCCGGAAGCTTTTCAGCGGCTTACCTTTATATATTTTATGCTGAACTGGCAGACCGCGCCGGTGCGCCTACCCAGTTCGATGTCATTGTTGCAGCCGGAGGCATGTTGATGCTGCTGGAAGCAACCCGGCGGGCGTTGGGACCACCTTTGATGGTTGTTGCAGGTGTCTTCCTGCTATACACGTTTGCCGGCCCCTACATGCCGGATGTTATTGCCCACAAGGGTGCGAGCCTTAACAAGGCAATGTCCCACCTCTGGCTGACTACCGAAGGTGTATTCGGTGTAGCAGTGGGCGTGTCTACCTCTTTTGTATTCCTGTTTGTCTTGTTCGGTGCGCTGCTGGAGCGGGCTGGGGCTGGCGCTTATTTCATTAAGGTTGCCTTTTCCCTACTCGGCCACATGCGTGGCGGCCCCGCTAAAGCGGCTGTTGTGGCATCCGGCCTGTCTGGCCTGGTATCCGGTTCTTCCATCGCCAACGTGGTAACAACAGGTACCTTTACCATCCCTCTGATGAAGCGTGTTGGCTTTCCTGCGACCAAGGCTGGTGCCGTAGAAGTCGCTGCGTCCACCAACGGCCAGCTTACTCCACCCATCATGGGGGCTGCTGCTTTCCTGATGGTGGAATATGTGGGTATTTCCTACGTTGAGGTGATCAAGGCGGCTCTTTTGCCTGCTCTGATCTCCTATGTTGCCCTGGTGTACATTGTTCACCTCGAGGCCTGTAAGGCCGGGATGACCGGGTTGCCGCGCCGCCATAACCCGACAGTGCTGCAGAGCCTGTTCTCGTTTATGACTGTCATTGTCGGCCTGCTGGTGCTCAGTGCAGTGGTTTACTACGGCATCGGCTGGACTAAAGACCTGTTCGGTACGGCGGCAACAGTGATTATCGGTGTAGCGGTTCTTGTTGCCTACATTGCACTTGTCCGCTATTCGTCAAAATACCAGGACGATATGGATCTCACCGCAGATACGCTGGATGAAGTGCCCGAACCCGGTCCTACAGTACGCTCCGGACTCTACTTCCTGCTCCCTATCGTTGTGCTGGTGTGGTGCCTCACCGTGGAACGCTTCTCACCGGGGCTTTCGGCATTCTGGGCGTCACTGTTCATGGTCTTTATTGTCGTCACCCAGCGTCCGTTGCTTGCCTATTTCCGCAACGAGAATAACTTTGCAGAAGAGTTGAAAAACGGCCTTGTCGATATGCTGGAAGCCTTCGTCAGTGGTGCACGGAACATGATAGGTATCGGCGTGGCAACCGCCGCTGCCGGTATTGTGGTCGGTGTGGTAACCCTGACTGGCATCGGGCTTGTGATGACCGATTTCGTTGAGTTCATCTCCGGCGGCAGCATTATGCTGATGTTGCTCTTTACCGCCATTATCAGCCTGATTCTGGGGATGGGGCTGCCGACAACGGCAAACTACATCGTGGTTTCAACCCTGATGGCCCCGGTCATTGTGACCCTGGGTGCCCAGCACGGTCTTGTCATCCCGCTCATTGCGGTACACCTGTTTGTGTTCTACTTCGGTATCCTCGCCGATGACACACCTCCGGTCGGCCTTGCTGCATTTGCAGCAGCAGCTATAGCCAAAGCAGACCCCATAAGGACGGGTATCCAAGGCTTCACCTATGATATCCGGACAGCCATCCTGCCGTTTATGTTTATCTTCAATACGCAGCTTTTGATGATCGACATTGAAGGGCCTGTGCACCTGTTCCTGACGGTATTTTCAGCAACCATAGCCATGCTGGTATTCTCCGCCGCAACCCAAGGATGGTGGTTTACCCGTAACAAATGGTGGGAAACCCTGCTGTTGCTTCTGGTGACCTTCTCGCTCTTCCGGCCGGGTTTCTGGTGGGATCAAGTCTATGCGCCTTCAACATCCCACCCGGGTTCAGCTATCTTCCAGGTTGCTGAAGACACCCCGGCCGGCCATACGCTTGACCTGCGTGTGTCAGGGGAAAACTTTGACGGCGACCAGGTATCCAAGCTCGTCCGGCTGCCGGTTAACCATGAGCTGGCTTCCGGCACTGAGCGTGTGGCCGCAACAGGCCTTGAGCTCCGGGAGGAAGGCGGCACCCTGCTTGTCGACATGATTGCATTTGGCAGTGATGCCGAAAAGGTAGGTATCGACTTCGACTGGAAGATTGATGAGGTCATTGTGGCCAACGACCGTCCAGTAAAAGAGTGGGTCTTTGTCCCTACTTTGTTGCTGCTTGGTCTTATGGCTTGGAACCAGCGTCGCCGGGCGAAAGCCTGAGTCTGTTCATCCCGGGCCCAGGCCCGGGGTTTGCTGTCTGACAACGAGAATCCCTATGTATAAACACATTCTTGTACCGGTAGATTTGAACGATACCGAATTCGCCCAACTGGCGGTTAAGCACGCAGTATGGCTGGCTTCAAAAAGCCAAAATGCCACGCTACATTTTCTGACGGTGTTGCCCGGGGTGCATAACGCCATGGTAGCGTCTTACTTCCCCAAAGACGCCGCACAGAAAATGAAGAAAGACCTGAAACAGCAGTTGGCAAAATTTGCTGCTGGAGCCGTCCCGGAGGAGCTCCTTTATGATTATGACGTACAGGACGGTAAACCTTACAAGGCCATCCTCCGCGAAGCTGACCGCAAGGGGTGCGACCTTATTGTAATGCCGAGCCACAAACGCAGCAAAGTAGACAAAATGGTCATTGGCTCAGTCGCAGAAAGGGTGCTTGCCAGCTCCCCAATCCCGGTACTGGTCATAAAACCCGGCGAAGATGCATGATAATTGAGAGTAAAAAGCCCGGCTTGAATTGTCGGGCTTTTAGTTAAATTAATACCGGGATCAGCTCCGCTGATCGTAACCCCAACGTGGCACCAAACCCTGTTTCACACCAAGGTGGTCAAGTACCCTGGCAACCATAAAATCCACCAGATCTTCGATCGTTTGGGGTTGGTGGTAAAAGCCGGGAGCAGCGGGCATGATGGTTACGCCCATCTGGGAAAGCTTAAGCATATTTTCCAGATGAAGTGTAGAAAACGGGGTTTCACGAACCACCATTAAAAGCTGGCCACGCTCTTTCAGTACCACATCCGCAGCGCGCTCAATCAGGTTGTCCGACATGCCATGCGCTACGGCTGCCAGTGTTCCCGCGGAACACGGGCAAACCACCATTTGTCTCGGGGCTGCTGAACCCGATGCAACCGGGGAAAACCAGTCTTCCTTCCCGCACACTTCGAGCTTTTCAGCTTCACAGCCAAGGCGTGCCACCAGTGCATCCTTCGCAGCATCCGGGCCAGCCGGCAGCTTCAGGTTATGTTCGGTTGCCAGCACTACCCGGGCCGCAGAAGAAATCAAAAGGTAAACGTGGTAATCCGCTGCCAACAGGCATTCAAGCAGGCGGAGTCCATAAGGCGCCCCGGAAGCCCCAGTCCAGGCCAGCGTAATACGTTTCTCTTTTGGCATTTACACGTTTTCCTTTTCTTTCAATGCATCCAGCAATTTGCCATGGATGCCGCCAAATCCGCCGTTACTCATAACCAGTATGGCATCTTCCGCCCGGGCTTCAGCGACAACTGCGGCGACCAACGTGTCAATGTCATCACTGGTAAAGGCCTGTTGGCTGCACTGGTCCGCAATCTCTTTCACCGACCAGGGAATATTGCCCGGCTGGTACAGGAATACTTCGTCCGCCCCAGCCAGTGAAGGGGCCAGGTCATCTTTATGGACCCCCAGTTTCATGGTATTGGAGCGAGGTTCCAATACTGCCAGCACCCGGCCGGCGGTTTTCTTGGCTTTTAAACCGGCCAGGGTGGTTTCTATTGCCGTCGGGTGGTGGGCAAAATCATCGTACACATCGATCCCGGCAACCGTTCCTTTCAACTCCATACGACGTTTGGTATTGATAAAACGCCCGAGCGCTTCACAGGCGAGATCCGGTGTCACACCCACATGACGGGCTGCCGCAATAGCCACCAGGGCATTACTGACGTTGTGTTCACCGACCAGATCCCAGTCAACCGTACCGATCTTCTCACCTTGGAAAATCACATCAAACACACTGCCGTCTGCCTTTTGTTTAACAGACTGCCAGTCGCCACCTTCCCCACTTAGCTCCTTTTCACTCCAACAGCCCATTTTGAGAGTGTCGGTAACATTGGTGTCCTCGGCCGGCGAAATGATGCGGCCAATGGAAGGCACGGTGCGCACCAGGTGGTGGAACTGCTTTTTGATCGCGGACAGATCTTCAAAAATGTCGGCGTGATCAAACTCAATATTGTTAATTACCAACGTTTTAGGGTGGTAGTGAACAAACTTAGAACGCTTGTCGAAGAAAGCACTGTCGTACTCATCCGCTTCTACAACAAAGAACGGCGAACCACCTAACCTTGCGGAAACATTGAAGTTTCCAGGAACGCCACCGATCAGGTAACCCGGTTCATAACCACAGTCTTCCAGGATCCAGGCCAGCATACTTGCCGTAGTGGTCTTACCGTGGGTTCCTGCCACTGCCAGCACCCAACGATCCTGAAGCAGGTTCTCCAGCAGCCACTGAGGGCCGGAAATGTAACGGAGGTTATTATTCAGTACATACTCAACACAGGGATTACCACGGCTCATGGCGTTACCCACCACCACCACATCCGGTGCCGGCTCCAGTTGTGATGGGTCATATCCCTCAATGATTTCAATGCCTTGAGACTCAAGCATGGTACTCATTGGTGGATAGACATTGGCATCGCTGCCGGTAACTTTATGTCCTAGCTGGCGTGCCAGAACGGCAATGCCACCCATAAACGTGCCGCAGATTCCTAGAATATGTAAGTGCATAGGGCCCACTCAGAATGCGTTCCAAACATCCCTTTATCACAGGAATGTTACTTCGTTACGAATAAAAAGATCTTTGTTATACAATCAGATAGCGTCAAACACTAAAAATTTGTGTCCGTATGAATGGATCACATAACAATGACGAATTTAGTTTGTGCGACAACAGATTAGCATGATTTGAATCGCGCAGCCCATTTCAAGCCAACGGAAAATTACGCGACAATTACAAGGAATTACCATGCCTAACATGAAAACGCTTGGTGAGTTTATTGTTGAAAAGCAGAATGAGTTCCCCCATGCCAGCGGTGAGCTTTCATCCCTGCTCTCCTCCATCCGTCTCGCGGCCAAAATTGTAAACCGCGAAATCAACAAAGCCGGACTGGTGGATATTCTCGGT
Source organism: Parasalinivibrio latis (assembly GCF_036825535.1). GTDB lineage: Bacteria > Pseudomonadota > Gammaproteobacteria > Enterobacterales > Vibrionaceae > Parasalinivibrio > Parasalinivibrio latis. The sequence continues at coordinate 3,402,375 of NZ_CP098812.1, forward strand.
GCAGCCGGTGACGAAAACGTACAGGGCGAAGAGCAGCAAAAGCTCGATGTTTACGCCAATGAGAAATTCAAGGCGGCCATGGAAGCCCGCGACCAGGTATGCGGTATTGCCAGCGAGGAAGAGGACAATGCGGTCGTCTTCAACAAGGACGTCAACCGTAACGCCCGGTATGTGGTATTGATGGATCCCCTCGACGGCTCCTCCAACATTGATGTGAACGTCTCTGTAGGAACCATCTTTTCAATTTACCGCCGCGTCACCCCGGTTGGTACTGTACCGACCGATGAAGACTTCCTCCAGCCGGGCAACAAGCAAATCGCTGCCGGATATGTCATTTACGGTTCTTCAACCATGCTGGTTTACACAACAGGAAACGGTGTCCACGGCTTCACCTATGACCCATCCCTCGGTGTGTTCTGCCTCTCCCATGAAAATATGACCATCCCGAAAGACGGCCGTATTTATTCCATCAACGAAGGGAATTACATCAAGTTCCCACTCGGTGTGAAGAAGTACATTAAGTTCTGCCAGGAGAACGTACCTGAGGACAACCGTCCGTACACATCACGTTATATCGGTTCCCTGGTAGCAGATTTCCACCGGAACCTGCTTAAGGGCGGCATGTACCTATACCCAAGTACTGCGGCTTACCCTAGCGGAAAACTGCGCCTTCTGTATGAATGCAACCCAATGGCTTTCCTGATTGAGCAAGCCGGTGGCCTGGCATCTGACGGCGCACGCCGGATTATGGATATCAAACCGGAAGAACTGCACCAGCGTGTACCGTTCTTTGTAGGCTCAACCAACATGGTGAAAAAGCTCGAAGCCTTTATGGAAGAGTACCCCGACGATCCGGAGTGATCAGGTTACTATAAGGAGCCCTCGTGGCTCCTTTCTTTTGGCTATAATCTGACCAGACTCTGGCCAACAGAAGGAACCTAACGTGAGCCTGAACCAAGTCCCTGCAGGAAAAAATATCCCAGACGACATTTACGTCGTCATTGAAATTCCCGCCAACGCAGACCCCATTAAGTACGAAGTCGACAAGGATTCCGGTGCCGTCTTTGTTGACCGGTTTATGTCTTCACCTATGTTCTATCCCTGTAACTATGGTTATGTGAACCATACCCTGTCTCTGGACGGTGATCCGGTAGATGTATTGGTTCCGACTCCCTACCCCCTGGTTCCGGGGGCAGTCATCCGTTGCCGTCCGGTCGGCGTACTTAAAATGACGGATGAGTCAGGAGAAGATGCCAAGGTTGTTGCGGTTCCACACAGCAAGCTTTCCAAGGAATACGACCATATCCAGGATATAGGCGATCTCCCGGAACTGCTGAAAGCCCAGATTAAGCACTTTTTTGAACGCTACAAGGAACTGGAAGCAGGCAAGTGGGTCAAGGTGGAAGGCTGGGATAATGCAGAGGCAGCAAAAGCAGAGATACTGGCTTCGTTTGAGAGGGCGAAGAAATAGCGAGTGGCGAGTAGCGAGTAGCGAGTAGCGAGTAGCGAGTAGCGAGTAGCGAGTGATGATGTCGCTGATAACTTTGTATTAACAGCGCTTTCTCACCACTCGCAACCGGTTATTTCCTTCCTTACTTGATATCGAACTGATACAGCAAGTCGACGGCGTTACTGAGCCCGGATACCGCTTCCAGGTACAGATTGCTCATTACCCGGTAGCGAAGGGTAAATTCGCCCATGGCGTTAAACAACCCGACACCGTATTTGATTTGCAACCCAGGAAGGATATAGCCGGAGACTTCCACCTTCTGATCATCACCGGTACCGGCAGTATCCAGACGCAGATCCTGCACACCAAATGCCTTTCCGATCTCGCCTACCAGCTTGCCGCTCTGGGCAAGGCCGAGGCCCAGAAGCATTGAGCTCATATTGGCATCCGATTCTCCGTCGAGGCTGCGGCCCCGAAGCAGGTAAGAAAGCGCTTCTGCCTGTGGCTTGGCCGGATCAGAGAAGATATCCACCTTAGGGGAGTCAGCCGGGCCGGTCACCCGGATACCGGCAATCACATCATCTTCTGTGCTTTCCGGGTTACGGATTGCCTCAATGTTCAGGTAAGGCTGATCCGGCGGGCCACTGAAGAAAATCTTGCCGGTACGGATTTGCAAATCCTGCCCAAATGAGCGGTAGGTACCGTCAATAAGGTTGATATCGCCATTAATCAGCGGTCCCTGGTCCTTATTCTGAACCCGGAGGTTACCCGCCAGTTTGGTTTGAAGGCCAAACGCTTCAAGACGCACATCATCTTTAATCACAACCTGGATGTCTGCATCAATGGCAAGAGGTATCTTGTCGGCAGCAGTCACCGGCTCCAGTTTGTCGTTGAGGATCACCAGATCGCTGGATGGGCTTACCGCAGATGCCGGCAGCTCTTCAACAATCACCGAACCTTTTGGCACCACAACCGTACCTGAGATTGTTGCCTTGCCCGGCACAGCTTTCAGTGTCAGGTTTGGCGTAACATACAAAGAGACCATCGGTGGGAGCTGAACTGCCAGTTCGTTGGCATTGATATTGAGATTGGCAAGCCAGGCATCCAGTTTTTCCCAGTCAGCATCACCGGCAAGGTTAAGGTCACCATCGGGCGTAACCAGCTTGCCATCAAGCTTGCCATTGTCACCGTTAAAGAGCAGTGCCAGCTTGCCGCTGTTTACCAGTATCGGGGATTGCGTGGTATTAACCTTGATGCCATCCACGACCAGTGAACCAAACACCGCAGGTTTCAGCATCGGGCCGTTAAAGGTGAGCCTGGCATTGACATTGGATGCCAGCTCAGCTTCCGGCTCTACAGCAGCGCCGAGGAATGCCAGGTCAATCTTGTCGATATCCAGCTTACCCTTCACCTGGCGATTCTCTGAGTCCAGGTTATCCAGCGTCAGGTTGCCACTTATCTGGCCGTTGTCTGTAACCGGCAATAACCAGCGGGTATTCAGCACGTTGTCTTTGAGGTCAGCATCCAGTTCAACGTCGTGCCATCCAACCGATATTGGCACATCCAACTGCTGGGTAACCTGACCTTTTGGCAGTTTGACCCGCGCAGTCACAGAAGGCGCAGTACCGGGTGCCCAGGCAGCATCTACAGTCGCATCAGCTGTACCCGTCAACGCGGTGTCCTGTGGTAAAAAAGACTTAATCAGATTGAAGTCAAACGCGTTCAGTGCCAAAGAAGCGGCACCTTTTTCACCAACCTGGGCATCCTTGGTCAGGCAAAGCGAACTTTTCCCCTGTTGCCAGCAGTGGGCACCGACAGACGCCAACTGGGTCTTGAAATCAAATCCCAAGGCAGTGGCCTTGTTCAGCACCCATTTGCCAATCGGAGAGTCAAGTTCACTCGATTCCAGTATCCCATTCCAACCTGTCTTGCGGTTGAGGTGGCCGTCCAGAACCAGTTGCACACCCGCTGGCTTGCCTTTGAGATCAAGGCTGAGCCGATGGTTTGCCTCGGTGCCTGAAACATCAAGCATCATGGATTTCAGGGTCACGGAATCCTGGAAAGCACCATGCTCCGCCTGAACAACCAGCTTGCCCGATGCAGTAGGCAAGGGGGTTACCTGCCCTTGAATCGACAGTGAATCCAGACTTGCCTGGTTGTCCCAGTCCACTTTGCGAGCTTTCAGATCCAGGCCAATATCCGGTGTTTTCATGGCACCAGAGAGAGATACATTCCCGTCCACAGCGCCTTTTAGGCCCGGTACGGTGGCTGAAAGTTCTGGAAAAGCCAGTCTGGCGCGGATATCCCAGTTTTTGTCCAGTTTGCCGTTTACAGTCAAGGTATTGGGCCCGTGAGTCAGGGAGAGCCCGGAGGTTTTGAGGGAAATGTCCCCCTTTCCTCTGATATCGCTGGCATCCAGATTACCCTGAAGGTTCAGTGGGTAATGGCGAAGCACGCCGTCCACGTCAAGCAAGGGAACTTTCACCTGCCAGCCTCCCGCAGATGTCAGGTGGCCGCTGGTAATCACCTTACCGCTCAGCTTCCCTTCGGCTTCCGGCCATTGCTGGCCAGGTTGGATATCAACAAAGTCCAGCGCCGCCCCCCAGCTTACAGATGGGTCCCATTTAACTCGGGCCGTGCCATCAAGCGTGCCGCCTAGGGTTGCCAGGGAAAGCGTTGTCAGGTCGACCCTTTTCAGTGTTCCCTGCCCCTTGAAACCGGCATTGACAGTTGGGATAGTCGTCCCGGAAACCTCTCCCTTGAGATCGAACCGATAGGTATCAAGGGAACCTTTCGCCGTGAGCGTAAGGTTGTCGCCGGCGAAATCTGCCTTCTGCTGGATTGGCCACTGCACATGCTGACTGTCCAGTTTGAGGTTAAACGGCAGCGACGGGTCAAGCACATCCAGCTTGCCTTTCAATGCCGCCTTCAGGACGCCGTTCAAACGGGCATCCAGTTTAAGGCCCGCCAGATCGCCAGACGCATCCAGTATCAGGGTATGCTTCTGGACTGGCGCCATTTTAAGATCAACCTCGCCATCCAGCGTCAGAGGGTAGTTACCCTTGAGAGAAGCAGTGGCGTCCAACGCAACACTGGCTTCCGGCACGTCCAGCTCAAGCTTTTTAACCGACACGTCATTGCCGGATGCAGTGGCACTGAGGGCCAGGCGCTTCACCTTGTAAGGTGTCGGCTTAACCAGCTCAAAGTCAGTGACCGTAAAGCGCTCAACATCCACTGAAAGCGGGATCCATACTTCGGGCAACTCCAGTGGTTTGCCCTCGTCAGTAGCCGGTTTTTTCTCCGTGGCTTTCTCCTCCGCCTTGCTTTCTGCAAGGGAAAGCCGGATTCCATCCCACTTGGTGGGAGTAAGCACTAACTTGTCACCGGACATGCTGGCGCCGGATTCAAAATGCTTCCAGCTTACCCGGTTACCGAGAATATCGAGCGAAATATCATTCAGTACCAGACCTTTAACCACTACCGGCAACGGCAGGTTGACAGAGGTCACGGGTTCAGACGGTGTTTCACTTTCAGGGGAAGGTGGCGGCAGCTCCGGCATGCTGAATGTCACACCGTCCAGTTTCACCGCATCCAGGCAAAGCGCCGGGGTAAGCAAACACTTACCTCGCAGGTTAATTTCGGCGTCTCGGGCACCGACTGCCATCAGGTCATCTTTATAGTGGATACCTTTAAGGGTAAAGCCGCCAAGCAGTGCCCCTTCACTCTCCTCAACCTTGAAATCCGGCAGGGCTTGCTCCGCTCCCCACAGCGCCAGCTTAACACCAACCGGGGTTGCCACAACCAGCGCAACCAGGCCTATCAGGGCAAAAATGGTCAGAATAAGACCGAATGTCAGGCGCAAAAGCCAACGACTCATAGCTCAGGCCCCAAAGTAAAGTGGATCATGACTTCATCATTTTCGTTTTCAAAGCCGTGGGCAACGTCGAAGCGCACCGGGCCAACCGGGGAAGCCCACCGGATACCCAGGCCGGCAGAACGTTTCCAGTCCGGCGAGTTATCCCAGGCATCACCGGCATCGGTAAAGGCTGCAACCCACCAGTTACCGTAAACCCGGTATTGGTATTCGAGTGAACCTGTCGCCAGGTAGCGGCCACCAGCAAGTTGCCCCGATGAATCCAGGGGCGAAATTGACTGGTACTTATAGCCTCGGACACTGTTGTCACCACCGGCAAAGAAACGCATGGACGGTGGCACTTTTTCAAAGTTGTCGGTATCCATCCAGCCACCATTGACCCGGACAATACCTCTGTGATTTTCATTGCCCCGAATCCAAGTGGTCTGCCCCAGAAGGCGAACAATACTGATATCAGATCCCCAAAGCGGTTCACCCACCTCCAAGGTCAGGGACTGCTTGTCCCCCCAGTATGGCATCACCCCACCCCGGGCCCGGGTACGGCTGAGGTTAATTCCCGGCAAAATCAGGTTGGTGGTGTTTTCATCAAGGCCCTGGGTATAGTCAGAATAGAGCCAGCGGACAAAAACACTGCCCTGCCACTTGTTACGGAGCGCCCAGTGCCGTGAAGCTGACCCGGTCACTTCAAGGCTCTGGGTGTCATTTTGATTGATATTCTGCACACCAACCTGAGCTAGGAAATACTCCGTCAGCACTCGGTCGAGAGGAATTTTGTAGCTGCCCTCCCACGTCTGCTCCGGCTCAGAAACAGAGAGGTTGCTGGAAAAGCTGTTACCGCGGGCATTTACCCAAGGCTTTTTCCAGTTGAATTTAAGCCTTGGGCCCACATCGGTTGAGTAACCGACACCGACTTCAAACTTGTTACGCGGAGCAGGTTCCAGAGCGACATCAACAGGGAGGACTTCGTCTTTCTCCTGTTTAAAAGGCGTGGTGATGGCAATAGAAGAGAACCAGCCGGTACTTGAAAGGTTCTGGTTAAACTCCCCGAGCTTGATAACTTCGTAGTAATCGCCTTCTTTGAACGGAACCAGGTTAACCATACGGTCATCCCATATCTGGCTGTTCTTGTAGGTCACCGCACCAAACTTGTAACGCTTGCCACTGGCAAAATGCAGCCGAATAAATGCTTCATTCAGACCTGGAGCCACTTCCAGTTTGCTCAGGGTAAATTCTGCATCGAAGTAGCCTTTTTTAAGCGCCAGGTTACGTATGGAAGATTTCAGGGACTCATAGCTGCCCTGGTTCAGGATAGAGCCCACTTTCGGTGCGCTCTTCTCTAAGGCAATAAAGTCCGGATCCTCTTCGGCCATACCGGAGATCTTAAGATCCACTGCCTTGATGCGCACCGGCATACCGGGATCAATAGTCACAGTGACATCGGCGTCTTTGGCAGACGTCTGATCGGTCACCTCGTACTTGATGGTGGGATTGAAATACCCAAGCGCCTGCAGAGCCTTACGGATCTCCTGTTCCAGTTGTTCCTGGAACCTGCGGGTCAGCTGGTAGTCACGCTCCGGGATTGCATCCACATATACGTCAACGTTGTCTTTGAGTTCCCCGTCCAGGCCTTGGATATCCAGATCGATACTTGCGTGGCTCTGAAACGGACAAGACAACAGCAGGACAAACATACCTGCACAGAATTTTCTAAATTTCATTCAGGAGCATTGTGTCGTTTTAATGAAGGCGATTTTTTCCCGACAGCATATTACTTATTGCACGGCGTGATAAGAGAGTGGGGATATTATCTTTAGGAATTAGGGCAGATAACCGTAAACAGGCAAAACGTCTCCTCATTTTGCTAACACCCCGAAAACAAAAAAGCTGCCTTTCTGGCAGCTTTTCAGGTCAGTACGCCGGTTTCTCAGGCAGGTGCCATCAGCTTGATCTGAGCATTTACTTCGCTCATTACAGACATAAGCCTTTTGCTGTGGCTATGGGGAGGCAATATGCGTCCACCATCAAATTCAAACTCCCCCACCCCTTCAATATACAGCTGCCCCCGGTGGAAGTTCCTGACATACCGGGCGATCTGGCGCGGCCGGTATTGTTGAAAAATGCGTAACATATGCCTTTCCTTTTTGACGCGTGTCCGTTGCAAGCTTCCTTGAATTCAAGGCAATACTCTTGCCACAGTTATTATTATTTTTAAGATTGCCACCCCTTATCGTAGCAAACATCGGCGATGTTGCCCGCCATTTGTTTCAATTATGTTAATCAGAACTGGGCGCAAATAGCAATTCGGTGATAGCTTTAATAAGTGGTCAGACCGGCCATTTAAGATAATCCAATTATATTCAACTACTTGGTTAATGAACTTATTCGTTAACCTGTATAAGAAGACGATGGAAAAATAATGAAAATGAATAAGAAGTTAACTCTCGCTCTCACCCTGGCAGCCCTTCCGTGGATTGCACAGGCGCATAACCTGACTGTCGGTCAGCCGGTGCCAGCCGTCAAAGTGGACGACAAAGGGGAACTGATGCTCACTGATGGTTCAATTACCTACCAGCCATGGAGCGCAGCACAGCTTCCGGGTAAAGTCCGGGTAGTCCAGGCAATGGCCGGGCGTTCCAGTGCCAAAGAGATAAATGGCCCGATAATTGAGGCGTTGAAAACCGCAGGCTTACCGAAAGACACATACCAAACCACCACTATCGTGAACCAGGACGATGCGGTCTGGGGAACCGGTGGTTTTGTGAAATCATCGGTCGAGGACAGCAAGGAGGAATTCAGCTGGTCTTCATTTATCCTTGACGCTGATGGAAAGGTTGCCAAAGCCTGGGACCTAAAAGCAAAGAGCAATGCCATTATCGTGCTGGATAAATCCGGTAAGGTACTTTTTGCCAAAGACGGCGCACTGACTGAGCAGGAAATCTCTGATGTACTCTCTATGCTGAAAACCGCACTGCAATAATTCCTGACGGCAGCCCTTCAGGGTTAGGGCTGCCATAAACCAATGAGGTTAATTCTTCAGTTAAACTGATTGGCATAGCTACTTTTCGTTTACTTTTGGTTCACAACGCCTTTTGGTATTTGTTATGTTATAGCATCTCAGAGAGACGATGGAACGTCATGCTAAGGACAGGCGGGTTAATCCGGACCCTACTTCTACTGTTTTCACTGGTTTTCTCCCAGCTGGCCTGGGCAGAGCACCTGATCGCCGAGATCGCGGAAGATCACCCGGAAACCGAATGTCACCTTTGCCTAACTATAACAACGTCAGCAACAGGCTATACTCTTCCTGTCACAATATGGCTGTCAGACAATACGCCATACACCCGTGATTTGTTACCCGCACCATTTACGCGGCACACGCCAACACGATTCAGCCGAGCACCGCCCTGGAATCCTGATTTTAAGCCACACTTATCTTATTAACTTTTATCAGAATATCCGGAGGCGACATGTCATCTCGACAGACACCTTTCTTCCCGCTGGCAGGTTTTTCACTGACGCTGCTCTCGGCATCCGTTTTATCCGCAGCCGTGCACGCCGACGAGCACGAATTTACCCAACATGAATCGCACGAGCATGGCGTGGTGGAACTTCACCTTGCCCAGGACCAAAACCTTCTCCTGGCTGAAATCACCGCACCCGGCGCGGATGTCATCGGCTTTGAGCACGCGCTGCAAAACGAAGAACAGCACCATGAACTGGAAGAAGGTATCGCCAAGCTCCAGCTGGGTGGCAAACTTCTTATCCCTAACCGTGAAGCCGGCTGTCGCCTGGCAAGCATTGATGTAGACCACACCTATGGCGATGAGCACGACCACCATGAAGGCGAAGGTCATGACGAACACGAACACGAACACGAACACGAACACGAACAGCATGACCATGATGAACATGAAAAACACCATAATGAAGAGCACGATGAACATCATGCGGATGAACATGATGATCATCACGATGATGAACATGGTGAACACCATGAACCAGAAAGCGGCCATGCCGGATTCACGGCCAGCTATGAATTCAAGTGCGATAACATGGACAAACTTGAGTCAGTGAAGGTGAACTGGTTTACCCACTTCCCTGCAACCGGGGAAATCGAGGCCCAGGCCATTACAGAGCGTGGGCAATTTGCCGCAGAGCTGGACAAAGATAAATCTGTCATATCATTGAGATAAAGTCCCCGCAAATATAAGGGCGGCGGGATTCCGTCGCCAGGTAGGTGTTATGGCAGTCATCACAATCAATCATCTGGCTTTTGGCTGGAACCGCGATTCCCAAGTACTGGATATTCCTTCCCTGGTCATTGAAGCAGGCGAAAAAGTACTGATTAAGGGACCTAGCGGCAGCGGTAAATCCAGCCTGTTAAGTTTACTGGCCGGGATAACGGTGCCTGACTCAGGTGATGTTTCCGTTTTGGGGCAATCTACACAAGATCTCGGTGCATCCCAGCGGGATACATTCCGGGCAAACCATATCGGCTATATTTTCCAGCAGTTCAACCTGCTCCCCTACCTCACGGTTGCGGAAAATATTCTGCTGCCACTTCGCTTTTCTGCAACGCGGCGGCAAAGAGCCGGGGGTGACACTGCCGACATTGCCCGAAAGCTGATTGTCGCACTCGGTCTGCCTGAAAACTTGCTCAGCAGGCCGGTGACTGCGTTGAGCATTGGCCAGCAACAAAGGGTCGCGGCAGCCCGTGCGCTTATTGGGGAGCCTGAACTTCTTATTGCTGACGAACCCACATCGGCACTGGATACTGATACCCGCCGACAGTTTATCGATTTGCTGATGGACGAATGTCATCGTGCCGGCAGTACATTGGTTTTCGTCAGCCATGACCCGGCACTCACCCCCTGTTTTGATCGCACTATCGAACTCTTGGAAATCAACCGGGTAAGGGGACAGGCATGATGTGGCAACTGGCGCTGAAAAGCCTGGTCAACCGACGTGCAACGGCGCTCCTCACCCTGTTTACCATTGCCATATCAGTCACCTTGTTGTTAGGTGTCGAACGAATCCGGACTGAAGCCAAAGCGAGCTTTGCCAATACCATTTCCGGTACCGACCTTATCGTCGGGGCCCGCTCCGGGCAGGTAAACCTGCTGCTCTACTCGGTGTTTCGTATCGGCAATGCTACCAACAATATTGACTGGAACAGCTACCAGCATCTCACCGGGCACCCTTCCGTTAAATGGGCGATTCCCATCTCCCTGGGGGATTCACACCGGGGGTTTCGGGTAGTCGGTACCAATGGGAGCTATTTTGCCCACTACAAATACGGCTACAAACAGCCGCTTGCGTTCCAAGAGGGCAAAGCATTTTCCCAAACCCTGGATGCCGTAATCGGCTCTTCAGTTGCAAAAGAGCTGGGCTACAACGTCGGGGATGAAATTGTCATCGCTCATGGCATAGCCGACAGGAAATTTGCCCGTCATGACAACCTGCCGTTCACCGTTACCGGCATCCTCAGCCCAACCGGTACCCCGGTTGATCGCAGTGTCCATGTGCCGCTGGCGGGGATTGAAGCTATCCATATCGGCTGGGAGTCCGGTGCCAGGTTGGGTAAAGGGCCTGATCCCAGCCAGATTGACAATTACAAGCTGGAGCCAGAGCAGATCACTGCCGTGCTTCTTGGGTTGAATTCCCGTCTCAAAGCCTTCGCTGTCCAGCGTGAGGTCAATGAATACCGGCAGGAACCCCTGACCGCAATCATGCCCGGTGTGGCATTGCATGAGCTGTGGCAGATGATGTCTGTCGCTGAGCAGGCGCTTCTCGTCGTATCGGTTTTTGTTGTGGTAGCCGGTTTGCTCGGCATGCTTTCCACCTTGCTAAGCACACTTAACGAAAGGCGCCGTGAAATGGCAATACTGCGCGCCGTCGGTGCTAAGCCTGTACACATTTTCACCCTGCTGATGAGTGAAGCCACCCTGTTGACCCTTGCCGGGGAAGTTCTGGGAATTGCCCTGCTTTATGGCATTCTGGCGATAGCCAGCCCAATCCTTTCGGCAAACTATGGCTTATTGCTGCCAATCCGGGGATTATCGGAATACGAATGGATGTTAGCCGGTCTGATATTAGCCGGTGGAGTCATTATTGGTGTCGTCCCTGCGCTGCTCGCTTGCAAGCGCTCCCTGTCCGACGGCATGACAATGCGAGTTTAAGGAGTAGAACATGAAATGTTGGCCGCTGTTCTGGCTGTTTATTTTTATCCCGTCATTGAGTGCCCCTGCTTGGGCCGACCAGCCTCTGACACTGGACTGGATTGACCTTGTGCCAGAAAACGAGCGCAATATGTTCACGCCCGGGGGGATGCCCATTCAGCCAAATGTCAGCCACAATTCTGATATGACAGCACAGCAAAACCGGGTTGGCTCAGTACGCGGTGAGCTCAACAACAGTTTTGTGAAGATCCCCGGTTTTGTCATACCCCTTGAAGGTGATGACAAGGTAGTGACGGAGTTCCTGCTGGTTCCCTACATGGGAGCCTGTATTCATGTTCCCCCTCCGCCCCCAAACCAAATCGTCTATGTAAAGTTTAAGGATGGTGCGCCGATACAGCAGTTATGGGATGTTGTATACGTGATGGGAACGCTGAAGACTGAACAAGTCAGCCACGAACTTGCCGAAGTGGGATACCTGTTGGAAGGTGAAAACCTGATGCCATACGACGAGTGATGGCGATAAACAGACAATAGATGCCCCGGCACCTGATATTTACCTGCCTGTCATCATTACCGCATGTCGGTCAGACAATATAGCGGGACAGGTAGGCCAGGGTACCTATGTAGGTAAGAACAATAATCGCATTGAGCGGGTTCACTTTAAACTTACGCATCGGCTCTCTTTTCCCGACGATGGTTGCATTTATGTTAACAGAATATAAATGCAATTAACATTCCCAACATTCATTCCGCGTGGCATTATGAGACGTGGACAGGTAAAAAAGTGTTTCTGTTGAGGGTGTTACCATGGAAGTCAAATGTGCTCCCGTTCCCGTGGAAAAACCGGCAGTCGAAAAAATCCCTACCGATGAAAAAGCGCAACACAAAAGACATGGCGACGCTGAGCGCGCAAAAAGCAGCCAGAAACAGGTGAAACGTATTGCTGAACACCACTGGCTGGGGGCTCTCATTGAAGAGCATACAGAAAAAGACCTGCCGGAACGCACCCAACACCGCGCCGATATGCTCAGGCAGCGACAGCAAGCCAACCTTGAACGCATTCTGAAAATGGCTTATGAAAGCTGCCAGGATGAAAGCGCCAGGGAGCCGGATCCCGACTGGCTCACCCGCTTCTTCGATGCTGCGCAGAATATTTCCGGCACTGCAATGCAGCGCTTGTGGGCCCAGATCCTGAAACTGGAAGTCATGCAGCCGGGGGCAACATCCCTCAAAGCACTCTCAATCCTCAGGGATCTTACCCACCGAGAAGCCCAGCTTCTGCAGCGGGCATGTGCCCTCGCTACCAGCTTTGGCAATGAAAGTTCGCGGAAAATAATTACCGGCTACCGGGTGGAAGCCGGGTGGAAGCAGCTTTTCAAACCCAGTAAGCCCGAGCGCCTTTCCCTTGGCGATTACCAACTCTCTTACTCGTCACTGATGCAATTGGTGGAGCTGGGGTTGATTATGCGTACTGAACTGGAATCCGGCGTGATTGAAATGCACCCGCCAATGCCCCTGCACTACCACAACAAGCAATACATGCTGACACCGGTGAAGCAGAAAACCCGCATCCTTTACTACCGCTTCAGCCCTGTGGGCAATGAACTTGCGCGTCTCGTCGGCAGGCAGTTCAACCAAAACTACCTCGATGATGTGATTAACCTGCTTGCGGTCGCATTTGAAGTCGAAAGCGGCAAGGGAAGCCAGCTCTCTTTCACCATTTAGCAGAGCCAGAGACAGCAAAGGCGCCAGTTGCGGCGCCTTTAGTCAAAGACATGCAGGGCTAACCCCGCTTGATAATGCCGCGTTTCAACAGCTCTGCAAGGCACTGCTCTACCTGCTCGTCTATCGAGCCGGTGGCGGTTTGCAGGCGGATCTCTGCATTCTCAGGAGCCTCATAAGGCGAGCTGATCCCGGTAAACGCAGGGATCTCCCCCGCCCTTGCCTTTTGGTAAAGCCCTTTTGGATCCCGCTGCTCACATACTTCCAGTGGTGTATCAACAAAGACTTCAATAAACTCGCCTTCCGGCAGCAGGTCACGCACCAACTGGCGCTCGGCACGGAACGGGGAGATAAAGGCGGATAACACTATCAACCCGGCATCTGTCATCAACTTTGCCACTTCCCCTACCCGGCGGATATTTTCTTTACGGTCCTCATCGGAAAAACCGAGATCCCGGCAAAGGCCATGGCGGACATTGTCCCCGTCCAGCAGGTAGGTGTGGGCACCCAGCTCAGCCAGTGCATTTTCCAGTGCCCCGGCCACTGTCGACTTACCGGATCCAGACAAGCCGGTAAACCACAGCACACAAGGTTTTTGCTGCTTGCTGTCAGACCGGTACTGCTTGTCGATATTGTGTTTGTGCCAGACCACGTTTTCGTCGTGGTGCGGCTGGCGCACTGAACTCATAAACCTTTCCCTGTCATCGGTTAAAACGGAAACACCAAGGGGATCAGGGTCAGTACCAGCGCCGAATAGACAATGGATACCGGTACCCCAATCCGCAGGTAATCTTTAAGTTGGTAGTTCCCCACACTGTAAACCAGAAGATTGGTCTGGTAACCGTAAGGGGAAATAAAGCTGGCACTCGCCCCGAAAAGTACCGCCATGATAAACGGCATAGGTTCAACACCATAGCTGACCGCCAGGCTGTAGCCGATAGGAAATGCCAAGGCAGCTGCAGCGTTGTTGGTAACCAGCTCCGTCAGGACCAGGGTCATCAGGTATGTTGCTACCAGCGCCCCATAAACACCCCAGCCGTTAAAGCCTTCCATAAACAACAGGCCGATTTTTTCAGACAACCCGGTTGTGATCATCAAATGGGCGATGGTTAGTGCTGACCCGACAATAATCACCACATCTGTTGGGAACCGGCGGCGGATTTCATTGAGGTTTACGGTGCCGGTCAGCAGCAATGCCAGCAGATAGGCCGCCAGGCCATTGAGCATTGGAAGAATATCCAGCAACGCCGCACCGATAACCGCAGCAAACCCGGCCAGTACACCCATACTGTGGCGGGAGGTCAACCGGGTGCTTGAATCAAGGCCATTAATCAGCAGGAACTCCCGGTCAAGCTTCTTCCCTCCCTTGCAGAAAGACTTGCCCGGCACCAGCACCAGCGTATCGCCGGCACGCAATTCGATGTTGCCAAGCCCGCCGGCCAGTCGTTCATGCCCGCGCCGGATGGCGACAACTACGGCATCATAGTGTTCCCGGAACTGGCTTTCTTTCAGGGTTTGCCCGACCAGGGCACTGCTCTGGCTTATGACTGTTTCAAGTAGGTTTTGCCCGTTGATGTGGTGCTGCCCGAACAACTCCAGCCCCGGAATTTCTTGCAAGGTTGCGACACTTTCCACGTCACCGCAGAACTGCAGGCGGTCACCGGCATAAATCAGGGTATCCGGACTTACTGGGGCAATCGTGGTGCCGTTGCGGTCAATTTCCGCAAGATACAACCGGCGAAGCGCCCTCAGTCCAGCTTCCGCCACAGTTTTACCCGCGAGGGGGGAAACCCGGTCAACCTTGGCTTCAAGCACGTAAGGCAGGTCATCTTCACCCTGCTCATCCCTGGTAGGCAGGAAATGGCACATCGGCACCAGGATCATAAGTCCGCCAAACAACACAGCAAGCCCGATCAACGTCGGGGCAAAAAAGCCCAGGCTGGGAAGCCCGGCATCTTCAACGAAGCTGTTGATAATCAGGTTGGTAGATGTGCCGATCAAGGTCAGGGTGCCACCGAAGATCGCCGCATAGGAGAGCGGGATCAGGAGCTTCGAAGGCGCATGTCTCTGGTTGCGTTTAATCGCCCCGATAAGGGAAACCACCACGGCGGTGTTGTTGGTAAACGATGACAGAAATGCCGTCGACAGCCCCATTTTCGCCACCACCGACGCCAGCCGCCCTTGGGACAACTGCCGGGCAACCCAGCTTATCAGCCGGGTTTTCTCA
Organism: Parasalinivibrio latis; assembly: GCF_036825535.1. Classification (GTDB taxonomy): domain Bacteria; phylum Pseudomonadota; class Gammaproteobacteria; order Enterobacterales; family Vibrionaceae; genus Parasalinivibrio; species Parasalinivibrio latis. The sequence goes on from NZ_CP098812.1 coordinate 3,417,827, forward strand.
AGGGCCGCGGAGGTCAGGATCAGCAATACCAGTGTCAGCAGTGACGGGTTGGTAAAGTTGTGGCTGACTTCCGAGATGTCAGTCAGCCCCAGTTGGAAAGCGACAAATGCCGCACCGGCAAACAACCAGGCGGGTTTTACCCGGGTTGCCAGCAAACAGGTGACCAACGCCACCAGCAACACGGCGACAACTGCCTGCTCCCATGTCATCACTCTACCCTTACAGCTTGCTCAGATCTTTGGCATCCCAATGCGGGAAATGCTTTCGGATCAGTGCATTGAGTTCCAGCTCAAACGCTGAGAACTGGGACGGGGTTTCCTGAATCTCGCCCAGGGTTACATCACGGATCATCCCGGCACCCACAGTCACATTGCTGAGGCGGTCGATGATGATAAAGCCACCGGTATCGGCAACATCCAGGTAACGGTCACTGGGAACAGATTCAGTCAGGTTAAGCTCACACAACCCAATTCCGTTGAGCGGCAGCTCATCGGTATCAAAGGTCGCCAGGTTATTGATATCCACCTGGTGAAGGATGGCACTGAACTCACCCACGGTTTTCTTGCTTGCCAGCTTGATATCGTATTGGCGCTCAAGTTGCAGCGGAGTTTCTGACATCCAAACCACATCAGCGAGCAATTTGTTACCCTGGATTACATTGGCATTTTCCGGTACCAGCAGGTCGCCACGGCTGATATCAATTTCATCATTCAGGGTCAGAGTCACCGCTTGTCCTGCATGTGCCGCATCCAGGTCGCCATCAAAGGTGACAATACGCGCCACGGTGGACGCCTTGCCGGACGGCAGTACTTTTACCGCATCACCCACTTTTACAGAACCGGAAGCGACAGTACCGGCAAACCCGCGGAAATCGAGGTTCGGACGGTTTACATACTGGACCGGAAGACGGAATTCACCACGAAGACGGTCTTTTTCGATATCGACACTTTCCAGCATATTCAAAAGCGGCTCACCTTCATACCAAGGTGTCAGCTCACTGGCTTTGACTACGTTGTCGCCTTCCAGTGCAGAAAGCGGGATCAGTTTGATATCGATATCGCCGTTAAGCTTCTCGGCAAAAGCCAGGTACTCGTCACGGATAGACTCAAACCGGCTTTGGTCAAACGCCACCAGATCCATCTTGTTAACCGCAACGATAAAGTTACGGATCCCGAGCAGGCTGGCAATGTAAGAGTGCCGACGGGTCTGATCCAACACGCCTTTACGCGCATCAATCAGGATCACGGCCAGATCACAGGTCGACGCGCCGGTTGCCATGTTGCGGGTGTACTGCTCATGTCCAGGGGTATCAGCAATGATGAACTTGCGCTTCTGGGTTGAGAAGTAACGGTAAGCCACATCAATGGTAATACCCTGCTCACGCTCTGCCTGCAGGCCGTCTACCAAAAGGGCCAGATCCGGTTTCTCGCCGGTGGTGCCCACTTTGGCGCTGTCTGCATGGATCGCTTCCAACTGATCTTCATAGATCTGCTGGGAATCATGGAGCAAACGCCCGATAAGGGTACTCTTGCCGTCATCCACTGAGCCACAGGTCAGGAAACGAAGCAGGGATTTGTTCTGGTGTTGTTGCAGATAGGCCTCAATCCCAAGCTCGGCTACCTGTTGTTCAATTGCGTTGTTCATGCCGGCTCCTTAGAAATATCCCTGGCGTTTTTTCAGTTCCATTGACCCGGACTGGTCGTGGTCAATCGCCCGTCCCTGGCGCTCACTGGAGCGAGCCACCAGCATCTCTTCAATGATGCCCGGCAATGTGTTGGCTTCAGATTCAATAGCCCCGGTAAGCGGGTAGCAGCCGAGGGTACGGAAACGTACCTTGCGGTATTCCACCTTCTCCCCGTCTTCAAGGGGCATACGGTCGTCATCGACCATAATCAGCATGCCGTCGCGCTCAACAACAGGGCGCTCTTCGGACAGGTAGAGCGGCACAATATCGATGCCCTCAAGGTAGATGTACTGCCAGATATCCAGCTCGGTCCAGTTGGACAGCGGGAAAACACGGATGCTTTCCCCCTTGTTCACCTGACCGTTGTAGGTGCGCCACAGCTCAGGGCGCTGGTTTTTCGGATCCCAGCGGTGGTGCTTGTCACGGAAGGAGTAAACACGTTCCTTGGCGCGGGATTTCTCCTCATCCCGGCGGGCACCACCGAACGCAGCATCAAAACCGTGCTCATTCAGTGCCTGCTTCAGACCCTGGGTTTTCATGATGTCGGTGTGCTTGGAGGAGCCGTGTACAAATGGGTTGATGCCCATTGCCAGCCCTTCGGGGTTTTTGTGCACCAGCAGGTCGAAACCGTACTTTTTCGCTGTACGGTCGCGGAACTCAATCATCTCGCGGAATTTCCAGTCCGTGTCGACATGCAGGAGAGGAAACGGGATTTTCCCCGGATAGAATGCCTTACGGGCAAGGTGCAGCATCACTGATGAGTCCTTGCCGATGGAGTAAAGCATCACCGGATTATCAAACTCAGCCGCCACTTCACGGATGATATGGATACTTTCCGCTTCCAGCTGCTTGAGGTGGGTGAACGTTTTCGGGTCCATGTTATCTGTCTTCCTTATGCGAGATTCACGACAGCAGGTGCCGGTTGTCTGTCTTTTTCGTCCAGCAGCAAACCTTTTTCCCGGCTGCTGCTGAACCAATTCAGTTTTTCACTCAGTTGTGCCACTTCGCCAACAACAATCAGTGACGGGCTTTCGGCAGATTTGGCAAGTTCTGACAACTCGCTCAGTGTTCCCCGCAGCACCTTCTGTTTTTCCTGGGTACCACGTTCTACAATGGCTACCGGGGTAAGCGGGTCTCTGCCATTGCCCAAAAGCTGCTGCTGGATATAACCTGATTTCATCAGGCCCATATAAATCACCAGCGTCTGGTTAGGTCTTGCCAATGTGACCCAATCCAGCGTATCCACTTCTTGTTTCAGGTGACCGGTGATAAAGGTGGCGCTTTGGGCGTAGTCCCTGTGCGTCAGCGGGATCCCCGCATAGGCGGTCGCGCCGGCCGCAGCAGTAATCCCCGGCACAACCTGGCAGGTCACGCCTGACTCCATCAGGGTTTCCAGCTCTTCACCACCCCGGCCAAAGACGAAGGGATCCCCTCCTTTCAGTCGTACAACCCGCTTGCCGGACTTTGCATAGTTCACCAGCAACTGGTTAATCTGATCCTGCGGTACACTGTGAAAGCCGGCCTTTTTACCCACCGAAACCAGTTCCGCATCCCGTCTTACCAGCTCTAAAACCTCTTCAGAAACAAGATAGTCGTAGAGCACCACATCAGCTTGTTGCATTAGTTGGACGGCTTTCAGCGTCAATAATCCGGCATCGCCAGGGCCGGCTCCAACCAAGGCAACGCTTCCACCGGCCTTTTGGGAACGCGAAAGGCTTTCCAGTTCATCCCGCGCTTCATCATGCTGTCCGGCAGCGACCAAAGTGGAAAATCGGCCTTCAAAGGCTTGTTCCCAGAACTTTCTGCGACCGGAAAGGCTTTGAACCCGTGCTTTCAACGTGTCACGAAACTGTCCGGCGATCTTAGCCATTTGTCCAAGATGCTGGGGCAGTAACGTCTCAAGTTTCTCACGGATAAGACGGGCCAGGACCGGTGCCTGGCCGGATGACGAGATCGCAACGATCAGGGGCGAGCGGTCAACAATTGACGGGACGATAAAGCTGCATTTCGGGGTGTCATCGACCACATTGGCCAGGATATGGCGGTTGTCAGCCGCTTTGGCAACCAATTCGTTAACCAGCGGGTTATCGGTAGCAGCAATCACCAGGAAGGTTGCATCAAGATGTTCAGGGCGAAACGGCTGGTCAATCCATACCAACTCACCGTTTTCCGCCGCTTCAGCGATTTCACGGTTCACTTCCGGGGCAACCAGAAACAACCGGGCACCGGCTTTAAGCAGCATACGTGCTTTGCGCCATGCTACTTCACCGCCGCCAACCACGACGCAACGTCGTCCATCCAGTTTTGCAAACAGTGGCAGGTAGTCCATGTCCTGTGCCCTCGATCTTTAATCCTGATTGGCACTATAGAACCATTAGAATATTACCTGAAATTCTTAAATATCATTTTTTATATCGATTTGTTTGCAACAACCGACTCATTAACAAAAAGTCTCAGCAATATAAGCGGCGAAAAGCATAAAAGTTGACGATATCACAGTAACGCCACTGTCCTATGTGCATAATGCAGCCGACTGATATCACGCTCTTTTTGCACACTAATATCGGAGACAACAATGAAAGTGCAAACTTCGTCACTATCTATGGCCGTATTGGCCGGCATGCTGACAATGGCTGGACCGGCAGCAGCAGAAACCATCCAGCTGCGCATCATTGAGACAACAGACATTCATACCAATGTCATGGACTACGACTACTACAAGGACAAGCCATCCGAAAAAATTGGCCTGGTCCGTGCCGCAACCGTCGTCAAAGAAGCCCGTGACGGAGCAGTAAACAGCGTCCTGGTAGATAACGGCGACCTGATCCAGGGCAGCCCCATGGGTGACTACATGGCAGCCAAGGGCATCAAAGCCGGTGAAGTACACCCTGTATACAAGGCGATGAACCAGCTCGGTTATGAAGTGGCAAATATCGGTAACCACGAGTTCAACTATGGCCTCGATTTCCTCAAAGAGAGCCTGAATGACGCCAATTTCCCTTATATCTGTGCCAACGTTTACGATGCCAAAACCGGCGAGCACTACTTCAAGCCGTACATCATAAAAACTCACACTTTTAAAGACACAGACGGCGCTGAACACCAAGTCAAAATCGGTTACATCGGCTTTGTTCCTCCGCAGATCATGACTTGGGACAAAAAGAACCTTGAAGGCAAGGTCATTGCCAAAGACATCGTCGAAACCGCTAATGAGCTGGTTCCACAGATGAAAGCGGAAGGTGCTGACGTGATTGTGGCGATTCCCCACTCCGGCATGTCTCATGACCCTTACAAGCTGATGGCTGAAAACTCCACCTACTACCTGTCACAGGTAGACGGTATTGATGCTATTGCATTCGGCCACTCCCATGCAGTGTTCCCGGGCAAGGGTTTTGACAATATCCAGGGCGTCGATAACGTAAACGGCACGATCAACGGTGTAGCGGCTGTCATGCCGGGACGCTGGGGCAGCCATGTCGGTGTTATGGATCTGACCCTCAGCAATGACAGTGGCAAATGGGAAGTTGTCAAAGGTGACAGCAAGGCCCTGCCAATCTTTGACGGCAAGGCACTTGTCAAAGCGGATCCTGCACTGGTGAAAGCCGTTGAGGCAGACCACAAAGGTACTCGCGAATTCGTCAACCAGCCTATCGGTAAAGCCAGCGATGTTATGTACAGCTTCCTGTCACTAGTACAGGACGACCCGACAGTACAAATCGTCAACCTGGCACAAAAAGACTATGTTGAACGCTTTATCCAGGGCGACCCGGATCTGGATGGCATCCCGGTTCTGTCTGCTGCTGCCCCATTCAAGGCAGGTGGCCGTAAGAACGACCCAACCAATTTCACCGAAGTGGAATCGGGCCAGCTGACTTTCCGTAATGCCGCCGACCTCTACCTCTACCCGAACACACTGGTTGCCATGAAAGTAACCGGTAAGGAAGTGAAAGAGTGGCTGGAATGCTCTGCCGGTCAGTTCAACCAAATTGACCCGAATTCCACTGCACCACAGGAATTGGTTAACTGGGACGGTTTCCGTACCTACAACTTCGATGTCATTGATGGTGTGAACTACCAGGTGGATATCACCCAGCCAGCCAAATATGACGGGGAGTGCAAGGTCATTAACCCTGGCTCTGAGCGTATCAAGAACCTGACCTTCAACGGCAAGCCAATTGATATGAAGGCACCGTTTATCATTGCAACCAACAACTACCGTGCTTACAGCGGCAAGTTTGCAGGCACCGGTCCCGATTTCATTGCTTTCGCTGCACCGGATGAGAACCGTACTGTCCTTGCAAATTACATCTCCCGCGTCAGCAAGGAAAAAGGCCAGGTTATCCCAACGGCAGACAACAACTGGTCATTCGCCCCTATCAAAGGCGGTGAAAAGCTGAATGTACACTTTGAAACGGCGCCAAGCCAAAAGGCCGCAGATTTCATCAAAGCCAAGGGTCAGTACCCGATGACAAAAACCGGCACCGATGACACCGGCTTTGCCATCTACAAGATTGACCTTTCAGGAAAATAAGTCCGGCTTACGACTAATTGCAGAGTCAAATTAACGCGAAAACCGCAGCACGATGCTGCGGTTTTTTATATATTGAACATGAGACTCCTGCCAGGAAGAGCACGAAAAATGAAATGGAATATAATGACGTTTGAACAGCTCACCACCAGTGAGCTGTATGCCTTACTGAAGCTTCGCGTCGATGTTTTTGTTGTTGAACAAAACTGCCCATACCCGGAACTGGACGGCCACGATACCCACCCTCAAACCCGTCACCTGCTGGGCTTTGAGGGTTCAGAACTGGTAGCCTACGCTAGAGTACTTCCACCCGGGCTGAACTACGAAACCCCCAGCATCGGTAGGGTGGTCACCAAAGCCTCACAACGCCGCCTCGGTACCGGCCACACCGTCATCGTGAAAGCGATGGAAACAGCCACGCAGTACTGGCCTTCTGAAGCCATTTCACTTGCAGCCCAGGCCTATCTCAAAGGCTTCTATGAAAGCCATGGGTTCAGAGAAGTGTCAGATGAATACCTCGAAGACGGTATTCCCCATATCGATATGGTGCGTCCTGCCGACAGCCCTGATTAACCTTGCGCTGCTGCCGAAAACTCAAAAGGGAGCATTCCGCTCCCTTTGTTATTTCAATTCCTGCAACCCGTCACTGGCGGCCGAAACTCCCGTCACTCAGGCGGAAAAACATCGCGGCGTCAGTGCCACCGGTTTCTATCTGCAGCATATCCAGTTCGCCATTGGCTGCAATTTTAAACCGTAGCAGCTGGCCCGGCTGAATGCGGCTCAGGGGCTTGTCGCTCCCCTCAATGGCAGAAATTGCATATAGGTCGTGGAGAGGCAAGTCATTACGGCGGAAAATGTTCGCCAGAGTGTCCCCCTTCTGGACTTCATAGTTATGCCATTCAGCCTGGGAAGACTTGCCTCCTGTTGTTGAGTTCGCCGGTTCATCACTCAATGGGGAGGTATCCATGGCCACCGAGACCCTCTCTGTGGTTGACCCGGTTTCCGGCACCGGAGGGGATGACGGCAATAACAGCAAAATCAGAATGGCTGCTGAGAGAGAAGCCACGCCGATTCGGTGGAACCGAGGCAAGGATTGCCACTGGGCTTTAGCACGTTCAAACACCGGAGCTGAAAGCAAACCGCCCAACTTATCCGCCGTGTTATTTTTCAGGCGGAACCAGGTCGCCCGGCCTTTTTGTATTAACGGGTTAATTCTTTCCATACACTCCACCGTCTCTACCCACGATTGTCCCGACCAAACGTTTATACCTAAACCACCTCAAGGTGCAGTTTTCACTCTGAACCACACACCTTGAGGTGATTTGGGTATACCACGAATACCTACAACTGTTATCCTTTGCCACTTTCATTACAAACGAAAGAGTGACGTTATGTCTGATATCAAACTGGAGACAGTTGAACAGAAAGCCAGCTACGGCATCGGCCTGCAAATGGGCCAACAACTTGCAGGTGCAGGTCTGCCAGATCTGGAAGTTGATGCTATTGCTAAAGGTATTGCTACCGCCCTGGCTGGCGACATGCCAGAAATCAGCGTTGATGACATCAACAATGCGCTGCGCGAGCTTCACACAAAAGCAGAGCAAATTCGTCAGGAAAATGCAAAGTCTGTTATCGCAGAAGGTGAAGCATTCCTCGCAGAAAATGCAAAACGCCCAGAAGTAAACGTCACTGAATCTGGCCTGCAGTACGAAGTGCTGGTAGAAGGCGAAGGCGAAATCCCATCGTCTGACAAGACTGTACGTGTTCACTACCACGGTATGCTGACTGACGGTACTGTGTTCGACAGCTCTGTTACCCGTGGTACACCAGCTGAATTCCCTGTAACTGGCGTTATCAAAGGCTGGGTTGAAGCCCTGCAAATGATGCCTGTTGGTTCTAAGTGGAAGCTGACTATTCCTCAGGAACTGGCTTATGGTGAGCGTGGTGCTGGTGCATCAATCCCTCCATACGCAGTACTGGTATTTGAAGTAGAGCTGCTGGATATCCTGTAAGCCCGGCTTTAAATCCAGAAAAACCCTGCTCCGGCAGGGTTTTTTCGTTATACCCATTGCGCAGGTAAACCCAGAAAAGGGGGACTTTCCAGCCCCTGGAACGGTTAGATGATCTGTTTGGCACTGTCGAGGCGTGAAATAGTCCGCCGGGCCAGTTGCCTGTATGTCCCCCGCTCGTAGCGGTGGGAGCCGATAAAGTGGATAAACGACGACGCTTCCATGCTTTCACGTACATCCGGGAAACGGAAATTCTGGTAAAGCGGCCACGGCAAGACAGCGGCACCCGGCATTTTTGAGATCAGGCAACACGTCATAAACTGCTCACTTCCCCATTCATGCCACTTGAGGCCAAGGCGCTCCTCAAACTGTATAGAAGCAGACTCGACATCGTCCCAGTTGGCGACATTTCTAGGGTAACCGGCAAACCCTGAGCATCCCCGAAGATAAGTTTCCCCATTCCTGAAAAATCCGGTGTCTTTCATCACCAGTTCTGCCGAAGGCTGTACATGCTTGGAATCCCAGTTCTTCACGACATGATAAAGGGAGTCAGCAGAAACCGGTGATTGCCACCGAGGGTTACCAATAACAAAACCCTGGTTTTGGGAAACAGCCCGGTCAACGTCCACCATAGGGCCATAAGCCACGGTATCGGAATCCAGCTGGATAACATAACTCTCCCTGGAGAGGTCAACTGCACGCTTTAACCGCTCCCACGTTCCCCCCGTTGGACACTTGCCTGTGTCCTGCTCTCCAATGTGGCTGAAGCTGATGCCGGGAATATGGTAACGGAGAAGGTTGCAGTCGGCCTCGTCCAAGCTGCCATCACTCATCACTTCAACCCGGCCGTAGCCGAAATTGAGAAGAAAGCTCTTTATGGCCAGTAAATACATACACAAGGCAGGCTTGCCAACCATGGAGAATATGACCAGACCCTCTTGTGGGGTATATCTGATTGGCGGGGTATTGAGGATTCTGCGGCTTTCTCGGTCAAACAGCCACTTTCCCAGTTTCTGGCGCACTCGTCAGTTCCTTTTGATAACAATCAGGTCATCAGGACTCGGTCATCCCTGAAAGCCCCACTGTAAAGGAAGCCAGGGTTACCTGCTGTATTGTTGGTAAGACTCTGACACGGTGAACAAAATACCGACATAAACAGAAAAAGCCCCGCATTGGTGCGGGGCTTTCCTTTTCATGGGCTTCTTTCTTTTTATTGTAACAGCGGGCTCAGATACCGCCGCCATCCACATTTTCTTCTTCCTCATGCAAACCACACTCGCGCTTGAGGCCGAAGAAACGGGTCTCTTCCTCGCTCATACCCGGTTCCCACTTGCGGGTCGTATGGGTATCCCCGACAGACAGGTAACCCTCATCCCAAAGTGGGTGGTATGGCAGGTCAAATTCTTTCAAATAGTAGTGTACGTCTTTATTGGTCCAGTCGATCACCGGCAGGAACTTAAACAGCCCATTCTGGATACCCAGGACTGGCAGCGTCGCCCGGCTGGAAGACTGCTCGCGGCGCAAGCCGGAAAACCAGGTGCGCGCACCCAAATCATCCAATGCACGGCGCATTGGCTCTACCTTGTTGAGGCGGTTGTATTTTTCAATCCCCTCAACACCCTGCTCCCAAAGGCTCCCATACCGGGCCTCCTGCCAGGCTGCACTTTCCTTGGCGGTGTAAACACGCAGGTCAAGTTTCAGCCTTTCGGTCAGCTCATCGATAAAACGGTAGGTTTCCGGGAACAGGTAACCGGTATCGGTAAGGATCACCGGAACATCTGCCCGCACCTGGGTAACCAGGTGCAGCATCAGTGCAGCCTGGATCCCAAAGCTGGAGGAAAGAACAAACTCCCCTTCCAGGTTTTCCAGCGCCCAGGCAACCCTGTCCTGGGCGGACAGATTTTCCAGCTTGGCGTTGGTTTCAGCCAGCGCCAGCACCTGCTCTGCCCGGGTCATGGGCAGAAGCTCGGCCAGTCTGATATCAGGCATAGAAATCCCTCTTGGAGACCACAACCTCAGCAACAACACCGGCACGGATGACGAAATCACCGAAGGATTCACCTTCTTCGCGCTCTTTGGCCCAGCGGCCAATCAATCCGTCCAGCTCTTCGAGGATTTGTGCCTCAGTGATGTTCTCTTTATACATCTTTGGAATCCGGGTACCGTTGACGTTTCCGCCAAGGTGCAGGTTGTAGCGGCCCATGGCTTTACCCACCAGGCCAATTTCCGCCAGCATTGCGCGTCCACACCCGTTAGGGCAGCCGGTAACCCGGAACACGATGGCCTCATCAGCCACACCGTGTTTTTGCTGGATTTGCTCAATGTCAGTAACAAACCCAGGCAGAAAACGCTCAGCTTCAGCCATTGCCAACGGGCATGTCGGCAAGGCAACACACGCCATGGACTGTTTGCGAAGCTCACTGACACCGTCATCAATCAGGCCATGCTCTCGGGCCAGCTTTTCGATCCTGGCTTTGTCCTTTTTCGGCACACCGCCAATGATCAGGTTCTGGTTCGATGTCATGCGGAAATCACCTTTATGGATCCTGGCAATTTCAGCTACCCCGGTTTTCAGCGGCTTGCCCGGGTAATCCAACAGGCGTCCGTTCTCAATAAACAGTGTCAGGTGATGTTTACCGTCGATGCCTTCCACCCAGCCAAAACGGTCTCCACGGTGGGTAAATTCATACGGGCGGCTTTCTTCAAACGCAATAGCGGCACGTTTTTCCACTTCTGCTTTAAAGACATCTGTCCCGACACGATCAAGGGTGTACTTGGTCTTGGCATTCTTACGGTTGCTGCGGTTACCCATATCACGCTGGGTGGTTACTACAGCCGCGGCCACCGCCAGCGTATGCTCTTTGGCAATAAAGCCCAGGTCGTCAGCACGACGCGGATACGTAGAAGTGTCACCATGGGTCATCGCCAGGCCGCCACCGACCAGCACGTTGAAGCCCACCAGCTCACCTCCTTCCTCTATGGCAACGAAGTTCAGGTCGTTAGCATGTACATCCACATCGTTGTAAGGCGGAATCGTGACCGTGGTCTTGAACTTACGCGGCAGGTAAGTGCTGCCGAGGATCGGTTCTTCTTCCTCGGTGGTTTCTACTTTCTCACCATCGAGGAAAATCTCTGCATAGGCACGGGATTTTGGCAGCAGGTGCTCACTGATCTTACGCGCCCAGTCATAGGCTTCCTGGTGGAGCTTTGACTGAAACGGATTGGTGGTACAAAGCACATTACGGTTTACATCCCCGGCCGTGGCAATAGAGTCAATGCCTATACTTGCCAGCGTCTGGTGCATCAGTTTGATATTCGGCTTCAGCACACCGTGAAACTGGAATGTCTGGCGTGTGGTAAGTCGAATACTGCCGTACATGGTGTAGTCAGTCGCAAACTTATCGATAGCCAACCACTGCTGCGGGGTGATAATGCCGCCCGGCATACGGGCTCGCAGCATCACATTGTGCAGAGGCTCCAGTTTTTGCTTGGTACGCTCTGGGCGGATATCACGGTCATCCTGTTGGTACATGCCATGAAAACGGATCAACTGGAAATTGTCGCCGTTAAAGCCACCGGTAATCCGATCCTGCAGATCCTGCTCGATCGTGCCACGCAGAAACCCACTCTCACGCTTGAGGCGTTCGTTATCAGATAATTTTTCGCTCATTAGTACACATCCTTTTGATAACGTTTGGCTTTGCGCAGTTCATTCAGATAATCAGACGCCTCGGAAGCACTTTTTCCACCGTGTTGCTCTATTACAGCCAGCAACGCGCCGTGAACATCTTTCGCCATCAGGTTGGCATCACCACAGATATAAATATGTGCGCCTTCGGCAATCCACTTCCACACCTCGGCACCTTGTTCAAGAATGCGGTGCTGTACATAAACCTTTTCTTTCTGGTCACGGCTGAAAGCAACGTCTGCACGGGTCAACAAGCCGGATTTAAGGTATTTCTGCCACTCCACCTGGTAAAGGAAGTCTTCGGTAAATGTGCGGTCGCCAAAGAACAGCCAGTTTTTCCCTTCAGCATCACGGGCCTCACGCTCCTGGATAAAACTGCGGAACGGCGCAATACCGGTACCCGGGCCAATCATGATGACCGGGGTATTATCATCAGCTGGCAATTTGAAGTTATTGTTATGCTCTACAAAAACTTTCACCTTGCCGCCCTCTTCAAGGCCATGGCCAAGGAAGCTTGATGCGCCGCCCCGGCGGGTGTTGTCACCGACAGCGTATTCCACCACACCCACTGTCAGGTGTACTTCTTCACCCACATCTTCCTGGCTTGAGGCAATTGAATACAAACGCGGGGTCAGTCGGCGAAGGAGCCCGGTCAATTGCTCGGCGTCCAGTTTCACTTTCTTCTCACCCAGCACATCCACCAATTGGGTGTGTGCTGAGTAGTCGCGGAGTTTGTCTTTATCTTCGGCCAGTTTTGCCAGTTTCTTGCTGCCAGACAGCTCAGCCACCTTGGCAACCTGCTGGGGGTTACTGGAGGTAATTTCGTACTTCGACACCAGTGCATCACGAAGGCTAAGGTTTTCCCCATCGACCTCTATGCTTTCATCACCGGTCAGGCCGACTTTTGCCAGGATCTCATCTGCAAGGGCTGGATCATTTTCATACCAAACACCCAGGGCATCACCCGGCTGGTAAGACAGACCGGATTCACCAAGATCGATCTCGACGTGGCGAACATCCTTGGTTGAATTGCGACCTGTGATTTTCTGGCTTACCAACAGCTCAGCTTCATAAGGAGACTGCTTGGTATAAGAGTTGGCAACAGACTGCGCTACCGGGTGGAGGGGAATGACACCTGCTGGCTCTCCGCCACCAATGGTCTCTTTTACTTTTTCGAGTGCAGCCTTGCGCCACTCCGCTGCCGGAGCATCGTAATCCACGTCACAGTCAAGACGATCGACAATGCGCTCACCACCCAGCTTGGCAAAAGTTTCATCAAAGTCTTTTGCCGTCTGGCAGAAAAACTCGTAGCTCGAATCACCAAGGCCGATTACCGCAAACTTCACGCCATCCATCTTTGGGGCTTTCTTTGAGCGGATAAACTCATGCAGATCGACAGCATTCTCCGGCGGTTCACCTTCACCGTATGTGGAGGTCACCACAACCACATGGGTTTCTTTACCCAGGTTTTTCGGTTTGTAATCGTCTGCTGCAAACAGGCTGACTGCCACGCCATCTGCTTCGGCGTCGGATTTGAGCGCTTCAGCGACACCTTTGGCGTTGCCGGTTTGCGAGGCATAGATAATGGTAAGTTTCCCTGCCGGCTGAGCCGCTGCCGCAGGAACACCTGTGGGCAGACCTTCTGCCGGTGCAGCAGTCTGATTTTGGCTGAGACCCCAGAAATAACCGCTAATCCACGCCAGTTGCTGTGGCGTCAGCTCGGAGACGGCCTGTTTGAGCTGGCCGATTTGCTGATCATTTAGCGGGCTGGCGAGAGCCGAGAGCTCCTTGAGTAACATGACACGACATTCCTTCTCCGTTAAGTGGTGTTAGATTAGCCACTACACCAAATAACAAGAAAGAATAGATGAGCATGTTTTATAACAAATGAGGATAATAGGTGGGCATGAAGTCACACTTCATCGACAATTCTGACCTGACGAAAGCCGACTTCTAGTGCATTGACCGTGGCCATATCTGCACTTTCAAAACAGATTTCGACTCCCAAACGGTCAGTCATCGGCACTAATCCCCCTCTGGCATGCCGAAATTCAACAATCCATCCCTGATTCTGGATAGAAGGCTCTACAACCGCTTCCACCAGCAATTCCTGAGAGTACAGCACCTGCAACTGGTCTTTCGTCATTCCGCTTGCCTGTTTACCAAGAGGTCTTTGTAAAGGTGGTACAAAGTCAGGCGTTTCGCAAACAGAAAGACCCCGCATAAGTGCGAGGTCTCATATTAGGGATAACTTAAAAGTGGATTGCAGGTATTAGAAATCCAGCTCGGCACCCAGGAAGAAGCCGTCGACTTCGACTTTGCCGTTATTTTTCCACACACCATCAAAATCGTAATCCATCATGCGGTAACCGCCACGCAGGTTCAGATCAGCCACAGCCAAAGGCAGGGACCACTGGATACCGGCACGCATATCACGGGTGGTGTTGTCATCATAAGCACCAGCGTTAACTGTTGCGAATACACCCAGGCCAGTCATAGGCAGATTGACACGAGCATCACCGAAAACAGCGGGTACCCACTCGTCAAAAGAATGCACTCCAATATTACCATTTTGGAAATTCTGAAGAGTTACACCCAAGTCCAGAGATACCAGGTCGTTATCAAGAATTTCGTAATAAGCAGTGTAATCGACCTGATCGAAAGAAGCAGCAGAACCGTTTGAACCAATCTCTACCGGTGTAAATCCAATGCGGGCATTAGGAATCAGCGGAATTGGGTGTTCCAATGCTACGTAACCGGAAAAAACGGTATCCACATCATTGTATTCTGTGTTGTTTACTTTTCCGTCAGCAAACCAACCGTCTACAGCTGCTTTACCGCCCAGCAGGACATCAGCGTGGGCTGGAACGGCAGAAACCGCAGCCAGGGCAGCAAGGGTCAAAAGCGTCTTTTTCATTGGGTGTCCTTTGTTTCAAGGGTCTTGATAGGAATCTGCTGCAAACTATATCAGACGACTGGCGGATTTTCCCCTGATAACCGTCAGATTTGCGTGGAAATTAAGCAAATCGGAATCCGTTTCCGGACTCCGATTCCAATATTCATGGGTAATTTATCAGCGATAACGCCTTTGTTGACGGTAGTAGCGTTTAGCCGGGGATGTTTTATCTTTTCTCCACAGCCAGATTCCGACAGCGATCACCAACAGCCAAGGCAGCAGCTTAAACATCACGCCGACCATACCGGCCACCAGCATCAGGACAAAGGCAACGCCCAGAGCCAGTGCCACTCCCAGAAAGCTTACGCCGGTTACCACCAACATTAACGCAAAACCGACAAGAAACAGTAATTCAGCCATTTTCTTCCTCCTTCTCGTTTCACATGTACACAGCAATTCGCACGCCAACTCTTTAAAATCAGCGTAATAACATTATTTTTCATGCAGATAGAAAAGAGGAGGCATTCTAGCCTCCTCTTCTTAAAATCAGTAATCTGGCGAAATTCACCAAGCTATTTAGTGAAGTTGACTATACATCCAATTCTGCCGGGATAAATGCCAGAGCCTTTTGCAGTACTTCCACACCCGCACCCGGCTTATGGGCATTTTCACTGATATGGCGGCGCCAGCCCCGTGCCCCCGGCATATTCTGGAAGAGTCCCAGCATATGGCGTGTGATATGACCCAGGTAAGTACCCTTGCCCAGTTGCTCTTCAATGTACGGGTACATAGATTCCACTACCGCAGAGCGTTTCACAACCGGCTTGTTTTCACCATACAGGCGCTGGTCTATTTCAGCCATCATGTAAGGGTTCTGGTATGCCTCACGGCCTATCATCACACCGTCCATATACTTGAGGTGTTCCTCGGCTTCTTCCAAGGTTTTTACACCGCCGTTGATTGCCATCAGAAGGTGAGGGAATTCTTTTTTCAGCTGGTATACACGTGGGTAGTCCAGTGGTGGAATTTCACGGTTTTCTTTCGGGCTAAGACCACTCAACCAGGCTTTACGGGCATGGATGGTGAACTGCTCACACCCTCCCTTGTCACTTACCGTGCTGATAAAATCACGCAGGAACTCGTAAGAGTCCTGATCATCAATACCGATACGGGTTTTTACAGTGACCGGGATATCCACCACTTCACGCATCGCAGCAACACATTGCGCCACAAGCTCAGCTTCGCCCATCAGGCACGCACCAAACTTGCCATTTTGCACCCGGTCTGACGGACAGCCCACATTAAGGTTAATCTCATCGTAACCACGTTCTTGGGCCAGCTTGGCACAGTGAGCCAAATCTGCCGGGTTTGAACCACCAAGCTGCAAAGCAACCGGATGCTCTTCCTCGTTGTATTTAAGGAAATCACCCTTGCCGTGAATAATCGCACCGGTGGTGACCATCTCAGTGTATAGCAGACCACGCTGAGTCAACTTGCGATGAAAGAAACGGCAGTGGCGGTCGGTCCAATCCAGCATAGGAGCAACAGAAAAACGCATCATAGGCAGCTCCGCAGTAAATGGCTGTACGGCATCCTGCACAGAAGAAACGTTTTCAGTGGAAATCGGTTGGTTGTTCAGCATTTTTGCTCCGGCTAGACTGAGAAAATCTCGGTAAATCCTGCTCTCCGGCAGTACATCAAACGCCGGGGCGCGCGATCTTAACGGATTTTGTTTAAAAACCCAACACGCAGCCCAAATGAATAGAAGTTGCCTCCATCATACACTTCGCAATATTTGTGACTAAAGTTAATACTATAGGTGTCAGATAAGCTTAGAGAGATGCCAAACGGAACGGCTGTTGTTAGAATGTCAAAATATATTCAGCCATTTCGAGGGGATATGGTCAGTCACCAGCAATTGTTAGCGCAGGCTCAGCAACTTTGCGAACAGCGGGGTGTTCGTCTTACCCCTCAGCGTGGGCGTGTACTTCAGCTGATTTTGTCCGATAACCGGGCTATTTCTGCGTATGAGTTGTTGGACCTTTTGCGGGAAACTGAGCCCCAGGCAAAGCCACCTACGGTTTACCGGGCACTCGATTTTCTGTTGGCTCAGGGCTTTGTTCATAAAGTTGAGTCAACCAACAGTTATATTGCCTGTCGTCATTTAGGTAAGCCGGAGCATTGCTCCCAGCTACTGATATGTGACAGTTGCGGAAATGTTGATGAATGCCATGCCGACGAGTTGGCCGAAATGTTAGGCCTCAAGGCAGATAATCATGGCTTTACCGTCAGTCATCATGTCGTGGAAACACACGGTCAATGCCTGCACTGCCAACAAAAACAAGGCCAAAAATAAAAGGAAACAGAAGAACAATTATGCGCGCAGAATTTGTAAACCCATTTCTGATCTCTTTACTCAATGTCATGAAGACCATGGCAACTATGGATTTGACACCTCAGAAGCCTCGCCTGAAAAAAGGTGAAGTCGCCAAAGGGGACGTTTCAGGTCTGATTGGTATGGTGGGGCCAAAAACCAAGGGTTCATTCTCTGTTACCTTTGAAGAAGGCCTCGCGCTTGAGATCATGAACCGTATGCTGGGTGAAAAGCCTGCGGAAATTAATGAAGAAGTGACCGATATGGTTGGCGAGATCACCAATATGGTTACCGGTGGTGCCAAACGTATTCTGGCAGAGCAAGGATTCGATTTTGATATGGCAACGCCTATTGTTGTGTCTGGTCTGAACCACACAATTACTCACAAGAGTGAAGGCCCGATTATCATCATGCCTTTCAACTCTGAATACGGTGCAGCTTACATCGAAATCTGTTTCGACAGTTGATTCACTCTCTTCTTGGTGTTAGCCCGAGACAAAAATGCCGCGCATCAAGCGCGGCATTTTTTATAGCTGGCAGATTACGCACGCCACTGTTTGTATGCGTTAATCAGGCCATTTGTAGAGCTGTCGTGGCTCTCAACGTTCTCATCACCACCCAGCTCAGGCAGGATAGCGTTAGCCAGTTGTTTGCCGAGCTCAACGCCCCACTGGTCAAAGCTGAAGATATTCAGGATCACACCCTGGACGAAGATCTTGTGCTCGTACATGGCAATCAGGCTGCCCAGAACACGAGGGGTAATCTGCTTAACCAGGATTGAGTTGGTTGGGCGGTTACCTTCGAATACCTTGAATGGTACCAGGTCCTTCACCTCTTCCGCACTCTTACCGGCAGCAGCGAATTCCGCTTCCACCTGCTCCTGGCTCTTGCCGAATGCCAGCGCTTCAGTCTGGGCGAAGAAGTTCGCAAGCAGTTTAGGATGATGGTCGCTGATCTGGTTGTGGCTTACTGCAGGGGCAATAAAGTCACAAGGGATCATCTTGGTGCCCTGGTGGATCAGTTGGTAGAACGCATGCTGGCCATTGGTGCCCGGCTCACCCCAGATAATTGGGCCAGTCTGGTAATCCACTGGATTGCCTTCACGGTCAACGTACTTACCATTGGATTCCATGTTGCCCTGCTGGAAGTACGCAGCAAAGCGGTGCAGGTACTGGTCGTACGGCAGGATAGCTTCAGTTTCAGCATGGTAGAAGTTGTTGTACCAGATACCAATCAATGCCAGCAGTACCGGCATGTTGGCGCTGAATTCAGTGCCACGGAAGTGGTTATCCATGTCATGGGCACCGGCCAGCAGCTCAATAAAGTTGTCATAACCTACAGACAGGCAGATAGACAGACCGATTGCTGACCACAGGGAGTAACGGCCGCCAACCCAGTCCCAGAACTCAAACATGTTGGCAGTGTCGATACCGAACTCGGCAACAGCCTTACCGTTGGTAGACAGGGCAGCAAAGTGCTTGGCAACATGCGCCTGGTCAGCGGCAGCAGCCAGGAACCAGTCACGGGCACTGTGCGCGTTGGTCATGGTTTCCTGAGTCGTGAAGGTCTTGGAAGCAACCAGGAACAGGGTAGTTTCCGGATCCAGCTTCTTCAGCGTCTCTGCGATATGGGTACCATCAACGTTTGACACAAAGTGCATGTTGAGGTGGTTTTTATATGCAGCCAGCGCTTCACAAACCATGTAAGGACCGAGGTCAGAACCACCGATACCGATATTCACAACATCTGTGATTGCCTTGCCGGTATAACCTTTCCACTCGCCGCTGATAACACGCTCAGAGAACTCTTTCATCTGGGCCAGTACAGCATTGACCGCAGGCATGACATCTTCACCGTCAACCACGATAGGTGCATTGCCGCGGTTACGCAGTGCAACGTGCAGTACTGCACGATCTTCAGTGCGGTTAATTTTCTCACCGCTGAACATGGCTTCAATCGCTGTTTTCAGCTCAGTCTGCTCGGCAAGGGCAAGCAGCTTCTCGAGGGTTTCTTCAGTGATCAGGTTTTTGGAGTAATCCAGCAGGATCTGATCCGCGAACTGAAGAGAGAACTTATTGAAGCGCTCTGCATCGGCAGCAAAAAGATCTTTCAGAGCGTAGTCCTGCGCTTGCTCGAAGTGGGCTGTCAGCGCATTCCAGGCTTGAGTTTGAGTTGGGTTGATGTTTTTCAACATAGTCTTTGTCTCAAGGTTTTTTCAGATATCGGCCGGTAGTGTTGGCACTACCCACCGCCCCGGTTAATCTGTTCTCAAACTGGTTGTTGAACTTTAAAACTTGTTATTTTACAACCAATCGTGCAATTGTTACCCACAATATTGCCAGCCGTTTTGCTTTACGTCAGTAACAAGCAAATTAGCTTAGCTCGGCAAATTCTCTCCGGATCATACAGGTAAGTAACATGTGGTATCAAAAAGAGATTAAATTAAATGCCCGGCAAAGAGGTTTTCATTTAATAACTGATGAAATTGAACAACAACTGCCGGAAATACGCTCACTTTCTGTTGGCCTGCTGAACCTGTTTATCCAACACACTTCCGCCAGCCTGACCCTCAATGAAAACGCAGATCCGACGGTACGTACCGATATGGAAGCCCATTTCAACCATACCGTGCCGGAAAATGCACCATTTTACCGCCACACATACGAGGGACCGGACGACATGCCTGCACATATTAAAGCATCTTTGCTTGGTGCCAGTGTCTCCATTCCAATCACACAGGGCAGACTGGCACTTGGAACCTGGCAGGGAATTTATCTGGGTGAACACCGAGACCATGGTGGGGCGCGCCGTATCGTTGCCACCATACAAGGCGAGTGAGGAAAAAAGCCGGCATCTGTGCCGGCTTGCTTAAGAAAGGTAAAGATCAGTCCAGGTTTGGCCCAAGCCACTTTTCAGCTTCCAGCAGATCCCAACCTTTACGGTCAGCATAGCTGTCACGCTGATCCGGCTGGATCTTGGCAACCGCAAAGTAGCGGGAATCCGGGTGGGAGAAATACCAGCCGGATACCGATGCCCCAGGCCACATGGCAAAACTCTCCGTCAGCTTCATACCGATGGACTGTTCAACATTGAGCAG
Organism: Parasalinivibrio latis; assembly: GCF_036825535.1. Taxonomy (GTDB): domain Bacteria; phylum Pseudomonadota; class Gammaproteobacteria; order Enterobacterales; family Vibrionaceae; genus Parasalinivibrio; species Parasalinivibrio latis. The sequence continues at coordinate 3,438,103 of NZ_CP098812.1, forward strand.
ATCCCACAGGGTACCCTTTTCAGTATGCTCCGGACACGCAGGGTAGCCGGGAGCCGGGCGGATGCCCTGGTATTTCTCGCGGATAAGATCTTCATTATTGAGGCTTTCATCCGGTACATAGCCCCAAATTTCTTTCCGCACGGTCTCATGCAGGCATTCTGCAAAAGCCTCTGCCAGACGGTCTGCCACCGCCTGAATCATGATGGCATTGTAATCGTCACCCTCTGCCTTGAACTGCTCAGCCAGCTCATACTCCCCAATGCCACCTGTCACTGCAAACGCACCAATCCAGTCTGCTTTTCCGCTTTCTTTGGGCGCAATAAAATCACTGAGGCAGTAATTCGGGCCTCGGGGCTTTTCCGTTTGCTGGCGCAGTCCATGGAGGACAGTCAGCACTTCGCTGCGGCTTTCATCGGTGTACACTTCAATATCGTCATGTCCCACACAGTTGGCTGGAAACAGTCCGCAAATACCGTTCGCCTTCATAATGCCTTCCGCCTCGACACGATCTAGCAGTGCATTGGCATCCTGGTAAAGCTTACGGGCTTCTTCACCCACCAGCTCATGATCAAGAATGGCGGGGAATTTACCGCTTAATGACCAGGTCATAAAGAATGGCGTCCAGTCGATATACTGTCGAAGGGTTGAAACCGGGAAATCCTTGAACACATGGATACCTGACTTGACCGGAGCCGGTGGCGTATAGGCAACCCAGTCAATCGGCACGCGGTTATCCCGGGCCTTTTCCAGGCTCACCGGCGCAGTACGCGGCTTTTTGCGGGCATGCTGGTCACGAACGATATCGTAGTCTTCAGCCAGTTTTTCAAGGAAAGCCGGGCGGCGTGTTTCAGACAGAAGATCTGAGCATACACCGACGGCGCGCGAAGCATTCGGTACATAAACTACCGGGCCGTGGTAATTCTGCTCGATCTTCACCGCCGTGTGCGCCTTGGAGGTCGTCGCGCCGCCAATCAAAAGCGGAATGTCGAATCCCTGGCGCTCCATCTCTTTGGCGACGTGCACCATTTCATCCAGTGACGGGGTGATAAGGCCGGACAAACCAATGATGTCGACATTTTCCTCGCGGGCGACTTTGAGGATCTTGTCGGTCGGAACCATCACCCCGAGATCAATCACTTCATAGTTATTACACTGCAGCACAACCCCGACTATATTCTTGCCAATGTCGTGAACATCGCCTTTTACTGTGGCAAGAAGGATTTTGCCGTTGGTTTGCCCTTCCTGTTTCAGCGCATCAATGAAAGGCTCCAGGTAAGCGACCGCCTGCTTCATTACCCTGGCTGACTTGACCACCTGGGGCAGGAACATCTTGCCTTCACCGAAGAGGTCGCCAACCACGTTCATGCCATCCATCAACGGGCCTTCAATCACATGCAGCGGCGCTTCAGCGTTGGCTCGCGCTTCCTCTGTATCTTCAACAATAAACTCGGTAATGCCCTTCACCAGCGCATGTTCAAGGCGTTTGTTGACCGGCCAGCTCCGCCACTCCTGGGCAGAGCTGTCTTCCTCTAGCTTTCCGCTGTCCCGGTAATTGTCGGCAATATCAAGAAGGCGCTCGGTTGCATCATCACGCCGGTTGAGCACCACGTCTTCCACCGCAACACGCAACTCTTCAGGCAGGTCATCATAAATCGCCAGCTGACCGGCATTGACGATACCCATGTCCATGCCCCTCTTAATGGCATGGTAAAGGAATACAGCGTGGATAGCCTCACGCACCGGGTTGTTCCCGCGGAAGGAGAATGAAACATTGGATACACCACCGGAGATCATCGCATGGGGCAAATCCCGCTTGATATCACCGACAGCCTCGATGAAATCGACAGCATAGTTGTTGTGCTCATCAATACCGGTAGCAACGGCAAAGATGTTCGGGTCGAAAATGATATCTTCCGGCGGGTAGCCCACCTCATCAACCAGTATCCGGTATGCATTGGTACAGATCTCGGTTTTACGTTCCTGGGTATCCGCCTGGCCCACCTCATCAAAGGCCATCACAATCACAGCAGCACCATAGCGGCGCAGCAGTTTGGCATGGTGAATAAAGGCTTCTTTCCCTTCTTTCAGGGAAATAGAGTTCACAATACCTTTACCCTGAATACACTGCAGGCCCGCTTCGATGACATCCCATTTCGAAGAGTCGATCATAATAGGCACACGGGAAATCTCGGGCTCCGAGGCAATCAGGTTGAGGAAACGCACCATGGCAGCCTTGGCATCCAGCATCCCCTCATCCATGTTGATATCGATGATCTGGGCACCGTTCTCTACCTGTTGCCGGGCAACTTCCAGCGCTTCATCGTAGTTTTCCTCTACGATAAGACGCTTGAATTTCGCAGAACCGGTCACATTGGTCCGCTCACCCACATTGATAAACAGGGAATCTTTTTCAATAGTAAGGGGTTCAAGGCCGGAGAGTCGGCAGGCAACGTTGATATCCGGCAACGCACGCGGCTTGACGGAGGCTGTTACCCGGGCTATTTCACGGATATGCTCCGGTGTGGTGCCGCAGCAGCCCCCCACCATGTTTAGGAAGCCACTTTGCGCCCATTCACCAATCTCAGCAGCCATGTCTTCCGGGCTAAGATCATACTCGCCAAATGCGTTTGGCAAGCCGGCATTGGGGTGCGCAGAAACATGGCATTCACTGATTCGTGAAAGCTCTTCGACATATTGGCGTAGCTCATCCGGGCCAAGGGCGCAGTTAAGACCAAAGGAAACAGGCTTGATGTGGCGAAGAGAGTTGTAAAAAGCCTCGGTGGTCTGCCCTGAAAGGGTACGACCGGATGCATCGGTAATAGTACCGGAGATCATCACCGGCAAAGAAACACCCTTTTCTTCAAACACCAGCTCAACGGCGAAAGCACAGGCTTTGGCATTGAGGGTATCAAAGATGGTTTCTATCAGGATGATATCTGAGCCACCTTCCATCAGGGCGCGGGTGGATTCTGCGTATGCTTCGACCAGTTTATTAAAGGTAACGTTGCGGTAGCCCGGGTCATTCACATCCGGTGATATAGAACAAGTTCGGTTCGTTGGGCCAAGCACACCCGCGACAAAGCGGGGCTTTTCCGGATTTTTTGCCGTCCACTCATCCGCCGTCTGTCGGGCCAGTTTCGCCGCTTCAAAATTAATTTCGGCACTGAGGGACTGCATATCGTAGTCCGCCATTGCGATGGTGGTAGCATTAAAGGTGTTGGTTTCCAGAATATCCGCACCGGCTTCAAGGTAAGCGCCGTGGATTTCCTTAATCAGTTCAGGCTGAGTAAGTACAAGAAGGTCATTGTTCCCTTTCAGGTCACAATGCCAATCACTGAATCGCTCGCCGCGGTAATCCTCTTCCTGCAGTTTATAATCCTGAATCATGGTGCCCATACCACCATCAATGATCAGAATTCGCTGAGCAAGCAGGTTTTTTATATTTTCCTTAACTGATACCGCCACGGTGTTCCCTCACATCATTTACAGCAGAGCAACATAGTATCATAGCTCTAATGGAAATCTAGACGTCTATTTATCCTAACTTATAACCATGATTCTCGTCTTTATGGCGAAAGAGTTATGGTTTTCAGACCTTGCTACCTTTATATTCCCTTACAAATTTTGAACAGAGTCGAATCTTACATACGAGGTTTAGAATGTCCGTTTATGCCACGCTGTGTTTTCTGGCCGCAGCGTCAATGCTCATCGCATTTATAAACAGCAAAATCGGAAGGATGCAGACCACCATCGCTATTACGGCTGGCGCCCTTATCCTCTCCCTTCTCATTATCATCGCCGGTCAGCGCGACTGGTTTTACCTTCAGGATCTCGCCGCACAAACCCTTTCCAGCATCGATTTCGAAAGTTTTCTTCTCAAAGGTGTTCTGGGGTTCCTGCTGTTTGCCGGTGGCCTTGGTATCAAGCTGCCAAACCTCAAAGATCAAAAGTGGGAAATTACCGTTCTGGCCCTGGTTGCCACACTGATTTCCACCTTCTTTATCGGTTTTGCTCTCTACGGCATTTTCCAGCTTCTTGGCATCAATATGGGCCTTATCTATTGCCTGTTGTTCGGTGCGCTGATTTCACCCACAGACCCAATCGCAGTGCTGGCCATTATCCGCCAGCTGAAAGCGCCTCGCCGTATTTCTATCCAGGTTGAAGGTGAATCCCTTTTCAATGACGGCTTCGGCCTGGTGATTTTCGTTACGCTGTTCACCATTGCATTTGGTACAGAAGAGCCAACAGCATTCGGTGTTGTTCAGCTTTTCCTGCATGAAGCGATTGGCGGGCTAGTATACGGTGGCTTGCTTGGCCTTCTTTTCCACTGGCTTATCTGCTCGACCGACGACCACTCAATGGAATTGTTGCTGACTCTGGGTATCCCTACCGCCGGTTATGCTTTTGCCGACGTTATCGGGGTATCCGGTCCACTGGCAATGGTGGTGGCTGGCATCATGATTGGTAACTGGACCCGCTACATCGGCTTCTCTCCGGAGAGTGAGGATCACCTCGACCATTTCTGGGAGTTGGTCGATGAATTTATTAACAGTGTGCTGTTCTTGCTGATCGGTCTGGCAATCATTCAGTTTACTTTCCATCAGGAAGACTGGGTCGTTATGGCTATTGCGATTCCACTGGTGTTGCTGGGTCGCTGGGTCAGTGTACGACTCTGTTATATTGGCTTTAACCGTTACCGTGATTACAACCCACTGTCAGTACAAATCCTCACTTGGGGTGGGCTGCGCGGTGGCCTGGCGCTGGCTATGGCGATGTCTATCCCGGCTGGTGTAATGGTTATTCCGGAAAAGAACATTGATGTTCGCGAAATTATTCTGGTGATGACTTACGCCGTAGTGGTGTTCTCAATCCTTATCCAGGGTTCAACCATTACCAAAATGATCGAGAAAGCCAAGGTGATTGAACGCAACATGTAACCGCATCGAATGTTAAAACGGCCTGCAAATGCAGGCCGTTTTTGTATGTATGGGTTATTAATCTTCATCCCGGGTGAAATACTCTTCCGAGAAATGGTCAAGATCGTAAGGTGTCTGCTGGTAGACACAGTAGTTCAGCCAGTTAGAAAACAACAAATGCCCATGGCTACGCCAACTGACTCGCGGCGGGTTGTCCGGGTTGTTATCCGGGTAGTAATTGACAGGGACCGCCGGTTCCATGCCTTCCCCCGTATCCCGAACATATTCGTGATGGAGAGTCAGGTGATCATACTCGGGATGACCAGTGACAAAGACATGCCGCTTGTCCTTCGTTGCTGCCATATAGGTGCCAGCCTCTTCAGAAGTTACCAGTAAATCCAGATCGGTATTTTCTTCCAGAAATTCCGGAGGGAAATCGGCAAAACGAGAATGAGGGGCAAGAAAGGCATCATCAAACCCCCTTAAAAGCGGATGATGGCTGTTATCTTTGTAGGTGTCATGCCAATAGACACCTGACAGCTTTTGTTTCCTGGTTCGCTTGGGAAGCCCATAAAGCATTTTAAGCCCCGCCTGAACAGCCCAACAAACGTACAGGGTTGAAGTCACATGATCTTTTGCCCAGTTAACGATTGTCTCCAAGTGGTCCCAGTAGATCACGTCATCAAACTGCACCAACCCCAACGGGGCGCCGGTAACAATCAGTCCATCAAAGTTCCGGTTTCGAATCGTTTCGAATTGGCGGTAGAACGTATTGAGATGCTCTTCTGGCGTATTCTTACTTGGTCTATCATCGATACGCAGCAGTTCAACATCCACCTGGAGAGGGGAGTTGGACAGCAGGCGCATAAATTGTGTTTCCGTCTCAATCTTCTTGGGCATCAGGTTGAGGAGTAACACCTTCAGTGGGCGTATTTCCTGGGTCGTTGCCCGGCTTTCACTCATCACAAAGATGTTTTCCTGACGCAGGATATCCGTAGCTGGCAACTGATCAGGAATCTTAATCGGCATGGTATTACTCCCTACTTTTCACTCATGGACGCCAAGGATGTATAGACGTCCAGAAATCCATTTCTAATTAAAATTAAACTATCAATCTCGAGGGTTCAAGGGAAAGTTGGCAAACAATTGGCAACCTGAAACGAATGCACGCAAACAGAAGAAAGCAAAGAGGAGGGAAAGGTTTGATTTTTAGTGGTTATATATGCAAAAAGCCCTGACCTTATGGTCAGGGCTTTTCTAAATTGGCTCTCGGCAGTGACCTACTCTCACATGGGGAGACCCCACACTACCATCGGCGCGACAGCGTTTCACTTCTGAGTTCGGCATGGAATCAGGTGGGGCCACTGTGCTATTGCCACCGAGAAAATTTTTAAAGCTGGTGCTGATACCCAGATTTGAACTGGGGACCTCACCCTTACCAAGGGTGCGCTCTACCAACTGAGCTATATCAGCACGAAACTGTTTTTAAACCCGCTTGCTGCGAATTTTAAAATTTGGAGCCTGGCGATGTCCTACTCTCACATGGGGAGACCCCACACTACCATCGGCGCTATTGCGTTTCACTTCTGAGTTCGGCATGGGTTCAGGTGGAGCCACAATGCTATGGTCGCCAGACAAATTCGGTACAATCTTGAAAGCTGATGTCTTCTAGCGTGTTCTCTTACACATTCAAGATGTTTGATTCTCTTGAGTACGCACAAAACCCCTTGGGTGTTGTATGGTTAAGCCTCACGGGCAATTAGTACAGGTTAGCTCAACGCCTCACAGCGCTTACACACCCTGCCTATCTACGTCGTAGTCTCCGACAACCCTTTAGGACACTTAAAGTGTCAGGGAGAACTCATCTTGAGGCTCGCTTCCCGCTTAGATGCTTTCAGCGGTTATCGATTCCGAACTTAGCTACCGGGCAATGCCACTGGCGTGACAACCCGAACACCAGAGGTTCGTCCACTCCGGTCCTCTCGTACTAGGAGCAGCCCCTCTCAATTCTCCAACGCCCACGGCAGATAGGGACCGAACTGTCTCACGACGTTCTAAACCCAGCTCGCGTACCACTTTAAATGGCGAACAGCCATACCCTTGGGACCGACTTCAGCCCCAGGATGTGATGAGCCGACATCGAGGTGCCAAACACCGCCGTCGATATGAACTCTTGGGCGGTATCAGCCTGTTATCCCCGGAGTACCTTTTATCCGTTGAGCGATGGCCCTTCCATTCAGAACCACCGGATCACTATGACCTGCTTTCGCACCTGCTCGAACCGTCATTCTCGCAGTCAAGCGGGCTTATGCCATTGCACTAACCTCACGATGTCCGACCGTGATTAGCCCACCTTCGTGCTCCTCCGTTACTCTTTGGGAGGAGACCGCCCCAGTCAAACTACCCACCAGGCACTGTCCTCACCCCGGATAACGGGGCCAAGTTAGAACATCAAACATACAAGGGTGGTATTTCAAGGATGGCTCCACGGCAACTGGCGTCACCGCTTCAAAGCCTCCCACCTATCCTACACATGTAGGCTCAATGTTCAGTGCCAAGCTGTAGTAAAGGTTCACGGGGTCTTTCCGTCTAGCCGCGGGTACACAGCATCTTCACTGCGATTTCAATTTCACTGAGTCTCGGGTGGAGACAGCGTGGCCATCATTACGCCATTCGTGCAGGTCGGAACTTACCCGACAAGGAATTTCGCTACCTTAGGACCGTTATAGTTACGGCCGCCGTTTACCGGGGCTTCGATCAAGAGCTTCATCCGAAGACTAACCCCATCAATTAACCTTCCGGCACCGGGCAGGCGTCACACCGTATACGTCTTCTTTCGAATTTGCACAGTGCTATGTTTTTAATAAACAGTTGCAGCCACCTGGTATCTGCGACTGCCTTCAGCTCCATCCGCAAGGGACTTCACCAAGGGCAGCGTACCTTCTCCCGAAGTTACGGTACCATTTTGCCTAGTTCCTTCACCCGAGTTCTCTCAAGCGCCTTGGTATTCTCTACCCGACCACCTGTGTCGGTTTGGGGTACGGTTACTGATAACCTGAAGCTTAGAGGCTTTTCCTGGAAGCATGGCATCAATGACTTCACCACCGTAGTGGCTCGACATCAGGTCTCAGCCTTAAGAGAAACCGGATTTACCTAATTTCTCAGCCTACACCCTTGAACCGGGACAACCGTCGCCCGGCCCACCTAGCCTTCTCCGTCCCCCCATCGCAGTTATCAGCAGTACGGGAATATTAACCCGTTTCCCATCGACTACGCCTTTCGGCCTCGCCTTAGGGGCCGACTCACCCTGCCCCGATTAACGTTGGACAGGAACCCTTGGTCTTCCGGCGAGGAGGTTTTTCACCCCCTTTGTCGTTACTCATGTCAGCATTCGCACTTCTGATACGTCCAGCACACCTTACAGTGCACCTTCAGCCGCTTACAGAACGCTCCCCTACCCAATGCGATAAATCGCATTGCCGCAGCTTCGGTGTATCGCTTAGCCCCGTTACATCTTCCGCGCAGGCCGACTCGACCAGTGAGCTATTACGCTTTCTTTAAATGATGGCTGCTTCTAAGCCAACATCCTGGCTGTCTGGGCCTTCCCACATCGTTTCCCACTTAGCGATAACTTTGGGACCTTAGCTGGCGGTCTGGGTTGTTTCCCTCTCCACGACGGACGTTAGCACCCGCCGTGTGTCTCCCGGATAGTACTTACTGGTATTCGGAGTTTGCAAAGGGTTGGTAAGTCGGGATGACCCCCTAGCCTTAACAGTGCTCTACCCCCAGTAGTATTCGTCCGAGGCGCTACCTAAATAGCTTTCGGGGAGAACCAGCTATCTCCGAGTTTGATTGGCCTTTCACCCCTAGCCACAAGTCATCCGCTAATTTTTCAACATTAGTCGGTTCGGTCCTCCAATTGATGTTACTCAATCTTCAACCTGCCCATGGCTAGATCACTCGGTTTCGGGTCTAATTCCAGCAACTGCACGCCCAGTTAAGACTCGGTTTCCCTACGGCTCCCCTATGCGGTTAACCTTGCTACTGAAATTAAGTCGCTGACCCATTATACAAAAGGTACGCAGTCACCCAACAAGTGGGCTCCCACTGCTTGTACGTACACGGTTTCAGGTTCTATTTCACTCCCCTCACAGGGGTTCTTTTCGCCTTTCCCTCACGGTACTGGTTCACTATCGGTCAGTCAGGAGTATTTAGCCTTGGAGGATGGTCCCCCCATCTTCAGACAAGATAACACGTGTCCCGTCCTACTCGTTTTCACGCTAAAAGCATTGTCGTGTACGGGGCTGTCACCCTGTATCGCGCCACTTTCCAGAGGCTTCCACTAACACTTAAAACGCTTAAGGGCTAATCCGGGTTCGCTCGCCGCTACTGCCGGAATCTCAGTTGATTTCTTTTCCTCGGGGTACTTAGATGTTTCAGTTCTCCCGGTTCGCCTCGCTGCGCTATGTATTCACGCAGCGATACTGGCTTATGCCAGTGGGTTTCCCCATTCGGACATCCCAGACTCAAGTGGCTTTTACTGCCTTATCTGGGCTTATCGCAAGTTAATACGTCCTTCATCGCCTCTGACTGCCAAGGCATCCACCGTGTACGCTTAGTCACTTAACCATACAACCCGAAGGAGTTTCGAGTCATACGTTGACCAAGATTTGGTTTTCGCCGTACTCAAATTGAGTTGTGCTTAAAGCACTACCAAAACACTTGAATGTGTTTGCTTTGAGAACTTGTTTGCTTTCGCAAACAATCCAATCTTTCGATTGAATTACTAGTCAGCTTTCCAGATTGTTAAAGAGCATGTGTTTCGGTGTCTACAAGAGACAAGGAACCACTTTCTAAGGACACTTTTGCAAATGCGCTTAAAGAGTGGTGGGCGATACCGGGCTCGAACCAGTGACCCCCTCCTTGTAAGGGAGGTGCTCTCCCAACTGAGCTAATCGCCCACAAATTTGTTTCCACTTTTGAAAAAGCAGAACCAAAACAGTTTTACATCTTCTGTGGGGAAGATGGTGGGTCGTGAAGGATTCGAACCTTCGACCAATTGGTTAAAAGCCAACTGCTCTACCGACTGAGCTAACGACCCGTCGTTCACTTCAATGAAGTGGCGTCCCGTAGGGGAGTCGAACCCCTGTTACCGCCGTGAAAGGGCGGTGTCCTAGGCCTCTAGACGAACGGGACACTGTGCCAGGGCTTTGGGCACCCCAACAAAATACTCTCTTTACTTTTCGACCAAGCAATCTGTGTGGACACTCATGAAGCAGTTTAGGTAAGGAGGTGATCCAGCCCCAGGTTCCCCTAGGGCTACCTTGTTACGACTTCACCCCAGTCATGAATCACACCGTGGTAAACGCCCTCCCGAAGGTTAAGCTATCTACTTCTGGTGCAACCCACTCCCATGGTGTGACGGGCGGTGTGTACAAGGCCCGGGAACGTATTCACCGTGGCATTCTGATCCACGATTACTAGCGATTCCGACTTCATGGAGTCGAGTTGCAGACTCCAATCCGGACTACGACATACTTTCTGGGATTCGCTCCACCTCGCGGTCTCGCTGCCCTCTGTATATGCCATTGTAGCACGTGTGTAGCCCTACTCGTAAGGGCCATGATGACTTGACGTCGTCCCCACCTTCCTCCGGTTTATCACCGGCAGTCTCCCTGGAGTTCCCGACATGACTCGCTGGCAAACAAGGATAAGGGTTGCGCTCGTTGCGGGACTTAACCCAACATTTCACAACACGAGCTGACGACAGCCATGCAGCACCTGTCTCAGAGCTCCCGAAGGCACACTCGAATCTCTTCAAGCTTCTCTGGATGTCAAGAGTAGGTAAGGTTCTTCGCGTTGCATCGAATTAAACCACATGCTCCACCGCTTGTGCGGGCCCCCGTCAATTCATTTGAGTTTTAACCTTGCGGCCGTACTCCCCAGGCGGTCTACTTAACACGTTAGCTCCGAAAGCCACACCTTATAGGCACAACCTCCAAGTAGACATCGTTTACGGCGTGGACTACCAGGGTATCTAATCCTGTTTGCTCCCCACGCTTTCGCATCTGAGCGTCAGTCTTTGTCCAGGGGGCCGCCTTCGCCACCGGTATTCCTCCAGATCTCTACGCATTTCACCGCTACACCTGGAATTCTACCCCCCTCTACAAGACTCTAGCCTGCCAGTCTCAAATGCAACTCCCAGGTTAAGCCCGGGGCTTTCACATCTGACTTAACAGACCGCCTGCATGCGCTTTACGCCCAGTAATTCCGATTAACGCTCGCACCCTCCGTATTACCGCGGCTGCTGGCACGGAGTTAGCCGGTGCTTCTTCTGCAGCTAACGTCAAATGGTGCAGCTATTAACTACACCACCTTCCTCACTGCTGAAAGTGCTTTACAACCCGAAGGCCTTCTTCACACACGCGGCATGGCTGCATCAGGGTTTCCCCCATTGTGCAATATTCCCCACTGCTGCCTCCCGTAGGAGTCTGGACCGTGTCTCAGTTCCAGTGTGGCTGATCATCCTCTCAGACCAGCTAGGGATCGTCGCCTTGGTGAGCCATTACCCCACCAACTAGCTAATCCCACTTGGGCTCATCTCTGGGTGCGAGGCCCGAAGGTCCCCCGCTTTGGTCCGTAGACATTATGCGGTATTAGCTACCGTTTCCAGTAGTTATCCCCCGCCCAGAGGCAGATCCCCAAGCATTACTCACCCGTCCGCCGCTCGCCGCCCAACAACGCTCCCGAAGGATTGTTGTTGTCGCTGCCGCTCGACTTGCATGTGTTAGGCCTGCCGCCAGCGTTCAATCTGAGCCATGATCAAACTCTTCAATTAAAGTTTTTTCAAACCCGAAGGTTTGGCTCAATGAATACTGTTTATCTATTTTCATAGATAGAATTGACTGTGCCGATATTCCTTTTCAGGAATCTCGTTTGGTCACTCGATTCATTGAATAAATTCTTTATTCTGTTTCAACGAGCGCCCACACAGATTGCATGGTCAAATTGTTAAAGAGCGTTGACTTGTCAGCGTTGCCACTGAATGTCGAGGCTGCGTATCTTACTCGCCTCCAACCCAAAGTCAAGAAGAAAATCTGAAGTATTTTCAAAGTCTCTTTTTGACTTCCCTCAACCGCTGACCCGAAGGTTTTGCGTTGAAGCGGGCGGCCATTCTAAACAAATCCAAAACCCTGTCAAGCAGTTGTTTTCAATTTGTTTTTGAAAGCTCCCGGAGCCTTCCCGTCACTGCGAAGTCGTTGCCTGTCCGCCGTGTCGGTGAGGACGCATTATAGGGATCCAGATCACTCTTACAACCCCTATTTTTGAAAAAACTGCACTTTCATGCTCAACCGAACACGAATCATACAAAATCACACTTTTCAGAAAGCCCAGTTACCGTAAAAAGCCAATTCAAAATTTAAAATGACTGCAAAGCATACAATTCAATACGGCAGCTTTATCTCCCATAAAGGAAACCCGCATCAAGAGATGCGGGCTTTTTATTAAATACTCACGAACAAACCAACTACTGTCGCTGACAACAAGTTTGCCAATGTAGCCGCAAGCAAGACTTTCATACCAACCTGCGCAATATAGCCGGATTGTTTTGGGATCATTGTGCTCAACGCAGCAACGACCATTGATACTGATCCGATATTGGCAAAGCCACAAAGCGCAACAGTGATAATCGCCACTGACTTTGGCGACATAGCCATACCTGTAGCATCGACTATGGACTCGCCTGATATATAGGGAGCAAACCCGGCGTATGCAACAAATTCGTTCAGGACAAGCTTTTGGGCGATAAACGATCCTGCGATATGGGCTTCAGCCCAAGGAATACCTATCAACCAGGCTACAGGTGCGAACAGCACTCCCAGAATCAACTCCAGGGTCAGCCCTTCATAACCAAACAACTCCCCGAACCATCCCAACATTCCGTTTACCATGGCCATCAGACCGATACAGGCAATAAGGATCGCACCTACCACCACAGCAATCTGCAAACCTGAAATAGCCCCTTTGGCAATCGCATCAATAAAGTTTGCCGGCTTTTGATCATCAGGCAGCTCCGGTACATCATTAACCGGTTGCTCAGTTTCCGGTACCAGAAGCTTGGCAAATAGTAATCCGGCTGGAGCACTCATAAAGCACGCCATAACCAGGTACTTAATTTCAACACCCATACCCGCAAGTCCTGCGAGAATCGAGCCTGCAATAGAAGCCAGGCCGCCCACCATAATGGCAAAGATTTCAGATTTGGTTAGATGCGGGTGCCAGGGCTTAACAAATAAAGGCGCTTCCGTTTGTCCACACACTGTGTTGGCTATTGCGTTCATCGACTCAGCTTTTGAAGACCCGATAGCTTTTTGCAGTCCTCCACCCAAAATCTTCACAAAGATCTGCATTATCCCCATGTAATGTAAAAGGCTAACCAGTGCGGCAGTAAAAATGATGGCTGGGAGCACTTGGAACGCGAATACAAAGCCAAGGTTCTCCACCTGGAAGGTCACCAGGTTACCAAACACAAATGCGATACCTTTAGATGCGTATCCAAGCACACTAGATACACCATTGGAGATCCCCAGCAGGACACTTTCGCCAAATGCCGTCGCCAATACAAATCCAGATATCAACAGTTGGAGAATTAATGCACCACCGACAGTCCGCCAGTTAATATGATTACGGGCATTTGAAAACAGGTAAGCAAGGGCAAGCAGGGTAAAAATACCCAACAACGACTGCCACATAGAGAATTCCTTTAGATTGAATTAAGGCTTTGGATGGATTTAATAAGTCGTGCAGCGTGGGAAGCTGATAAAGCCAATACTTGTTCTGCATTACCCCCTTCAGCTTCAACAGCATTCATTTCAAAGGTAATAACAGAGTCGATGATATTCATTTGTGCAGCTTTTACCGGATGCATGGCTGCATCCAAATACCGGTCCAGGACAAAAAAGTTAAACTCCCCCTCACTGTAAGAATTTTCAGTGGCACCACAGGTAATAGAAAGAATCGTTTTTTTACCCTTTAACTTGTCACCTTCTGGGCCGAAAGCAAAATTGAAGGTATAAACAGCATCAAACCACTGCTTCATAATGGCCGGATATGTCGACCAGTACAGAGGGAACTGGAAAATCACCACATCTGCACACATCAGAGCATGCTGTTCAGTTTCCACATCGATATGGAAATCGGGATACAGGGTATCCAGCGCCCGAACCTCAAGCCCTGAAAACCCGGACAGCTTTTCCAAAATAGTCTTATTTGCAAGGGATGAAGATAAATCCGGATGCCCGGATATCAGTAATATACGACTCACACACTCTCCAAACACAAAAAGGCCTGCGTATGTAACTTTCGCCTGACCCAAAATGAGGCCAAAAAAACCGGCGCAAATATTCCACAAGCTTGGCAAATCAAGAAATGAATTAGTTTGGATATGTAGGAGATATCACAGTGAATTTTGATTGGAGGGCTGATGTCAGTGGTGACTAATCGAAATATCGGCGAGAGGCGAGAGGCGAGAGGCGAGAGGCGAGAGGCGAGAGGCGAGAGGCGAGAGGCGAGAGGCGAGAGGCGAGAGGCGAGAGGCGAGAAAATGTATGGGTTCGGGGGAAGTTGCACAAGGCTTTTTTCTACGCACCACTCCGTACTCGCCGCTGATCTTCCCTACCCTGCTTTTCCAGGACCTTTTCTTCCCTGGTCCGGTTTCCTTTTTCCAAAACGGAAAAAAGCCCTGACGGTTAAGTCAGGGCTTCTTCTAATTTAAAGCCTGGCGATGTCCTACTCTCACATGGGGAGGCCCCACACTACCATCGGCGCTATTGCGTTTCACTTCTGAGTTCGGCATGGGTTCAGGTGGAGCCACAATGCTATGGTCGCCAGACAAATTCGGTACAATCTTGAAAGCTGATGTCTTCTAGCGTGTTCTCTTACACATTCAAGATGTTTGATTCTCTTGAGTACGCACAAAACCCCTTGGGTGTTGTATGGTTAAGCCTCACGGGCAATTAGTACAGGTTAGCTCAACGCCTCACAGCGCTTACACACCCTGCCTATCTACGTCGTAGTCTCCGACAACCCTTTAGGACACTTAAAGTGTCAGGGAGAACTCATCTTGAGGCTCGCTTCCCGCTTAGATGCTTTCAGCGGTTATCGATTCCGAACTTAGCTACCGGGCAATGCCACTGGCGTGACAACCCGAACACCAGAGGTTCGTCCACTCCGGTCCTCTCGTACTAGGAGCAGCCCCTCTCAATTCTCCAACGCCCACGGCAGATAGGGACCGAACTGTCTCACGACGTTCTAAACCCAGCTCGCGTACCACTTTAAATGGCGAACAGCCATACCCTTGGGACCGACTTCAGCCCCAGGATGTGATGAGCCGACATCGAGGTGCCAAACACCGCCGTCGATATGAACTCTTGGGCGGTATCAGCCTGTTATCCCCGGAGTACCTTTTATCCGTTGAGCGATGGCCCTTCCATTCAGAACCACCGGATCACTATGACCTGCTTTCGCACCTGCTCGAACCGTCATTCTCGCAGTCAAGCGGGCTTATGCCATTGCACTAACCTCACGATGTCCGACCGTGATTAGCCCACCTTCGTGCTCCTCCGTTACTCTTTGGGAGGAGACCGCCCCAGTCAAACTACCCACCAGGCACTGTCCTCACCCCGGATAACGGGGCCAAGTTAGAACATCAAACATACAAGGGTGGTATTTCAAGGATGGCTCCACGGCAACTGGCGTCACCGCTTCAAAGCCTCCCACCTATCCTACACATGTAGGCTCAATGTTCAGTGCCAAGCTGTAGTAAAGGTTCACGGGGTCTTTCCGTCTAGCCGCGGGTACACAGCATCTTCACTGCGATTTCAATTTCACTGAGTCTCGGGTGGAGACAGCGTGGCCATCATTACGCCATTCGTGCAGGTCGGAACTTACCCGACAAGGAATTTCGCTACCTTAGGACCGTTATAGTTACGGCCGCCGTTTACCGGGGCTTCGATCAAGAGCTTCATCCGAAGACTAACCCCATCAATTAACCTTCCGGCACCGGGCAGGCGTCACACCGTATACGTCTTCTTTCGAATTTGCACAGTGCTATGTTTTTAATAAACAGTTGCAGCCACCTGGTATCTGCGACTGCCTTCAGCTCCATCCGCAAGGGACTTCACCAAGGGCAGCGTACCTTCTCCCGAAGTTACGGTACCATTTTGCCTAGTTCCTTCACCCGAGTTCTCTCAAGCGCCTTGGTATTCTCTACCCGACCACCTGTGTCGGTTTGGGGTACGGTTACTGATAACCTGAAGCTTAGAGGCTTTTCCTGGAAGCATGGCATCAATGACTTCACCACCGTAGTGGCTCGACATCAGGTCTCAGCCTTAAGAGAAACCGGATTTACCTAATTTCTCAGCCTACACCCTTGAACCGGGACAACCGTCGCCCGGCCCACCTAGCCTTCTCCGTCCCCCCATCGCAGTTATCAGCAGTACGGGAATATTAACCCGTTTCCCATCGACTACGCCTTTCGGCCTCGCCTTAGGGGCCGACTCACCCTGCCCCGATTAACGTTGGACAGGAACCCTTGGTCTTCCGGCGAGGAGGTTTTTCACCCCCTTTGTCGTTACTCATGTCAGCATTCGCACTTCTGATACGTCCAGCACACCTTACAGTGCACCTTCAGCCGCTTACAGAACGCTCCCCTACCCAATACGATTAATCGCATTGCCGCAGCTTCGGTGTATCGCTTAGCCCCGTTACATCTTCCGCGCAGGCCGACTCGACCAGTGAGCTATTACGCTTTCTTTAAATGATGGCTGCTTCTAAGCCAACATCCTGGCTGTCTGGGCCTTCCCACATCGTTTCCCACTTAGCGATAACTTTGGGACCTTAGCTGGCGGTCTGGGTTGTTTCCCTCTCCACGACGGACGTTAGCACCCGCCGTGTGTCTCCCGGATAGTACTTACTGGTATTCGGAGTTTGCAAAGGGTTGGTAAGTCGGGATGACCCCCTAGCCTTAACAGTGCTCTACCCCCAGTAGTATTCGTCCGAGGCGCTACCTAAATAGCTTTCGGGGAGAACCAGCTATCTCCGAGTTTGATTGGCCTTTCACCCCTAGCCACAAGTCATCCGCTAATTTTTCAACATTAGTCGGTTCGGTCCTCCAATTGATGTTACTCAATCTTCAACCTGCCCATGGCTAGATCACTCGGTTTCGGGTCTAATTCCAGCAACTGCACGCCCAGTTAAGACTCGGTTTCCCTACGGCTCCCCTATGCGGTTAACCTTGCTACTGAAATTAAGTCGCTGACCCATTATACAAAAGGTACGCAGTCACCCAACAAGTGGGCTCCCACTGCTTGTACGTACACGGTTTCAGGTTCTATTTCACTCCCCTCACAGGGGTTCTTTTCGCCTTTCCCTCACGGTACTGGTTCACTATCGGTCAGTCAGGAGTATTTAGCCTTGGAGGATGGTCCCCCCATCTTCAGACAAGATAACACGTGTCCCGTCCTACTCGTTTTCACGCTAAAAGCATTGTCGTGTACGGGGCTGTCACCCTGTATCGCGCCACTTTCCAGAGGCTTCCACTAACACTTAAAACGCTTAAGGGCTAATCCGGGTTCGCTCGCCGCTACTGCCGGAATCTCAGTTGATTTCTTTTCCTCGGGGTACTTAGATGTTTCAGTTCTCCCGGTTCGCCTCGCTGCGCTATGTATTCACGCAGCGATACTGGCTTATGCCAGTGGGTTTCCCCATTCGGACATCCCAGACTCAAGTGGCTTTTACTGCCTTATCTGGGCTTATCGCAAGTTAATACGTCCTTCATCGCCTCTGACTGCCAAGGCATCCACCGTGTACGCTTAGTCACTTAACCATACAACCCGAAGGAGTTTCGAGTCATACGTTGACCAAGATTTGGTTTTCGCCGTACTCAAATTGAGTTGTGCTTAAAGCACTACCAAAACACTTGAATGTGTTTGCTTTGAGAACTTGTTTGCTTTCGCAAACAATCCAATCTTTCGATTGAATTACTAGTCAGCTTTCCAGATTGTTAAAGAGCATTTCTCTATAAAAGAGAGAGTGATGTAAAACCACTTTCTAAAGGCAATTAAAAAATGCATTTAACAAGTGGCGTCCCGTAGGGGAGTCGAACCCCTGTTACCGCCGTGAAAGGGCGGTGTCCTAGGCCTCTAGACGAACGGGACACTGTGCCAGGGCTTTGGGCACCCCAACAAAATACTCTCTTTACTTTTCGACCAAGCAATCTGTGTGGACACTCATGAAGCAGTTTAGGTAAGGAGGTGATCCAGCCCCAGGTTCCCCTAGGGCTACCTTGTTACGACTTCACCCCAGTCATGAATCACACCGTGGTAAACGCCCTCCCGAAGGTTAAGCTATCTACTTCTGGTGCAACCCACTCCCATGGTGTGACGGGCGGTGTGTACAAGGCCCGGGAACGTATTCACCGTGGCATTCTGATCCACGATTACTAGCGATTCCGACTTCATGGAGTCGAGTTGCAGACTCCAATCCGGACTACGACATACTTTCTGGGATTCGCTCCACCTCGCGGTCTCGCTGCCCTCTGTATATGCCATTGTAGCACGTGTGTAGCCCTACTCGTAAGGGCCATGATGACTTGACGTCGTCCCCACCTTCCTCCGGTTTATCACCGGCAGTCTCCCTGGAGTTCCCGACATGACTCGCTGGCAAACAAGGATAAGGGTTGCGCTCGTTGCGGGACTTAACCCAACATTTCACAACACGAGCTGACGACAGCCATGCAGCACCTGTCTCAGAGCTCCCGAAGGCACACTCGAATCTCTTCAAGCTTCTCTGGATGTCAAGAGTAGGTAAGGTTCTTCGCGTTGCATCGAATTAAACCACATGCTCCACCGCTTGTGCGGGCCCCCGTCAATTCATTTGAGTTTTAACCTTGCGGCCGTACTCCCCAGGCGGTCTACTTAACACGTTAGCTCCGAAAGCCACACCTTATAGGCACAACCTCCAAGTAGACATCGTTTACGGCGTGGACTACCAGGGTATCTAATCCTGTTTGCTCCCCACGCTTTCGCATCTGAGCGTCAGTCTTTGTCCAGGGGGCCGCCTTCGCCACCGGTATTCCTCCAGATCTCTACGCATTTCACCGCTACACCTGGAATTCTACCCCCCTCTACAAGACTCTAGCCTGCCAGTCTCAAATGCAACTCCCAGGTTAAGCCCGGGGCTTTCACATCTGACTTAACAGACCGCCTGCATGCGCTTTACGCCCAGTAATTCCGATTAACGCTCGCACCCTCCGTATTACCGCGGCTGCTGGCACGGAGTTAGCCGGTGCTTCTTCTGCAGCTAACGTCAAATGGTGCAGCTATTAACTACACCACCTTCCTCACTGCTGAAAGTGCTTTACAACCCGAAGGCCTTCTTCACACACGCGGCATGGCTGCATCAGGGTTTCCCCCATTGTGCAATATTCCCCACTGCTGCCTCCCGTAGGAGTCTGGACCGTGTCTCAGTTCCAGTGTGGCTGATCATCCTCTCAGACCAGCTAGGGATCGTCGCCTTGGTGAGCCATTACCCCACCAACTAGCTAATCCCACTTGGGCTCATCTCTGGGTGCGAGGCCCGAAGGTCCCCCGCTTTGGTCCGTAGACATTATGCGGTATTAGCTACCGTTTCCAGTAGTTATCCCCCGCCCAGAGGCAGATCCCCAAGCATTACTCACCCGTCCGCCGCTCGCCGCCCAACAACGCTCCCGAAGGATTGTTGTTGTCGCTGCCGCTCGACTTGCATGTGTTAGGCCTGCCGCCAGCGTTCAATCTGAGCCATGATCAAACTCTTCAATTAAAGTTTTTTCAAACCCGAAGGTTTGGCTCAATGAATACTGTTATTCCTTATTACTAAGGAATGAATTGACTGTGCCGATATTCCTTTGCAGGAATCTCGTTTGGTCACTCGATTCATTGAATAAATTCTTTATTCTGTTTCAACGAGCGCCCACACAGATTGCATGGTCAAATTGTTAAAGAGCAATATCGACGTTAGCGTACGTTATCCTGAGACTTCGTTTTACCGCTTTCGTGACCGGAGTCACACTCCGTTCCCCGTCGACAGGAGCGCAGTATAGAGATCTGAAATTTTCGTGCAACCTCTTTTTTCAAAAAAGAGATCGTTAGGTTACTTATTGTTCAAAATGGTAAAAATACGGCATTCCTGCACAAAAAACAGACAAAAAAGAACCCGCTGATAGCGGGTTCTTTATATCTCGGTAAGGAGATGGCGATTACATCATGCCACCCATGCCGCCCATACCACCCATGCCGCCCATATCAGGCATTGCAGGAGCGTCTTTCTTAGGCTGCTCAGTGATCATAGCTTCAGTAGTGATCATCAGGCCAGCTACAGATGCGGCAAACTGCAATGCACTACGGGTTACCTTAGTTGGATCCAGGATACCCATTGCAATCATGTCGCCGTATTCGCCGGTAGCTGCGTTATAACCGAAGTTACCTTCGCCTGCTTTAACGTTGTTAGCAACAACAGAAGCTTCATCACCTGCGTTATAAGCGATCTGGCGAAGCGGAGATTCCATCGCGCGCAGAGCAACGCGGATACCTACGTTTTGCTCTTCGTTGCTGCCAGTCAGGCCAGCTACCAGTTTCGCTACGCGAACCAGAGCTACACCACCACCAGCAACCACACCTTCTTCTACCGCTGCACGGGTTGCATGAAGGGCGTCTTCTACGCGGTCTTTCTTCTCTTTCATTTCAACTTCAGTTGCAGCACCCACTTTGATTACTGCTACACCGCCAGCCAGCTTGGCCACGCGCTCTTGCAGCTTCTCTTTATCGTAGTCTGAAGTTGCTTCTTCGATTTGTTGACGAATCTGAGCAACGCGAGCCTTGATTGAACCTTCTTCACCAACACCATCAATAATAGTGGTGTTTTCTTTGGTGATATTGATGCGCTTGGCTTGACCCAGGTCTTCCAGAGTCGCTTTTTCAAGCTCCAGGCCAACTTCTTCTGAAATAACAGTACCACCGGTCAGGATAGCAATGTCCTGCAGCATGGCTTTACGGCGGTCACCGAAACCTGGTGCCTTAACGGCAGCAACTTTCACGATACCGCGCATGTTGTTTACAACCAGAGTAGCCAGTGCTTCACCTTCTACGTCTTCTGCAATGATCAGCAGAGGACGTGATGCCTTGGCAACAGCTTCCAGAGCTGGCAGCAGCTCACGGATGTTAGAAACTTTCTTGTCAACCAGCAGGATGAATGGGTTTTCCAGATCAACAGATCCAGACTCCTGATTGTTGATGAAGTAAGGAGACAGGTAGCCACGATCAAACTGCATACCTTCAACTACGTCCAACTCGTCCTGCAGGGACTGGCCTTCTTCAACAGTAATAACACCGTCACGGCCTACTTTTTCCATCGCTTCAGCGATGATGTTACCTACGGTCTCGTCAGAGTTAGCAGAAATAGTACCAACCTGCGCGATCGCTTTAGAATCTGCACATGGAACAGACAGCGTTTTCAGCTCTTCAACAGCTGCGGCAACTGCTTTATCAATGCCACGCTTCAGATCCATTGGGTTCATGCCAGCAGCAACGGCTTTCAGACCTTCATTTACGATAGCCTGGGCCAGAACGGTTGCAGTGGTGGTACCGTCACCAGCAGCATCATTTGCTTGTGAAGCCACTTCCTTAACCATCTGGGCACCCATGTTCTGGAACTTGTCTTCCAGTTCAATTTCACGGGCTACAGACACACCGTCTTTAGTGATGGTTGGTGCACCGAATGATTTATCCAGTACAACGTTACGGCCTTTAGGGCCCAGGGTGACTTTAACTGCATCTGCCAGAACGTTTACACCTTCCAGCATTTTAACGCGGGCATCGTTACCAAACTTTACGTCTTTAGCTGCCATTTTCTATCTTCCTTTTCTTTAATTCTGTGGTTACCGGATATCGGAATTACTCAACGATAGCCAGGATATCGCTTTCAGACAGGATCAGGACTTCTTTACCTTCGATCTTCTCAGACTTGGTGCCAAAACCTTCAGAGAAAATAACAGTATCACCAACTTTAACGTCCAGTGGCTGTACAGAACCGTTTTCCAGAATACGGCCTTTACCTGCAGCCAGAACCTTACCACGGGTTGATTTTTCCGCCGCAGAACCAGTCAGTACGATACCGCCAGCTGACTTGGATTCAACTTCCAGGCGTTCAACAATAACTCGATCGTGAAGTGGACGAATATTCATCGGTCGTCTCCTGATTTTATATGGTTATTCCATGTAATTTGGGTTTCAGACGCGAAGCTGCTCTGCTTCCGCCCGGTTGTAACCTAATGTGGGGGACAGGTTTTGGCTTTCCAAGGGGCAAAAATAAATTTTTTGCTTTTTTTTGCGCTGGGTAACGCTATGGATTAGGGTAGGCGTGCCCAGTAAAGCCGAGACGACTATGAAAGACAAACACGGCCTGTTGTCCGCGCCGTTAGATAACATATTGATGAAAATGACCGTCCCCATGGTGTTTGGGATGGTTGCTATCCTTATGTTTAACTTGGTCGATACCTTCTTCATCTCGATGTTGGGCACCCAGGCATTGGCTGCCGTGAGTTTTACCTTCCCGGTTACCTTTGCTGTAAATTGCATTACGATGGGTATCGGTGCCGGTATTTCTATTCTTGTCGGGCGACTTCTGGGAAGGAACGAACACAGGGAAGCCGCTCGGGTCGCAAGCCATGGTCTGTTGCTTGCTTTGATACTGGTTTCTCTGGCATCCCTAGCCGGGCTCACAACAATAACCCCGCTTTTTGGCCTTTTAGGGGCAAAAACCTCCCTAATGCCACTCATTTCACAATATATGGAGGTGTGGTATCTCACCATCCCTCTGCTGGTAATCCCAATGGCAGGAAATGCAGCCATCCGGGCAACAGGGGATACCAAAACACCGGCAAAAATCATGATGCTCGCGGGGGGCATTAATGGCTTGCTTGACCCCTTACTCATCTTTGGCCCCGGCCCTTTCCCTGAATTAGGAGTAAGGGGTGCGGCTATCGCCAGCGCAATC
This sequence comes from Parasalinivibrio latis, assembly GCF_036825535.1. GTDB lineage: Bacteria > Pseudomonadota > Gammaproteobacteria > Enterobacterales > Vibrionaceae > Parasalinivibrio > Parasalinivibrio latis. Next base: position 3,461,109 of record NZ_CP098812.1, read on the forward strand.
AGTTGGGCCGGCGCCCTGTTGATGTCAGGCTATATATTAGTAAGGCGGGACAAGCTGCTTTCATTCCCTTCCCCAGCCCATATCAGTCAGGACTTTAAGGAAATACTGAGCCTTGGCGCACCCGCTGCTTTCTCGAATGCGCTTAACCCGCTGTCCGGAGCGGTACTGATGTCGATGCTTGCCTCCCAAGGGACAGCAAGTGTGGCGGCATATGGAGCAGCACAACGGGTTGAGTCCCTGCTTCTTATCGTTATGATGTCCCTGTGCTCTGTGCTCACTCCCCTGATGGCACAAAACTTGGGTGCTGGAAACCGTGAACGGGCGTTCGAAGCGCTTTTCAAGGCAATGCGGTTTGCTTTCCTTTTTCAGCTTTTGGTGTTTGCAGCCATGGTGCCGTTGAGCCACCCCATCGCAGAGCTCTTCAGCCAGGAAACGCTCGTCAGGGAACAGCTTTGGCTCTATCTTATCGTGGTCCCCATCAGCTATGGTTTACTTGGCAACGTCATGCTGCTGAGCAGTGCGTTGAATGCCCTAAAAAAAACCCAGTACGCTTTTGCGGTAAATCTAATGAGGTTATTTGGGCTTTTACTGCCACTCGCCTGGTTGGGGAAATACATCAATGGTACTGAAGGTCTCTTTGTCGGGATTGCCGTTGCCCACGCCATTGCCGGGTTCTCCGCCTATCTATTTGCACGCCATCTGCGCAGCTTCCCTCCCCAGCTCAACTAACAATTTCGTCTGGCTGCTACACTGTACTCAAGTTTTATGTATAGCAGCCTGTTTGTATTGCCTTCTCAAAAACAAGCAAAAACAAAGGTGTAGCGAAATACACGTGGTAAACTGACATCGGTCAAATAATCGCCAGCACAGACAGGCTGCGCCGGAACAGGAATTCAGGGAGCAGATTATGGACAATTCACTTTTGTGGCAGCCCTCATCTTCACGTGTTGAAGATTCCAACATGCAGGCCTTTATCGGATTTCTCAATCAGCATGAAAATGCAGGCATTACCGATTACCCGTCACTCCACAACTGGTCATTGCAGAACAATGCCACCTTCTGGGTACGTTTCTGGCAATGGACTCAAATCCAGGGAGACCCGGGCGATATTGCACTGTCACCGGATATGGAAAACCGTAACCGGGACAGTGTCTGGTTCCCCGAAGCTCGGCTGAATTATGCGGAAAACCTGTTGCATTTTGTCCCGCTCAGGAACCAGGAAGATGCTCTGATATTCTGTGATGAGTCAGGCCAACACCGCCACGTCAGTTGGCACCAACTTTATGACCAGGTAGCAAGCATCGCCCAGTTCCTTCGCGAAAAGGGTATCCAGCAAGGTGATGTCATAGCGGGTTATCTTCCCAATATGCCGGAAACCATTGTGGCTATGCTGGCTGCAACCTCTCTGGGTGCTATCTGGACATCCACTTCCCCGGACTTTGGTGTCGACAGTGTTCTTGACCGTTTCGGCCAGACCGAGCCAAAGGTTCTCTTTACTGTCGATGGCTATTTCTATGGCGGGCGCACCCATGATTGCATGGAAAAATCCCACACCATTGTGGAGCGACTGCCGTCAGTGGAACAGTGGATTGTCGTCTCTCACGCAGGCAGAGGATTCGGACTGCCAGACAATGCTATCGCCTGGCAGGATTTGATGCTGGAAAACCCGCCGCCCCCTGAGTTCGTCCCAGTCAGCTTTAACAGTCCGCTGTTTATCCTCTATTCCTCCGGTACCACTGGGAAGCCAAAATGTATTGTGCACCGGGTCGGCGGTATCCTGATTAACCACCTCAAGGAACATATCCTCCACTCCGATATAAAAGCCGGGGATACTGTTTTTTATTTCACTACATGCGGCTGGATGATGTGGAACTGGCTGGTCAGTGGGCTAGCCTCCGGTGCTACCCTTCTCCTTTATGATGGCTCCCCTTTCCATCCGGAGCCAGGCATCCTGTGGCAACTGGCTGAACGTTACAAAGTGTCGCTTTTCGGCACATCAGCCAAGTACCTTGAAGCCCTCGCAAAACAGGGGTATTGGCCGGAAGAACATCACGACCTGTCTTCCCTGAGGACAATTTGCTCAACAGGCTCAGTCCTGGCTCCAGAGCAGTTCGATTTTGTTTACGACAAGATAAAGCAGGATGTTCAGCTCAGCTCTATTTCAGGCGGCACAGACATATGCGGGTGCTTTGTGCTTGGCAGCCCAATGAGTCAGGTACACCGAAGTGAGTGCCAGGTAAAAGGGCTGGGTATGGATGTCCGGGTGGTGAACAGTGATGGGCATGCCGTTACGGGAGAGCAGGGAGAACTGGTGTGCTGTAACACATTCCCCAACCAGCCTCTCGGTTTTTGGAATGACCCGGACAGCGAAAAATATAATGCCGCTTACTGGGAACGCTTCCCTGGGATCTGGCACCACGGAGATTATGTTGAGGAAAGGCCAACTGGTGGCCTGACATTTTACGGCCGCTCCGATGCCGTGCTTAACCCCGGCGGTGTCCGCATTGGAACGGCAGAGGTGTACAGGTATGTAAATACACTCCCGGAAGTGGCCGACTCCGTAGTCATTGGCCAGACCTGGGACAATGACGTCCGGGTTGTTCTTTTTGTCCAACTCAAGGACAAAGAGATCCTGACTCCGGACCTCGAAGACCGGATACGCAAAACCCTGCGCCAGCACTGCTCGCCCCACCACGTTCCTTCCAAGATACTCGCCGTGCAGGACATCCCCAGAACCCGGTCAGGGAAACTGGCTGAGTTGGCAGTCAAGGATGTTGTCCATGGGCGGGATGTAGTCCAGCAAAGTGCCCTGGCAAATCCCGGTTCCCTGGCAGAATATGAAAACAGGGAAGAACTGCGGGACTGACCACCCGCTCCCTAAACAGAAAAAGCAGCCTCGGCTGCTTTTTTGATATTGATTCGGAATTATTTCAGGCGATTTTTATCATCCGGATCTGAACCATCTTTACGCTCCCACTCACCGTCGAAGGTATTACCCTCATTTGAATTGCCAGAGCGGTTGAACGGATCCTGCTCAAATGGCCCCTGCTGGTAAAAACCACCTTGCTGGAATCCACCCGGAGACATGGTGTTTACTTTGACCCGGCTCATCAGGTATTTGGCAATCGCAGCTCTGGGGGCAGGCAGAAGAATAGTCATGCCCATCGCATCTGTCATAAACCCGGGGGTCAACAGGAGAACCCCCGCGACTGCAAGCATCACACCTTCCACGATCTGCTGGGCCGGAAGCTCTCCCTGCTGCAACCGCTGCTGCACCGACATAAGAGTCTGCAACCCCTGGCTGCGCACTAAAGATGCACCGACAAAGGCTGTAATCAGCACCAGGGCAATCGTCGGCCACAAGCCAAGGATCCCACCAACCTGAATAAACAACGCAATCTCAATAATAGGTACAGCAATAAACGCTAAAAGCAGAATAGGGAACAAAGTAAACCTCATTCGGTAGCGGACTGGATTGTCGCTTCTCGCAACATAGCACTTTAGATATGGGGGCGGAAACTGCGGATTCAATTTTTAAACGCGACACGGAAAAAAGTTGTTACAAAATGGCTGAATTTACGTGCGGTTCATGTGCCAGATGAATGAAATTCAAACAGCACATTTCGGAATATAAAACATGTAAATACGGCATCAATGAAACATTTACCCAACAAAAAATAAAAAACCGAGATTATATGTTGAGCGAGATCACAGCGTTTAAACCCCGATCATAACGTCATACAAAAAATTGATCTTAGGCACATTCTTACTGCCTGCGGTGGATAGAATTCGCAGCCATACAGGGTATTAAAAACCCTTCTACAGCCACAATCTCTGAGGAAAGGACTCTGCAGGTATTTGTTGGGCTAGGTACTTAATTTCTAATTATAAAGGCCAAGTCATGTCTCAGATGATTGAAACCAATGCAGCAATGGCTGCAAATGCAAATCTTGCCACCCGAATTGAAGAGGATCTTCTTGGCGAACGCCAGGTTCCGGGTGACGCTTACTGGGGTATCCACACCCTGCGTGCTGTCGAAAACTTCCAAATCTCAAGCACTACCATTTCTGATATCCCTGACTTTGTCCGCGGTATGGTTTTCACCAAGAAAGCCGCTGCCATGGCAAACAAAGAGCTGGGTGTGATCCCACCAGAAGTGGGCGATTACATCATCAAGGCCTGTGACCTTATCCTGGAAACCGGCAAATGCATGGACCAGTTCCCGTCTGATGCCTTCCAGGGCGGTGCAGGCACCTCTGTGAACATGAACGCCAACGAAGTGGTTGCCAACCTGGCACTGGAACTGATGGGCCGTGAAAAGGGTGAATACGACGTTGTTAACCCTAACGACCACGTCAACAAGAGCCAGTCTACCAACTGCGCCTACCCTACCGGTTTCCGCATCGCGGTATACAACAGCATCGTGAAGCTGATGTCTGCGATCTCTTATCTGGAAACGGCGTTCAACGCCAAGGCAGAAGAAAACAAGAACATCCTGAAGATGGGCCGTACCCAGCTGCAGGACGCTGTGCCAATGACTGTTGGCCAGGAATTCCGTGCTTTCGCGGTACTGCTGAAAGAAGAGATCAAAAACCTCAAGTACACTGCGGCCCTGCTGCTGGAAGTGAACCTGGGTGCCACCGCTATCGGTACCGGCCTGAACGCGGTTGCCGGTTACCAGCCTCTGGCTGTACAGCGTCTGGCTGAAATCACCGGCCTGGACGTAACACCGGCAGAAGACCTGATTGAAGCAACCTCAGACTGTGGTTCATACGTAATGGTTCACGGCGCACTGAAGCGTCTGGCTGTGAAGCTGTCCAAGGTATGTAACGACCTGCGTCTGCTCTCTTCCGGCCCAC